>NZ_JACUUA010000073.1 GCF_014859565.1 Marinospirillum sp. | reverse complement strand
CCGGCGCACAAAACATTTTGTTAGTAGGCATGCTCAAAAAGTCACTGCTGCCTACCGTCTGTTTTTTATTCAACTTACCGATTTTTCTGGAAAAAGTCTATTGATCCATCGCAGGGGCAGGGATGTAAACGCGCAAGCACAACTTTGTCCTTTATGCTTGCGTGTTATCTTCCTGGCAGCACTAACAGTGCATTGTTTTTATTGGATATTTCTTGTCAGTGCTGGGTGCAAATGAGCAGGCTCAGTTTGTTTTTGAGCAACTTTGGATACTGAATACAAAATAGGCTGTATAGAACAGCCCATATCACTGGCTGGTGGTATTTGTTATTTCCGGTTTTGGCATTGCCAGTGCAATTAATGCTGCCAGCAGGATAAATAGAGCAGAGATCCACAGGCAGGCGGTTAGCCCCCAGACTTGAAATACATAACCGGACAACAGGGTGCCAATTAGGCGTCCCATGGCATTAGCCATGTAATAAAAGCCGACATCCAGTGATACACCGTCACTGCGGGCGTGGCTGACAATCAGGAAGCTGTGCACGGATGAGTTCACCGCAAACAGCAGGCCGAACAGCAGCAAGCCGGTAATGATCAGTGTATCCGGCTGCCATTGCAGGTAAAAACCCAGCAGTATCAGCAAGGGGGTGATTGCCAGTGCCAATCCCCAGCTGGCGGTGGCATTACGACCCGGCACTCGACCATCGGCCTTGCCGGTTATACGGGGTGCCAGTGCCTGCACTACGCCGTAAGCAACAATCCAGCTGGCCATAAAACCACCGATCTGCCAGAAATCCCAGCCCAGTGTCTGGGATAAATACACCGGCAGTGCCACTACAAACCAAACATCCCGCGCGGCAAACAGGAAAAAACGCGCCAGCGACAGCACATTAATCGCTCGGCTTTTGGAAAACACATCGGTGAATTTTGGCTTGTTTTTCATCCGCCCCAGCTCTTGTTTGAGCAGGAACAGCGAGGCGATCCACACCAGTGTCAGCATGATTGCCATCACCAGCACGGCACCAGCAAAACCCAGCCAGGTCAGCAACAACGCACCAAGGAAAAATCCAAAACCCTTAAGAGCATTTTTGGAGCCAGTCAGCAGGGCCACCCAGTGATACAAGCGCCCCTGAGCATCTGCAGGCACCAGGGTCTTGATGGCGCTCTTGGCGCTCATCTTGTTTAAATCCTTGGCAATACCGGAAAAGGCTTGTGCCACCATCATCCAGGCTACGGTCAGCCACTCTGCAGGCACCAGCAGCATCACCAAAGCGACTATCTGCAGCGCCAACCCGATGTTCATGGTGCGGTTCAGCCCCAGCCGCGCACCCAGCCAGCCGCCTACAAGATTGGTGACTACTCCAAAAAACTCATAAAACAGGAATAGCAATGCAATCTGCAGCGGTGCATAACCCAGCTGGTGGAAATACAACACCACCAGCATCCGTAAGGCACCGTCCGTCAGGGTGAACGCCCAGTAGTTACCGGTCACCACCAGATATTGCTTAACACCGGTCGACAGCTGATTCAGCATAAGGATCAGGCCATCGCTTTCCGCGCCAGTTCTACCAGGCGGCTGGCATATCCCCACTCATTGTCATACCAGGCATAAATTTTTACCTGGGTGCCGTTGATCACCATGGTGGACAGGGCATCTACGATGGATGAGCGTGGATCACCCTTGTAGTCGATGGAAACCAGCGGACGTTCTTCATAACCCAGAATATCCTTCAGCTCACCTTCC
This sequence comes from Marinospirillum sp., assembly GCF_014859565.1. The sequence goes on along the minus strand of NZ_JACUUA010000073.1, from coordinate 13,262 downwards.
GCCGCAGCCTTCAGCAGGGCATTCACTGCTTCCGGTGTAGTGGCTTTTTCCACCTCAAAAACACAGTCAGTCAGGGAGGCGTTAGCCAGGGGTACACGCACGGCATGGCCATTTAAACGGCCTTTTAACTCGGGGAAAATATCAGTGATGGCCTTGGCTGAACCAGTAGTAGTGGGGATCAGGCTCATGCCACAGGCGCGTGCACGACGCAGATCCTTGTGGGGTGCATCCAGAATGGTCTGGGTATTGGTGATGTCGTGAATGGTGGTCATGCTACCGTGGCGGATGCCAAGGTGTTCATGGATCACCTTAACAACCGGTGCCAGGCAGTTGGTGGTGCAAGAGGCGGCAGTGATGATGGGATGTATAGCCGGGTCATAAAGCTGATCATTCACCCCCATCACCACGTTGAGTACACCTTCTTCCTTGAGCGGTGCAGAAACCACCACCCGCTTTACACCCTGATCCAGATAGGCTTGTAACAAGGCTTTGGTTTTGAACTTGCCGGAGCACTCCAGCACCAGATCACAATCGGACCAGTCTACTTCAGCAATTGTTTTGCTGTTGGTGACTTGTAAACGCTGGCCGCCGATCAGGATGCTATTACCTTCCGCATTGGCTTGATGCTGCCAGGTGCCTTGTACCGAGTCGAAGTTCAGCAGGTGGGCGTGGGTAGCGGCATCACCGGCTGGATCATTAATACGTACAAACTCCAGCTCCGGCCAGTCCCAGGCTGCACGTAATGCCAGACGTCCCATACGACCAAAACCGTTAATTCCTACCTTAATAGCCATGCTGTCACCTCGTTAATATTTGTGCATGCGCACAAGATCATATAAGAAGATGACAAGAATATTACAATGAATGATTAGATTTGTCCGGGCAGGGTACGAATACGCCCCTTTTCATCCAGTGCGACCATCACAAAAGTTGCCTCGGTCACCTTGTAGAGACTGTCCGGATCTTTTTCATTCGGTGGCAGAATCCACACCTGAACGTTGTATTTCATCGAGCTGGTGCCGGTTTCCTGTAATTCGGTATAAATCTGTACCAAACTGCCAAGACGTACCGGGCAAAGAAAATCCATGCCGGTAATCGCTACAGTTGCTGTACGGCCATGTGCAAGCCGGGCGGCAGTCAATTCAGCAGCCTGCTCCATCTGGGATACTACCCAGCCGGCAGAAATATCACCGTGTAGGTTGGTATCTCGTGGGGTGGCAACCAGCTTCAGGGTTAATTGTCCTTCCGGACCGGGGATATCTTCCAGATCATCAAGTTGTGTCATGGCTGCTTCACTCTGTTGTCATTGTTTTTTTCGCAGTTGCGATACAACAAAGCTTAACGCCTGACTTAAGGAAAGCAAACATTTTGTGATCGGCCTGCAATCGGCCATTATTCAGACCAGATGCCAAACAAAAGCAGCTGCTGTAAAAAACATTTGCACCTTCATCAAAATGTCATTTTCATCTGTGAAACTCACCCGTTGCCATATTTCCAATTTCGGAGATTCCTACATGCCTTTCAGGTTTTTTTACGTACTGCTGTTTGCCTGCCTGCCGCTGCAAGCTGCCGATGTGCGTGGTCTGCCTGATTACCAGCGCATCAGTGGTATCTCCGGTAACCTGTCTACGGTCGGATCAGACACCCTCGCAAATCTGATGACCCTCTGGGCTGAAGAGTTCCGGCACTTTTATCCAGGCATTCATATCCAGGTTCAGGCATCCGGCTCCTCCACTGCACCACCGGCTTTGGCAGAAGGTACTGCCAATCTGGGTGCCATGTCGCGCCCGATGCGTGATTCCGAAGTCCAGGCTTTTGAAATGCGCCATGGTTACCCTCCAACAGCTATTCCAGTTGCAATAGATGCACTTGCTGTTTATGTCCATAAAGACAATCCATTAACGGGTCTTACACTGAGCCAGCTGGATGCCATTTTTTCATCCACACGCCACTGCGGTGCCAACCAACCAGTTAATCACTGGGGGGATCTGGGATTGACCGGCAGTTGGAGCAATCGCCCCATTCAACTCTACGGACGCAACTCGGTTTCCGGCACCTATGGTTATTTCAAAAGTGTGGCACTGTGCGGTGGTGATTTTCGCAATAATGTCAACGAACAGCCTGGATCTGCCTCGGTTGTGCAGGCTATATCCACCTCGCTGAATGCCATAGGTTATTCCGGTATTGGTTACCGTACTTCTTCTGTTCGTGCCATCGCCCTGGCGCGGTCTGCTGATCAACCGTATATTGAAGCCACTCCTGAGCAGACTTCACGTGGGGACTTTCCCTTGTCACGTTTTCTCTATATTTATGTCAACAAACGCCCGAACCAGCCCTTACCCCCTCTGGAGCGTGAATTCATTCGCATGGTACTGTCACAGCAGGGGCAAGGTGTGGTTCTACGTGATGGTTACATACCGCTGGCTCCCTGGCGGGTCGAACAACTGCACCAGTTGCTTGGCCTTTAAGCCGTTAGCAGATTACAGAGCCCTTGCATGAAAAGCATCTCGGATAAACTGGAACAGGAGTTGGCAAGCCCCCGCATTATGCAGCGGCGACGACTGCGCGCCGGTTACAATCGTGGGATTACCTGGATGGTGGCTGCTAGTGGGCTGTCGGTGATTCTGGCGATCACCCTGATTTTCTTTTATCTACTGTATGAAGTTATGCCGCTGTTTCAGTCAGCCTCCACTGAGCACCGTCTTACCCATGCACTTCATCTGTCAGAGCAGCAAGAACCCCTCGCACTGCTGACCGAAGAACAAGACCAGTTGGCTACCCTGCTGACTGCTGATGGCACACTGCACTTCATTGATCTGGTTGATCAACAACCACTGGCAACTCAACAACTTGCATTACAAGGCCGCAAGATCAGCGCTGTCAGTGTGCCTCATCCCAGCAGCCGTCTGTTGCTGCTTGGGCTGGATGATGGACGATTGCTGGTCATCCAGCCGGAATATCCAATGATGTTTGATCAACAGGGTCAGCGGATCGGTGTTAACCCTCGTGTGCATTTCCCGCTGGGTGACCAACCCTTGCCATTAGGCGCTTCCGATCAACCCATTCGTTTGTTGCACCACCAGCAACAGGGTGGTGAATTGTCAGTGGCTGCGGTCAGTGGTGATCAGCTGTTGCTGGTGCACATCGGGTTACAACAGGCACCCAGCCTGCAGCAACCCTCGCCTTTACGGGCCACCCAACACAGTATCCAGCAGCTGAATACAACACCGGATTTTCTGCTGACCACTCCCGGTCACCGGCAGGTTTACCTGGCCAATCAGCAAGGCCAACTGCAACTGCTGCAAGGGCAACAGGATAAAACCCTGCAACTGCTACCCGCAGGGCAAACCCTAACCGGCATGGTGCTGCAACTGGGCAATCAGTCACTGTTGACGGCCGACAGTGCAGGAAAAATCAGCCAATGGTTTATGGTGCGGGATGAACACCAAGAGCCACAACTGACACGGATCCGCAGCCTGCAACTGAGTAACCAGCCAGTTACCCTGCTGGTGCCGGAATTCCGACGCAAGGGGTTAGCTGCTGTGGATGCCAGTGGACAACTGGGTATCTTTAATACTACAGCGGAAAATCGCTCCATCAGTGGTCAACTGTTACCAGCCGATACTCAGTTGATGGCTCTGTCACCACGCGGCAGCCTGTTACTGGCCGTGGATAAACATCACCAGCTGCATGGTATTAGTCTGGATAACCCTCACCCAGAGGTGTCATTCAAAGCTTTGTGGAGCAAGGTTTGGTATGAGGGATATCAGGAACCATCCTACACTTGGCAGTCATCTTCTGCTTCCAATGAATTTGAACCCAAGTTCAGCCTGACACCGCTGGCTTTTGGCACGCTTAAAGCTGCTTTTTATGCCATGCTTTTGTCGATCCCGTTGGCAATTTGTGGTGCCATGTACACCGCCTTTTTTATGGCTCCCGCGCTACGGCGTAAAATCAAACCCATCATCGAATTGATGGAAGCCCTGCCAACAGTAGTACTGGGTTTTTTTGCTGGCCTGTTCCTTGCGCCTTTTGTAGAACAATACCTACCCGGCATTTTTGCCCTGTTGTTACTTTTACCACTGAGTATGCTGGTGTTTGGTTACCTCTGGTTCCACCTTCCAGACTCAATGAAATACAGGATTCCAGATGGCTGGCATAGCTTACTGCTGATTCCGATCATCCTGCTGACGGGTTGGCTGGCATTAAGCCTGAGCCAACCGCTGGAATCACAGCTGTTTGCTGGGAATATGCAGCACTGGTTAAGCAGTGAGCTGGGCATCCCCTACGATCAGCGTAATGCGCTGGTGGTGGGTTTTGCCATGGGTTTTGCTGTAATCCCCACCATCTACTCCATTGCCGAGGACGCCCTGTTTGGTGTGCCTCGATCACTCAGCCACGGCTCACTGGCGTTAGGTGCCACACCCTGGCAAACACTGGTCAGAGTCATTTTGCCGACCGCCAGCCCCGGTATTTTTTCTGCCATCATGATTGGCACTGGTCGTGCTGTGGGTGAAACCATGATTGTGCTAATGGCCACCGGTAATACACCAATCATGAATGCCAACATTTTTGAAGGGATGCGTACGCTGGCAGCCAATATCGCGGTGGAGATGGGTGAGTCGGCTGTGGGCAGCACCCATTACCGCATTCTTTTTATGGCGGCGCTGGTGCTATTTGTATTCACTTTTATGGTCAACACCCTGGCTGAACTGGTGCGCCAGCGGTTGCGACACAAGTACAGTCGCCTTTAGACCATGATGGAGCAAAACATGCGGACACCCCTGAGGGAATGGCTGCGAACCGGACTACCCTGGGTCTGGCTGAATGCCGGTGCTGTCACCATCAGCCTGCTGCTGGTTGTTGGTCTGATGGGTATTCTGCTGGTGCGTGGACTCAGCCATTTCTGGCCTGATAATTTGCAGCAGTTCACCTATACCGATCACCAGGGTCAAGAGTTACAGCTATTGGGTGAAGTTGTTGAGCACCAGCAAGTCAGTGCTGATCAGATCCGTAATGCCGGGTTGCCTGTTCCGGCTGACAGTATTTACCTAAAGCGCCTGCTGATTAAGGTCGGCAACCGGGATCTTTATGGTCTGGATTTTCGCTGGGTGCTTGAGCATCAGGTAGGTGCACCTCACTACCCCCGTTATGCCGTTGCTCTGCAACGCAGCGAATGGGGTAATTTTTATGGTTATATCCGTGGTATTCAGCAAGATGGTCAACTAATCGCTGAACAACAACAGCATGAAAACCGGCTCTGGGATGAAGTTCAGCAGCGCCTGCAGCGAATCCACCAATTGCAGCACCAAATGCGCCAGCTGGAACAACACGCTATCAGTGCTGTTAACCATCAATTGGAACGCCTGCGACTGGCTGAGCGTCGTCTGCTGCTGCGTGACCAGATTGATGAAGCACAAATGCATGCACTGCAACAAGAACGCAACCACCTACTGGCGGAATACCAGCGATTGGAGAAACAACTGCGAGCCATCCATAAACCCCTGACTCGGGACAGCCTGTTACTGGAAACAGCAGATGGTCAGTTACTGGAGCTGCCTTTTCGCTCGCTGGTTAACCTGTATCAACCCAATAACCTGAACTTTTTGCAGAAGTTCGGCCTGTACCTGCGCAATCTCTGGGCTTTTGTTTCTGAAGGGCCACGAGAGGCCAATACCGAAGGGGGTATCTTCCCGGCACTGTTCGGTACAGTCACACTGGTGCTCATCATGTCAGTAATGGTGGCACCAATGGGTATTGTGGCTGCCATTTACCTGCACGAATACGCCCGCCAGAACTGGCTCACCCGCACCATACGTATTGCTGTTAACAATCTTGCTGGGGTGCCCTCCATTGTTTATGGCGTGTTTGGTCTGGGGTTTTTTGTCTATTTTATCGGCGGTGGCCTGGATCAGCTTTTTTTCCCTGAAGCCCTGCCCGCCCCTACCTTTGGCACACCCGGCCTGTTATGGGCTTCACTGACTCTGGCTCTACTTACCCTGCCGGTGGTTATTGTGGCCACCGAGGAAGGCTTGTCACGGATTCCACGCTCTCTGCGGGAAGGCTCACTGGCACTGGGTGCCAATCAAGCGGAAACCCTGTGGCGGGTAATCCTGCCGATGGTCAGCCCAGCCATGATGACCGGAGTTATCCTGGCCGTGGCACGTGCGGCCGGGGAAGTGGCTCCCCTGATGCTGGTGGGTGTCGTCAAACTGGCACCCAGCTTACCCATCGACATGAACGCACCTTATGTACATCTGGAGCGCAAATTCATGCATCTTGGTTTTCATATTTATGATGTCGGTTTCCAGAGCCCCAATATCGAAGCAGCCAGACCGCTGGTGTATGCCACCGCGCTGCTGTTGGTACTGGTAATTCTGGTACTCAACCTGACCGCCATTGCCCTGCGCAATCACCTGCGTGAAAAATATCGCGCACTGGACTTATAACAGGCTTGACCATGACCGACGCGCCATACACACATCACCGACTGCCGAATCTTGCCGATGAAAGCATCTGCATCCAGGTCGAGGACTTCTCACTTTTTTATGGCGACACCCTTGCACTGGAGAAAATAAATCTGGCAATTCCACGCCAACGTGTCACTGCTTTTATCGGTCCGTCCGGTTGTGGTAAATCGTCACTGATCCGCACTTTTAATCGCATGAATGACCTGGTGGAAGGCTCTAGCCACAGCGGTAAGGTACTCATTGATGGCCAGGAAATTCACGGGCGGGGAGTGGATGTGCCAGATCTGCGTCGTCGGGTTGGTATGGTATTCCAGAAACCCAACCCCTTCCCAAAAACCATCTACGAAAACGTAGCTTATGGATTACGGGTACAGGGCATCAACAACAAGCGTCTGCTGGATGAAACCGTGGAGTGGGCCTTGCGGTCTGCCGCGCTTTGGGAGGAAACCCGCGACCGCCTGCATGAGTCTGCTCTGGAGCTGTCCGGTGGTCAGCAGCAGCGCCTGGTCATTGCCCGCACCATTGCCGTAAAACCAGAAATCTTGCTACTAGATGAACCGGCGTCATCCCTTGATCCGATTTCCACACTAAAAATTGAAGAGCTGATCCACGAATTAAAAAACCGTTTCACCATTGTGATTGTCACCCACAACATGCAACAGGCTGCGCGAGTATCCGACTACACCGCTTTTATGTACCTGGGGCAGGTAGTGGAGTTTGACAATACCGAAACCCTGTTCACCAACCCGGCACACAAACAAACTGAAGACTACATCACCGGCCGTTATGGCTGAAAACCCTGCACACCACAAGCGAGCAGAACATCATGAGAATCAGTAAAGAAAGTCACACCACTCACATATCACAGCGTTATAACGAAGAACTGGAAGACATTCGCAGCCATCTTCTGGAAATGGGCGGATTAGTAGAGCAGCAGATCCAGGATGCCATTCAGTCACTGGTGGATGGTGACAGTCGCCTCGCCAGTGAAGTGCGCCAGCGCGACAAGCAGGTTAACCGCCTGCAACTGGATATAGATGAACAATGCACCCAAATACTGGCACGCCGCCAGCCTGCTGCCTCCGACCTGCGACTGGTACTGGCGGTGATTCGTGCCACCTCAGATCTGGAACGCATGGGTGATGAGGCCAGTAAAATTGCCCGCGCCACCCTGCTGCTGGCTGAGGAAGGCAATTCGCCCAGAGGTTATATTGAAGCACGCCATCTGGGTGCTCATGTTCGTCAGATGGTGCAGGATGCCCTGAATGCCTTTGCACGCTTTGATTCTGCTCAGGCGCTGACGGTGCTGCGTGAAGATGACAATGTGGACCTGGAATACCGTTCAGCCACGCGTGCACTGGTCACTTTTATGATGGAAGATCCCCGCTCCATCTCCAAGGTGATGAATATCATGTGGGTGCTGCGTTCACTGGAACGGGTGGGTGACCATGCCAGCAATCTGGCGGAAATTGTTATCTATCTAGTCGAAGGGCAGGATGTTCGCTACACCAAGACAGACAAGATTGAGGAAGCCATCAGCCAGCACACTCCCATAGACCAACGCACTAACGAGGATCTTGAAGGCTGATAAGCCGATTTTGCGCTGTCATCTAACTGTCACATATCGGACATGTTGATGAAATAAACTCGCTGCAAACTTCGTTCGAGTTAGCGATCAATTCAGAGGCTTTGGCCTGCTGGTCGTAACCTTCGAAATCAGATGAGGAATCAAGCATGACACAGCGCAAAACAAACCTATCAATCGCACTGATCGCTGCCGCCGGCATGACCCTGGCGGCACCGGTCATGGCGCGTGACACCATTCAAATTGCCGGTTCATCCACTGTACTGCCATTTTCATCCATCGTGGCAGAAGAATTTGGTCACTCCTTTCCACAGTTCCGTACCCCAGTGGTTGGTTCCGGCGGTTCCGGCGGCGGTCTGCGTCAGTTCTGTCAGGGTATCGGCGCAAACACCATCGACATAGCCAACTCCTCACGCCCGATTCGCCCTAATGAGCTGGCCAACTGCAAAAGCAACGGTGTAACCGAAGTCATCGAAGTAAAATTTGGTTATGACGGCATTGTGTTTGCTTCTCGTACTGACAGTGCCTCATTTGCCCTGAAGCCTGAACATATTTTCCAGGCTGGTGCTGCACAAATACCACGAAACGGTCGCATGGTAAGCAACCCCTACACCCACTGGAACCAGATTGACGCTAGCCTGCCAAATCAGGAAATCTTGCTGGTGATCCCCGGCTCCAACCACGGCACCCGTGAAGTTTATGAAGAAGCCGTAGTGCACCCCGGTTGCCAGACTTTTGCTGAAGTCAAAGCCATGGACAGAAGTGCCCGCACCAATTTCTGTAACGCTATTCGTACCGATGGTCGTGTAGTTGAAGTCGCTGGTGATTACACCGAAACTCTGGCACGTCTGGATGCTCAGCGTAACGCCTTGGGTGTATTCGGTCTGAGCTTCTATGACCAGAACCGTGACCGTCTGCGTGTAGCCACCATGAGTGGTGTTACACCCAGCCTGGAAACCATTGCCAGTGGTGAATACCCGGTATCCCGCCCGCTGTTCTTCTACGTTAAAAACCAGCACGTAGGTGTTGTACCTGGTTTGCTGGAATACACCCTCTACTTCATGAGTGAAGAAGTCGGTGGCGCTGGCAGCCCGCTGGAATCTGCTGGTCTGATTCCAATGCCATCCAGTGAACGTCGTGATGTGATTCGTGCAGTACGCGCCCGTACCATCATGAAGTAATCGGTAACACCGCACAAACCGGGGCTCTGCTTGCATCCCCGGTTTCGCACATCAGAAACACATAGGGCAAAACATATATGAGCAATCTGGTTTTGATGTCCTTACTGCTGATGGTCATGGCTCTGGCCTACCAGGTCGGCCTGACCCGCAGCAAAAAGGTGGCTATCACCCTGGCAGGCACCGGGACTCGGATGCACTCCCGACCCATTTATCACGGTATGCTGGTGGCCTTCTGGACAGTCGTACCGGCAGCAACAATTTATACTGTCTGGAGCCTGATGCAGCCCGGTATCATTAATGCCATGGTGCTTGCCCAGTTACCGCTGGAATTCCAGCCAGTCACCGATACTGATCAACGTATCCTGCTGCGCCGTCTGACCAATCTGGCTTCCGGTTTTGGTCTGATTGAAGAAGCATCAGATCATGAGTTGGCTGCTGCCGCCTATCTGAACCAACTGCGCACCGGGAGCCATGTACTGATGCTGGCACTGATGGCCAGCGTGGCTTCCGCTGCACTGGTACTGGCCTGGCGACGCATAGAGCCGCAACTGCGTGCTCGTAACCAGATGGAAACCATTATCCGCTGGTTGTTAATCTTCTGCTCCACTGTCGCCATCCTGACCACTGTTGGTATTGTATTGTCGATGGTCGGTGAAACCTTTCGTTTTTTTAGTTTTGTTAATCCCGTCGACTTCTTCTTCGGCACCACCTGGAATCCGCGCTTCTCAACGGTTGGTACTGACGGTCAAACCGGCTTTGGCATGTTGCCACTGCTGTGGGGCACCCTGATGATTGCCCTGATCGCATTGGCTGTAGCTATTCCTGTTGGCCTGATGGCAGCTATCTACATGGCTGAATATGCACCCTCCAAAGTGCGCTCCACCGCCAAACCCATCATTGAAGTGCTGGCCGGTATCCCGACTATTGTTTACGGTTTTTTTGCCCTGATCACCGTTGGTCCATTTCTTAACCAGTTTGGTGCCACGTTTGGACTGGAAATTCGCACCACCTCGGCGCTGACTGCAGGTGTGGTGATGGGCATCATGATTATTCCTTTTATCTCCTCCCTGTCGGACGACATCATCACTCAGGTGCCTAAGGCCATGCGTGATGGCTCACTGGGACTAGGTGCCACCAAATCAGAAACAATTCGCAAGGTGGTGCTGCCTGCAGCGCTACCGGGCATTGTAGGTGCCATCCTGCTGGCGGCCAGTCGCGCCATCGGTGAAACCATGATTGTGGTGTTGGCCGCCGGTAACAGTCCGGTGCTTACTGCCAATCCCTTCGAGGCAGTTTCCACCATGACCGTCACCATTGTTAACCAGCTGACCGGTGACCTGGATTTTGCCGGCCCACAGTCTCTGGTGGCCTTTGCACTGGGCCTGACCCTGTTTGCCATCACACTGATGTTAAACGTGGTAGCGCTGGTGATTGTCCGCAAATACCGTGAACAATATGAGTAAGCCGATGAATACACCTGATAACCATCAGCCGGTTCCAGAAGATCTGGCACTCAAACGTAATGTCATGCAAAAACGTGTGGCCGCTTCTTTAAAACGCCGCCATGCTCAGGAAAAGCGTTTTCGTTTTTATGGCATGGCTGCCGTGTCCATTGCCCTGATTTTTGTAGCCATCCTGTTTTTCACTATTCTGTCCAAGGGGCTGCCCGCTTTCTGGCAGGCCACCCTGACGCTGGATGTGTATTTTGATCCAGAGATTATCGAGATTGAAGAAAAACCCCAGCAGCAGCCCGGTGAGAACGATGCAGCTTTTGAACAACGGATGCTGGCCTGGCAAACGGATCTTGGGTTTATAAACTTCAACCGGATTATCCTTAACTCATTGGCAGAAGTATTACCGGAAGCTCCGAAATATCAGCGGGATGCCATGCGGCTGGTCACCAGTGGTGAACGTTTTGGCCTGCGCCAGCTGGTCAATGACAATCCAGCCATCATTGGTCAAACCCTGCGCCTGAATCTGCTGGCGGACGCCAACGTGGATGTCTGGCTGAAGGGCAACATTGACCGCAGCCTGCCGGATCATAAGCAACAGCTCAGCGCCCGTACTCGTATCTGGGCAGATGAACTGTCGGAGCGTGGCATCATCCGCAACAAATTCAGCACCGCACTGTTCATGAACGCTGACTCACGCAGCTCACTGGCATCGGCGGGTCTGGCCGGGGCATTTATAGGCTCATTAATGATGATGCTGATTGTCATGTTCCTGGCTGTGCCGGTGGGCGTTGGTTCAGCCATTTATCTGGAGGAGTTTGCACCAAAAAACCGCATCACTGATCTGATTGAGGTGAACATCAACAACCTTGCTGCAGTGCCATCCATTGTGTTTGGTCTGCTGGGTGCCTCGGTGTTTATCCTCTGGTTCAAACTTCCCCTGTCAGCACCCATTGTTGGTGGCCTGGTGTTGTCACTAATGACACTACCCACAGTAATCATTGCCACTCGCTCTACTCTAAAAGCCATTCCACCGTCGATTCGTCAGGCGGCACTGGGCATTGGTGCTTCGAAGGTACAGTCGGTATTCCACCATGTATTACCACTGGCAATTCCCGGTATTCTTACCGGCTCGATTCTGGGGGTGGCACAGGGATTAGGCGAAGCCGCTCCACTGCTGCTAATCGGTATGAGTTCCTTTGTTGCCAGTGTACCTGGCACCCCATTTGACCAATCCACTGCTCTGCCGGTGCAGATTTACCTGTGGCAAGGCAACGAGTTACGCAACTTCTTCGAAGCGCGTACCTCCGCTGCCATCATCGTGCTCCTGGCACTGATGATATCCCTCAACGCGTTGGCTATCTGGCTGCGCAAACACTTTGAAACACGTTGGTAAGCCATGAATAGAGGACAGCCAGCCATGAATACTATGCAAGTTAGCTTTAAAGAGAAAAAATCTGACGCAACACAGGCCGAACACGCCATAAAAATGACCGCCCGTGATGTAAAGGTGTTTTACGACAACAATGAAGCCCTGCACGGCATCAGCATGGATGTTCTGGAAAACGAGGTCATTGCTTTTATCGGTCCATCCGGTTGTGGCAAGTCCACCTTCTTGCGGTGTCTGAATCGCATGAATGACACCATCGACATTGCGCGAGTGACTGGTTTGGTGACATTGGATGGCAAGGACATTTATGACCGCAGCCTGGATGTGGTGCAACTGCGTGCCCAGGTTGGCATGGTATTCCAGAAACCCAACCCCTTCCCCAAATCGATTTTTGAAAACATCGCCTACGGTCCACGCCTGCATGGACTGGTCGACAACAAACGTGATCTGGAAGATGTGGTTGAATCCAGCCTGCGCCGTGCTGGTCTGTGGGAAGAAGTTAAAGACCGCCTGGAATCACCTGGTACTGGGCTGTCCGGTGGTCAGCAGCAGCGTCTGTGTATTGCCCGTGCCATTGCTGTAAGCCCGGAAGTCATCCTGATGGACGAACCCTGCTCTGCACTGGATCCGATTGCCACCTCCATCATCGAAGAGCTGATTGATGAACTGAAAGGCAGTTACACCATTGCCATTGTGACCCACAACATGCAGCAGGCGGCTCGTGTGTCTGATAAAACTGCGTTTTTCCACCTTGGAAACCTGGTGGAACTGAACGATACCCGTGAAATCTTCACCAACCCAACCGATTCACGTACCGAAGACTACATCACTGGCCGCTTTGGCTGATGGGAGCCTGCAATGAGTACACCACGCATTGATGGTCACATTTCGCAGCGTTTTGATGATGAGATGGAAGGCATTCTACAGAGCCACATAAAACGCTGAACCGCTCCAGTTGAATACTGCTCAGCGTCCTGCTTTGCAGTGTTCAGCAGCTTTTTACAGTCTTGACACCCAATCTATATCCTGTGACTTATGAAAAAATAGTTTCTAGCAAGCTCCCTATTTATCTACCGTTAAAATTGTGGGTTAATGAGTGCCATTTATTCCGCATTGGCTTGCTGGACAGATTATGAAAAAAATTCGCATATTGATTGTTGATGATGCCAAGTTCATGCGTGACCT
>NZ_JACUUA010000362.1 GCF_014859565.1 Marinospirillum sp. | reverse complement strand
ATCCTCCATCCCGATGGGTTCACTGGCGCGCAACCTGTTTGCCCTGCACGCCCAGAAAGGCAATGGCGGCCTGGATTTCTCCAGCATCCAGAAGATGTTTGCTGAGTAACTGGTGTTGAGCCATTATCCCGGGCTGCTTCTGCCAGGCAGTCTGCGACTCGGCGTGTTCGGCAATCCCTGCCTCAAACGCCGCGCTGCGCAGTCCCTGCTTCGCTCTTTGCAGACAACCTGACCGCAGCCCTCGGTTTGTAGTTTGAGCCAGGCAGGGAGCGTAGAGACTAGCTGGAGGGGCAGGGTGTTTCCGGGTCAGGCCGTCCGCAACAGGACGTTGCGGCCGGAGCTTACAGGGATGTATTCACGCGTCCTGACCGGGAATGCCCTGTACCCGAAGCGGATCGAATGCACAGCACTGATAGGTGTCAGCAAGCAGTACTGAACAAAAATAAGAAAAAGGTATTTCACCATGCAAGCACAGACCGCACGACAGCGTGCACTTTCAAATCCGACCGCTTTCTGGGCCGAGCAGGCTGATCAGATTGACTGGTACAAAAAGCCTCTGCAGATTCTGCAGGAGAACAGTGACGGTACTCACCGCTGGTTTGCAGATGGTGAGTTAAATTCCTGTTTTCTGGCGCTGGATCGCCATGTTGCAGCAGGCAAGGGTAATCGTATTGCCCTGATTTATGATTCACCTGTCACCAACACCCGCAAGACCTACACCTATCAGGAGCTGCTGGATGCGGTGGCATTGTTTGCCGGTGCACTAAAAGCTCAGGGTGTGGGCAAGGGTGATGGTGTGATCATTTACATGCCCATGGTGCCGGAAGCCGGTATTGCGATGCTGGCCTGTGCTCGTCTGGGTGCAGTGCATTCGGTGGTGTTTGGTGGTTTTGCACCCCATGAGCTGGCGGTGCGTATTGATGACTCCAAACCCAAGCTGGTGCTGACGGCTTCCTGCGGTATCGAATTCACCAAGGTGATTGAATATAAACCACTGGTGGATGCTGCGATTGAAGAAGCCAGCCATAAACCGGAAAAAGTCATTCTGCTGCAGCGTCCCCAAGCCAAGGCTGAAATGCAAGCCGGGCGGGATCTGGATTGGTATGAAATCCAGCAGGGAGTGCAGCCTGCAGCTTGTGTGCCGGTGGTGGCAACTGATCCGTTGTACATCATGTACACCTCCGGCACTACCGGCAAACCCAAGGGTGTGCTGCGTGAAAACGGCAGTCATGCCGTGGCGCTGAACTTTGCCCTGCGTCATGTTTACAACATGCAGGATGGGGATGTCTGGTGGGGCATTTCTGATATCGGCTGGGTGGTGGGGCATTCTTTTATCATCTACGCCCCGCTGATGGGTGGTTGCACTACGGTGTTTTATGAAGGCAAACCGGTGCGTACTCCCGATGCCGGGGCTCTCTGGCGGGTGATTCAGGATTATGGTGTCAACGGCATCTTCTGCGCACCAACAGCTTTTCGTGCCGTGCGCAAGGAAGACCCGGAAGGTGAGTTGTTCCGCCAGTATGACGTGTCTTCACTGAAGCATATTTTTGTGGCCGGAGAAAAACTCGATTCCCCGACCTATCACTGGCTGCGGGAAATGTCACAAAAGCCGGTGTTTGACCACTGGTGGCAGACGGAAACCGGCTGGCCGGTGACTGCACCGCTGACCGGCATGGGTGAAGATGATCTGCGTGTCGGTTCCACCAACCGAGGTGTACCGGGTTATGACGTGCAGGTGCTGCGCCCAGACGGTTCGCAGGCTGACCCGGATGAAATGGGCTCCATTGCCATCAAGCTGCCTTTGCCGCCCGGTGTGGCTCAGACCCTCTGGGGTGACCATGATCGTTACCTGAAGTCTTATCTTGGCACCTTCCCAGGTTATTACCACACAGGGGATGGTGGTTACATCGACAAGGACGGCTTTGTGTACATCATGGGACGTACCGATGATGTGATTAACGTCTCCGGACATCGTTTGTCTACCGGTGAGATGGAAGAGGTAGTGGCAACCCATCCTGCGGTTGCAGAGTGTGCGGTAATTGGTGTTTCAGATGAGCTGAAAGGCCAGTTACCGGTTGGACTGATCCTTTTGAAGGATGGTGCAGCTATCAGTCCAGAGCAGTTGGAGAGAGAGCTGGTGGCGCTAGTGCGTCAGAAGATTGGTGCACTGGCGTGTTTCCAAAAGGCGCTGGTGGTTAAGCGCCTGCCAAAAACCCGTTCCGGCAAGATTTTGCGTGCCATTCTGCGCAAGATTGCCGAGGGTGAAGACTATGCACCACCTTCAACCATTGATGACCTGTCGATTCTGCCGGAGATTGGTGAGTCACTGAAAGCGGCTGGAGTGATTAAAAACTGATACCGGTTAAGTAATCGCAAAAAAATCCAAAACAGTGCTTGTCGAACCTGTCTTTATGGTTTACGTTTACGTCAAGGTCATAGATGACCGGTTTGATAAGCTC
>NZ_JACUUA010000072.1 GCF_014859565.1 Marinospirillum sp. | reverse complement strand
GTATTATAGGCATCTGAATTCGACTTGCAAGCCCTTTTTGAAAGTTTTTTACAAAATTCTGCTTACTGCTGTCGCAGCGCACCACCAAAGCTGCATCCTGTAGCCTTAACCCTTATACTCCAAGCGGATCCATTTTATCTTCTGGGCTTTTTTTTATATTGCCGTGTACACAAGGAACCACTCGTGCGTTATCGCTTAGCTCATATAGTTCCGTTGTTTGTTGCTCCTCTATTACTAGCATCGGCTGGCCTGTTCATTATTGTGTTTGATTTGCTGCCAACACCACTGGTTCGCCTTGTTGATATGACCGTCTGGCTGTTTGCCTTGCTTGGTGGTCTGTTGTCACTCAGTTATGCGCGCAGCCGCAATCTGTTTGCGCTGGTGTTTGTACTTGGCACCTACCTCTCTTTAATGCATCTGGTGCATTCCCCTGTGCTGGCTGCACAGGATGCAATACTGGATCCTGCGCTTTCTTATCTGTTAATCAGTTTTCTGCTGCCTGTTTTCCTCACCCTGAACTCCCTGTGGGTTGAGCGCTTTCATCTAATGCAAGATCTGCTGCTGCGTACTGCCATTTTTGCTTTGGTGCTGTTGATCCTGGGTGCTGTTGCTTTACGCTTTCCACAACAGCTGACTGAACTGCTTTCAACCATCTACCTGCCAAGCCTGCACCCTGATCAGCTACGCATGGCTCAGGTACCGGCACTGACTTTGCTACTGGCATGCCTGGTTCTGCTGGTGCAACTGGTTCGTAATCCACAGCCACATTTCGCCGCTCAGTGGGTTGCACTAATTTGTATGACATTTGTTCTACCCTGGTTTCATGCCGGATATGCACTGGCTTTAATGACCAGCCTTGCATTGATCATGCTCAGCCTTGCGGTGTTGCATGAAGCCTTTCAGATGGCTTTTCGTGATGATCTCACTGGCTTGCCTGGACGCCGTGCTTTAAATGAAAGGCTGCAGCGACTTGGCCGTAACTATGCCATTGCCATGTCGGATGTGGATCACTTCAAAAAGTTTAACGACACCTACGGTCATGATCTGGGTGATCAGGTATTAAAAATGGTGGCTGCGCAGCTCCGCAAGGTAGGCGGTGGTGGTAAGGCCTACCGTTATGGTGGAGAGGAATTCACTCTGGTTTTTCCCAGCAAAACGGCTGAGCAGGCCAAACCCCACCTTGAAAAACTGCGTGTTGCCATAGAGCAGTATCAAGTGAAGATTCGTGATGAAGCCAGTCGTCCGGCCAGCGGCAATGAAGTGAAAAAACAGCGCAACGGCGGCAGTAAAGATTCGGTGTCCGTCACCATCAGCATGGGTATTGCTGAACGCTGCTCTGACCTGCCAACACCTGACGATGTTATGAAAGCTGCTGACAAGGCCTTATACAAGGCCAAAGATGGTGGCCGCAACCAGATTGCCATTTACTGATGAGTGGACGACTTATAATTACACCCTACAACCCGGAGCAGGAATTGGGGTGTGCCATTACCCAGATGTCAGACCTGCGCACCGGGTTTAATCTAGCACCCTGTGCCACCCTGTCGATTTTGCGCAAACAAAACAACACCATCACACTGGATGATGCTTTCTGGAGTTTTACACCGGCATGGATGAAACAGTTGGATCAGGCACCCTATATACTTCGTGCAGACAAGCTTGAATCCAGCCCCATGTATAAAGAAAGCTTTCTGCAGCACCGCTGTATTCTGCCTGTCACCGGTTATTACCTCTGGGTTGCACTCAGCCGTGGCAAACATCCCTTTGCGGTACGTCGCCAGCACAATCGTCCGTTTTTTCTTGCCGGACTATGGACACGTTACCCTGTTGCACCGGGGCGCTTTTATGACACCTTCGGACTGATCAGTGTTGCACCCGACCCCTGGCTGGCTCGCCTGACTGATCGCATCCCTCTGAAACTCAGCGCAGAACAGGCTCAGGAATGGCTGGATAGCAATACCAAAGAAAAGCGCCTTAAAGTCTTGTTGCAGGCCGATGATAATGAGCTAGAGTGTTACCCGGTTAGTACACTGGTCAACGATCCAGCCAATCAAAGTGCTCAGGTCACGTCCCCGGTAGCAGATCGACTGAAGCGTGGTTGAACAGTCTGATGGAACTTTTCACCACTTTTTATGCCTCTTAACCACTGTCATTATTGATTGGATCATCAATGGATAACCCATGAAAAAACTGCTGCATGTTTCATTACTCTTATTTATCACCGTTAGCCTCACTGCGTGCTCCTCACCCATGTCAAAACCTTCTGCCCCTTTTGCTGATAAACCCCATGTCAGCCCCAACGATCCGCGTGATTACCTCAATTTCCGGTTACCAAACGGACTGCAGGTACTGCTAGTCAGTGACAGTGAATCGGATCGTGCTGCTGCCTCTATCAATATTGCAGCCGGTAGTTTTCATGAACCGGATGAATGGCCAGGACTTGCCCACTTTCTTGAGCACATGCTGTTTCTCGGTACAAAAACCTTTCCTGAGTCTGATGCCTACCAGAGTTTTATCAGCCAACACGGTGGCAGCCACAACGCCTTTACCTCACCCAGAGACACCAACTACTTTTTTGATATTCAGACCGATCATCTCGACCCAGCCTTACACCGGCTGGCTCGCTTTTTCATCGATCCGCTGTTCAGCCCTGAATACATGGAACGTGAAATCAATGCAGTACAGTCTGAATGGAGTGGCACCCTGCAAGATGATGCCCGCTTGCGCCTGACTGCTTTGCGCCAGGCATTAAATCCGGAACATCCAGCCTCACGTTTCAGTGCCGGTAATCGTGAAACCCTGGATATCAACAATCCTGCCATGCGTCAGGCAATGCTGGACTTCTACCAGCAGTTCTACACCACGGATCGTATGAGTCTGGTTGTGTTTGGCTCCCAGCCCACCCGCGAGTTACGTCAGATGGTGGAAAAACACTTCGCTGAACTCAACAACCTCAGCGGCGCACCTGATCCGGTCTGGCCTGAATTATTATCACAACAACAAACACCGGCACTGCTGGAGTTCAAACCCCTGCGTGAACAACGCCAATTGCAACTGTACTTTCCAATTCCGGATCCCACACAGGATTACCGCAGCAAACCGGATCGTTATCTGGCTGGCTTGATCGGACATGAAGGTGAAGGCAGTCTACTGGCGGTGCTGAAACAAAAAGGCTGGGCAACCGGGCTTTCATCCGGCAGCCAGATGACCACCGGCACTGAGGCACTGTTTGGTATCAACATTGAACTGACACCCAGTGGTGACCAGCATTACCAGGAAGTCATTGCATTGGTTTTTGATCACCTAAAGCTGATCAAAGAGCAAGGTGTAGAAACCTGGCGATTTGATGAAGACGCACAACTGGCAAACAACGCTTTTCGTTTTGCCGAACAGGGTGAAGCACGCAGCCTGGTTACGCATCTGGCAATGAATCTTGCCCGTTATCCGGCAAAAGAAGTGCTGCGGGTACACTATGTTTATGAACAGTTTGATCCCGAACGCATTCATACCCTGCTGGATAACATGACTCAGGAGCGGTTACTGGTAGTACGCACCAGCCCGGATGTTGAGCCGGATCAGCAAGCACAATGGCTTCCGGCAGAATATCGCCTGATCAGAGACGCCTTGTCTTTGCGTGATATAACCCTCTCTACAACCACACGCCTGCCGGAAGCCAACGCCTATATCCCCTCATCTCTGGCGTTAAAATCCGGTAATCAGTCCAGTCAGCCGGAATTGCTGCAACAGACACAGGGTATAGAAGTCTGGCATGGACTGGATCGGCAGTTCAGAGTACCCAGAGCACAGATTTACATCAGCCTGCAAAACCCGGAAGCAGCAACACAACTGCAAGCGCGGTTGTTATCCCAACTGACAGCACGCTGGCTGCAAGATCAACTGAGCGCTTCCGCCTATCCCGCTCGACTGGCAGGACTCAACTACGACATCTATGCCCACAACCGGGGTATTACCCTGATGCTGGGTGGTTTTAATGCCGAACAACCCCGCCTGCTCAGTAAAATGTTACAGCAGTTGCAGCAGCCGGAAGTGGATCAACAACAGTTTGCCCGGCTGCAACAAAGGATGGAGCAGAACCTGAATAATCAACGCCGGGATCGACTGCCCCAGCAACTGGTGCGCCAGCTTTATCTGGACACTCTGCACCCCGGTGGCTGGACTCCAGAACAACAATTACAGCTTCTGAAACAGCTGACCAGTGATGACCTACAGGCTTTTATCCCGCATTTCACCAGTCAGCTGTACATTCAACTGCTGGCTTGGGGCAATATCACCCAACAGGAAACTCAGGCACTGGCAGAAAACCTGCAACAGACCCTGCAGCCCCAGTTAACTGCCAGTGAAGTTGATCTGTTACAAGTCCGTCAGATCCCTGCCGGGTTATGGAGTGAAAAACTGCAGCTGGAACACAACGACCGTGCCCTGCTGTTTTATATCCAGGGCAAGGATTCCAGTCTGGAAGAAGAAGCCCGTATGCGCCTGTTGGCACAGTTACAGTCTTCGGCCTTTTTTCATGAATTGCGTACACGCCAGCAACTGGGTTATGCGGTATTCAGCAACCATCTGCCTCTGCTGTTACAGCCCGGTATTTTTTACTTCATTCAATCACCAGAGCATGAACCCGACTATCTGGCTGAAGCCATTGAAGCCTTTTTGCGTGAAGACCAACTGCGTCTGGAACAACTGCCAGCAACAGACTTTGCACAGCATCAACGCAGCCTGACTGGTCAGTTGCTGGAGGCGGATAAACATCTGGGTGAACGAGCTGAACGTTTCTGGCGGGAAATTGGTAATCAACGCCAGGATTTTCATCACCGGGAGCAGCTTGCCGAAACCATCAGCAAACTGACCCAGCAGGATATGCTGGATTTTTACACCCAACTGATGCTTAGGGAGCGGGGAAACTATCTGCTGGGCACATCACCTCAGCGGCATGGTCGGTTACTTCCAGGTCAGGAGGCACAGGTCTCCGAATGGCCGCTGTAAGCGGCTGTTTATTCCATAAACTGCAGTGGCAACATGGATTCAACCCAGAGCTGCAGCTCTTGCAATAAAAACAGCTGATCTTCCGGTAAGCCTTGCTGGCTCAGGCGGATCAGCTCTTGCTGTAACCCCTGCAAAGTCAGGCCGGACAGATTGGCAGAATTAAACCGCTGCCAGCGCAGTTCGTCCCAACGCTCACGCTCTGTGGACGTCAGATATTCCGGCCAGTTACGGGCGCGATAACGGAACAGCATCTCCTCCACGCGAGGATCATCAAACACCAGCTCCAGCTCACCCAGCTCTTCCGGGGAGGTGAAGCGTATTTGCTGAAAGCGCTGACGATCTGCCGAGGAAAAAAAGGCACCGGAATACAGCATCAGATCTGGATCACCATCATCCTTGAAACCACCCTGCCCATCAGCAAATACCTGCTGTAACCGAGCAATCAAACCCGCGTCCAGCGTTTTTAACTGCTGCCAGTGGCTTTCATTAAGTGCCAGATCCATACCCAGCCGCTCGGCTATTGCAGGCTCCAGCGCCTTCACCGGCAAGATCACCGGACAACGGTTCAGGTGCACCAGCTTCAGCGGAATCCGCTTCAGACCCTGAGCCTCAAGCTCTGCCGAGCTGACAAACACTCGCTGACGTATCTCATCAGCACTCAGTGTCAGTAATTCTTGCGGATTTTCCGACAGATCATAAACAATCACCCCATTGGGGTTGGTGAGATGACGCGCCAGCGGTAAAACGATCGCAGCACAACCACGAGTGGCCGGAAAACGGCTGGAGATGTGTAATAAAGGGCGTGGATCATCCAGATGCAGTGCTGCAGCAACCTGATGTTTACCCCGCTGACTGAACAGGTGATCAAACAGCCGTGGCTGGGCTTGTTTCAGTAAACGCGCCAGCGCAATAGTGGCACGCACATCAGCCAAGGCATCATGCGCCGCAGCACCATGAGCAATACCATTGGCAGCGGTCAAATCTTCCAGTCGGAAGCTGGGGCTGCCATCTTCCTTTTTTGGCCAATTGATGCCCTCCGGACGCAAGGCATAAGTCGCCCGCACAATATCAATCAGATCCCAGCGGGAATTACCGTTTTTCCACTCACGGGCATAAGGATCAATAAAGTTGCGGTAAAACAGGTGGCGGGTGACTTCATCATCAAAACGCAGCGAGTTATAACCCACCACACAGGTATTGGGTTCACTCATCAGCTGTTCAATCTGACCGGCAAACTCGGATTCGGGGTAACCTTCTGCTCTGGCCTGCTGGGGAGTGATGCCGGTAATCAGCACGGCCATCGGGTGGGGCAAAAAATCATCAGCCGGTACACTGTAAAACATGACCGGCTCACCAATTTCATTAAAATCTGCATCCGTGCGAATGGCTGCAAACTGGCAAGGGCGATCCCTGCGTGGATCAGCCCCGAAGGTTTCGTAGTCGTGCCAGAGAAAACTGCTGCTTGCCGTCCTGTTCATAAAAAACCATGTCAGTTGTGGTTACCTGATACTGCCGAACTTGGAAAACTCACGTTAATTTCCAGTACCGACATCATATCATGATGATCCATTTGTACCCGTACCTGATCCCTATTCACTGCCACGTAACGGCTCACCACATCCAGTAGTTCCTGCTGCAAACGTGGTAGAAATTCTGGCTGGCTGCGCAGACTGCGCTCGTGTGACAGAATGATTTTTAATCTTTCCCTGGCATCAGAAGCAGAGGCCGACTGTGGATCTCTCTGAAAAAAGCCTCTCAGTTTCATCCGCGACCTCCACCAAATACCCGACTCAGAAAACTTTGTTTTCCCTGCTCTGCAAATCTCAGCGGACGTTCCTCACCCAGCAGTCGAGCGACCGTATCTTGATAGGCCTGACTGGCATCCGTTGCTGAATCATGAATCACCGGAATACCCTTGTTGGAAGCCGTCAACACTGCTTCTGATTCTGGAATCAGGCCAATCAAAGGCACTGACAATATTTCCTGTACATCGCCCAGCGCCAGCATCTCTCCCAGCGCCACTCTGGCCGGGTTATAACGGGTCACCAGCAGATGCTCTTTAATTTTTCGGCCTTCTTTGGCTGCCAAGGTTTTTGCCTGCAACAAGCCAATAATACGGTCGGTATCCCGTACCGATGAAACCTCGGGATTAGTGACCAGTACCGCTTCATCGGCAAAATACATGGCCAGCAGTGCACCCCGCTCAATACCCGCCGGTGAATCACACAGAATAAAATCAAAATCCTGACTCAGGAGCTCAATCACCTGTTGTACACCATCCAGTGTGAGTGCATCTTTGTCACGGGTCTGTGATGCGGGCAACATGAATAATTCATCTGCCCGTTTGTCTTGGATCAATGCCTGATGCAGTGTGGCTTCACCCTGAATCACGTTCACCAGGTCATACACCACACGGCGCTCACAACCCATGATCAGATCCAGGTTTCTGAGACCCACATCAAAATCGATCATCACGGTCTTGCAACCACGCAAGGCCAGACCTGTGCCCAGTGATGCACAAGAGGTGGTTTTACCCACACCTCCTTTACCTGAAGTAATGACGATAATTTTCGCCAAGCGACTACCCTTCCTTTTTTCCCTGCTGCAAACTAAAAACTGATCAGATCAACAACACCGGCACTGTAACTTGTTTTCTACCAGCTCAATACACACCGGACTTTCGGTGGCAGAAAGCATGGCAGCCTGCCCCGTCAGATAACATCCGGCAATAGCCAGCAGTTCAGCATTTAGTTGATGTGCAAAAATTCGTGCCTGTTGATCCCCGTGTATTCCTGCCAGAACCCTGCCCAGCAGTTTGCCGTAAACATGAATATGACCCGATGCCAAAACTTCTGCACCGGGGTTAACCGAACCCAGAATAATCACATCCCCTGTCTCACAAAGAATCTGCTGACCACCCCGCACAGGACCCTCGTGAACACGGGTACGCGGCAGGCTTTCCTGATTGGCTGCCGGTGCTGCACGTTCCACTTCATTTAATGCCACCAGCCCTGCAGCCTGAGCTTGCTGCTGCAACTCCGGCTGGTTGGTACGCACAGCCACCAGCTGTATTTG
This sequence comes from Marinospirillum sp., assembly GCF_014859565.1. The sequence continues at coordinate 6,963 of NZ_JACUUA010000072.1, read as the reverse complement.
CAGCTCACGACACATCACCAGCAGACCCTGAAAATCCAATGCATCCGGTAACTGAGACAAATCCAGCACCACCGGAGCAGAACACAGCAAACTGGCAGCCCCTTCCTTCAAACGCTGTTCCAGCCCAGAGCGCAGGTGCAACAACTGTGCAGTAACCGGCTGCAGTAATGTTGCAGGCAGAAAGGTTCCTTTGATTCTGACCGGTACAGAAATCAGATTCAGACCGGTTTGAGCGGATTTCTGCATATTTTCTCCCAAGCCGCCAAGCGCAATGTAACAGAAATTATCAATTTTGAAGCATCAACCAACTGAACAAAAAATTAACGTGCCAGCGGTAATAAATCAGTCAGCGGCACATCACCTTGCAGTGCAGCATATTCTGCTGCTGTCAGCCAGTCTTTTATCAAATAACCGGACAACTTTGCCAGTTTTTCCAGCAGGTGCGCCCAGCTGCACCGATTAGCCAGTAACAGTCCGTGCACATCCAGCGTGCCACCCCGATTGATATAACCCAAAGCCGCTGTTTTATCCACACCCAGATCCAGCGGGCGCAAATGCCCCAGCAAAACTTCCGGGCGGATGTGGGTCAGAAACACCCGTGTGCTGACACTAGCCGGAAACAAGGCATTACGTTGTGCCGCAGTTGCCAGCCAATCAGCTTCATAGGTGTCCCGTGGCGCACGAAAGCGCCCCGGCTCCTGCATATAAATCAGTGAGGCATTCACCTGGCGTTGCTGCAAACGCTGCCAAGCTTTTAAGGCCTGCTGCAACTGATAAGCACCGATGGCAACCAGCTGCAGGGGAGCCGCAGGATCACCCGCCACACATAAGGCACCTTCATTCACCAACTGAGTTGACTGCTCCGGTGTCAGGCTCACCGGCAAGGCGCGTTTTGGAATCACCAGATTGGCAATCTGCCCACAGTGGCGATACACATCCAGCAAAGCAGCAGCAGCTGAGTTGGCATCAGCCGGGAAGATCACCCGTGCCACATCACTCATTTCACCCAGCAGGGCTTCCGCTAGGGTAGAATCCTGATGCGACTGTTCATTTTTACCATTTTCCCACAAATGAGAACTGGAAATAATCGGTACTGAGCGCCAGCCCGGTTGCTCGCCCGCTTCACGTTGATGACGTGAAAAAATGATTTCTTGCCGCAGTGCACCCAGCATTTTTACAGAAAAAGCTTCATAAGACACGGCTAAATTCAATCCACCTTTGTTTGCCAGCGCTGCACTGACCACGGCCTCCTCATTGAGTGCCGTAATCACCGCACCATCCAGGCTTTCATCCTGAGAAAACTCCGGTTGGGTTACCCTGTGCTTCAGTTTTGCCAATGTCAGGCTCATGTTATTGCTGGAAATTTCATCCGGATTACCCACCCGCACTTTTAGTTTCGGGTTGGCTTTTACCAATGCACAAAAGGCCACATCCACCGCCGACATGGGTGAATGCTGCACGCCTTGCTCCACCCAGGGTGTTTCTGGAATCACCGGATTTGCAACCTGCCGGGTTGCCAGTGGGTGATCTTTTTCCTGCGGGCGTTGTTGTTGCTGATGCTGTTGAAAACAGGCCACGGCTGATTGCAGTGCCTCGGGTGCTTGCCACAAACGTGCCGCACCTTCATTAAATAAACGCAGGGATTCCATATCCCGCGTTGGATTGCCCGGCAGCGGTGTACCGTGTGCACGATTAGTGCCTGCGCCGGCAAAACCATAACCCTTGGGTGCTTCCGCAATCAGGTAAGGCAAACGCGCTGGATACTGACGCTGACCGCGCTGAATTTCAGCGGCCTCATCCTGCAGCCACTGCTCACCCATCAAAATACCCCAGGCAAAAGCTGCCGGATCACGTCCGTCGATCACACTGGGCTCAAAACCATGGTGTTTTAAATGTGCAGCAAACCAGTCGGCTCCGCCTTCCAGCATCATGGTGGAGCGTTGATCAATACGACGACCATTGGCAATCATCACCGGCACAACCCAACCGGTATCTTCAGCACGCCACCAGAGAGGTGCCCAATCACTGCCGCGTTGCTCTTCAAAAGCACCATCGGATAAAAATGCCACCAGGCGTTCGTCTTTTTCACTGGCATGAACATACTGCAAAGCAGTGAAACCCAGATAACCTCCTTCACTGACTGCACCGCCGGTATTGACGTTGGCATGGCTGCCCAGCGGCGAAGCGGGTTTGCCGTTGTTATCCAGCGCATAAGAATAAAAATCCTGCACAAAACGGCTTAACACTTCAGATGACCACTCAGGGTAAGCTTCAGCATGGCGCTGTTTCTGATTACCCAGCAGCAGGTTCACGCTGTCTATTGCGGCCACACAATGCCCCTGCTCCATCAGCCAGCTGCGGGTATTACCACTCAGCAGATTTGCCAACAGATAACCAACATAAGCCGGCACCATGTTCAATGAGCCGCCGGTATGCCCTTGTGGATCTGCTTTAAAATCACTGGCATCCAACGGGCGACCATCCACATCCACTCGTTTGGCATAGGTGGCATGAACCACCAGCCACATGGCGGCATTAGCCAGACGATCTGCCGCCACCAGCCGTTGCAGCATCAATGAACGCGACATACCGCGCGATTCCAGCTCATCCAGCAGGGTAGCTATGCGCAGTTGGGTCAGATCTTGATGCAGAATGACACCCTGACCTTCTGCCCAGGCAGCAAAATCTGCATCACTTTCGCGCAACCGGCGTGCCTGCTCCTCAATATGCGGCAGCTCACTGGCGGCAACAGAAAAATGAGTAGTCATAAAAACTCCTTGGCTAACTGCGACTTATTACTGCGCGACCCAACGGCTCATCTGATAGAATAAACAGCTGTTCGCAAATCAGTGGTTTGAACCCTAAGTCTAAGCGTCCTGGCGCAGCTTTGCACCTGTACTTGTCATCTGTTTTTTATATCATTTTTTGTATCAAGGATCGCCTCAAGTCATGAATTCGCTGTTCATCAGAATCGCACCTTTCTTTTTCAAACCCACCCTGGAACACCGGAACCCCGATGTCCGGTTACTGGCACTGGAACGCCTGCAACTGGAAAACGCAGAACACCAGAACGCGTTTCTGGAATGGCTGCGACAGGAACAAAACGTATCCCTGCTCGAATCCGCACTGAAACTTTTTCCTCACACATCAACACTGATTCAGCTACTAAACGATCAGCAGGAAAGTGACTCTGCACTGGCTAAAACCCTGTGCCGTCATCTAGCCATACTGCTGGCCAGTGAGCACCAGTACACCACCGCCGAGCGTCAGAATCTGGTGTCGCTGATACACCACACTCCGCTGCAGTTGGAGTTAATCCGCACCGCTGAACCCATCGAGCTGCGCCTGAACCTGCTGCAACAACTGCAAGCAGATGAAGAACACTGGCTGGATATTGCGCTGGGCAACACGCTTGCCAAAGTGCGCCTGCAGGCCGCTGAAACCCTCAGCAGTGAAACCACACTGGAAAAACTGCTGCGCAACGCTCAGGGTGACAAACGGGTACAGCGACTGGCGCGTGACCGACTGAATGCTTACCGTGCCGCTGCTCAGGCTGAAGCCGATGCACTGGAACAACGCCATAAGCTGCTGGAGCAGTTACAGCGGCTGGTGGATGGCCGTGATGAAAAACTCTTTGCTGCACGCCTGGAACACCTCACCAAACAATGGCAAAGCCTAGATCTGGCAAAAGCTGAAGAGCTGCAACAGCGCTTTGATCAACTCTACCAGCGTGCTGAAGCGTTTATTCAGCAATTACAAGCAGCTGAAGCCGAGCGTCTGGCTGTGATCGCCCAGCAGCTGGCTGCAGAAGAAAACCGCCAGCAACTGCAACAACAACTGGATGATCTGATCCAGCAGCTGCAAGCAGAAACACCACTGACAGTCACCAGTGATCACCTGCAAAGCCTGCACGACCAATGGCAACAAACCTTGCAGCAACACCCGGCCAAATCCCAGCAGCAGCAAAGCTTTCAGCAGCGATTTACCCAAGCCAACACCCTGCTGCAAGCCGTGGCTCAATGGCAACAACTGCAACCAACGCTGGAACAACTGCTGCAAAGTGTCAGCGAAGAAAACACCCAGCTGGATGCGTTACAAGAACTGCTGCAACCGCTTAACTGGCCGGATGAGCTGACCCCTCCAGCCACATTGGTGCGTGCGCAGGAAATCCTGAGTTCGGCGCGTGAATTACAAATCCAGCAGCGCAAAGCTCAGCAAGTGGCTGCCGCTGCACCCGCAATCAACACCCAGATGCTGGACAAACAATTACAGCAGCTGGAACAACTGCTGAACGCCGGCCAGAGTCGTGATGCCCTGAAACTGCACCAGCAACTGCAGGCCGCCGCTGACAAGCTGCCCGGCAACCATATCTTGACTACCCGTTACCGCAGCCTGAGTGCACAACTGGCCGAGTTAAAAGACTGGCAAGGTTTTGCTGCAGCACCCAAAAGAGAACAGCTGTGTGAACAGATGGAAATACTGGCTGCAGACGAACGCATGGAAGCCCAGGTAAAAGCTGACAAAATTCAAGCATTACAACAGGAATGGCAGGCTCTTGGTTCTGCTGCCGCCAACAAACCCCTGTGGGATCGATTTAAACAGGCTGCCGATCTGGCCTATGAACCCTGCAAAGCCTGGTTTGCCAGCCAATCCAAAGCCCGTGAATACAACCAGCAACAACGCGCCATCATCTGCAATGAGCTGGAGCAACTGACAGCGGCGGGAACCCACCGCGACATGACAGAAACCGCGCTGGATGAATTACTGAGCAAAATCCATGACGAATGGCGGCGCTTTAATCCCGTTAATCGTGCAGAAGGCAAACGCCTGGCAGATCGTTTTCAGCTGGCACTCAACCCCATCAAGGAACAGCTGCAACTGCTGCGTCAGTCTCATGCGGAACAAAAACGCGCCTTGATTGATGCCGCCAGAAACCTGCTGGAGAGTGACAACCTGCAGGAAGCCACAGAAATCAGCAAACAATTACAACAGGACTGGCGTACAGCCGGTACTGCACCGGGCAGCCTGGAACATCAACTCTGGAAAGAATTCCGCAGCCTTTGTGATGCACTGTTTGAACTGCGCGATCAACAGCGCAAAACCCGCCAGCAGGAACGTCAGCAGCGGTTTGAGGTTGCCAGCGAACAACTGCAACAAGCACAAGCCGCCATTCAGACAAAAGATTTGAATACCGCAGTCAAACTCCACCGTGCCGCCGCTGGTTTGCGTAATGTGCCGCGCAAAGAGCAGGAGATCTGGCAACAACAACTGGATCAACTGGCCGCAGAAATCAGCCAACTGCAACAACAGCAACAACGCCAGGGCAGCGCACACCTGCTGCAGGAAAAAATCCAGCAACTACCAGCGGAAGGTGAACCCAGCGACAACAACTTCGCTCGTCGCCTGCTGGTACAACTGGATCTACTGACAGGACAACCCCTGCCGGAAGAAGACCAGCAACTGAAACTGGAACTGCAGATAGAGCGGATGAACACCGGACTGGGTGTTGTGGATGAAGCTAATATGCAGGGTGAAATACTGCAACTGCTGGATCAGTGGCAACAGATTGGCGGCAGCAAGCAGGGTGTTAACGGCCAACGTCTGATGGACAGCATCCGTTATTATATCGGTGAATAACCCCTCCCCAAAAAAAAGAACCCCCCAGTTTCCTGAGGGGTTCTTTGTCAACTTAATGGATCAGTGCATGAACTGACCGCCATTGGCGGAGATGTTAGCACCCGTGATAAAGCTGGACGCCTCATCAGCCAGGAACACCACCAAACGCGCAATATCTTCCGGCTCACCAAAACGCCCAACAGGAATCTGCGCACGAATGGATTCACGAATCTTCTCTTCGATTTTCATGATCATATCCGTGGCAATATAACCCGGTGAAATGGTATTCACCGTAATACCCTTGCGGGCGGTTTCCTGCGCCAGAGCCTTGGTGAAACCATGCATACCTGCTTTAGCAGCAGAATAGTTGGTTTGCCCCATCTGACCCTTCTCACCATTAATGGAAGAGATATTGATGATGCGACCATACTGCTGCTCCAGCATCGCATCCAGACACGCCTTGGAGGTGTTAAACACACTATCCAGATTAGTACTGAGCACATCGCGCCACTGATCCGGCTGCATCTTCTTTAACATGCCGTCACGGGTGATACCCGCGTTATTGACCAGAACAGAAACCGCGCCAAACTGCTGCTGGATTTCCTCGAAGCTTTTACGCACAGAATCAAAATCCGCAATATCAGCATGACTGATCGCCAGATCATAACCCGCAGCCTTCTGCTCCTCTTGCCAGGCTTTAGCCTTCTCCGCATTGGAATAACCGGCAACTACCTGGTAACCGGCATCAGCCAGCCCCCTGCAGATTGCCGTACCGATACCACCGGTGCCACCGGTGACCCAGGCTACACGTTTTTGCATAGCAAACTCCCTCTGTTGATTTTCCGGCTACTCACCGGACCTGAAAAAACCTGCATGACCTCTTTTATTATGCTGGCAATAGCCAAATACTTTATTGTTATTTCGTTGCACTTTTCTGACTCCTACACATAAAACTACACGCTTGATATATTTATGCAAACATTTTTTAGTCGAGTGTTGACAACCACCCTTATCTGTATATAATAGCAAACTTCTGATGCGGGGTGGAGCAGCCTGGTAGCTCGTCGGGCTCATAACCCGAAGGTCGTCGGTTCAAATCCGGCCCCCGCTACCAAAATAAATAGAGGCAGATCAATGACTTAGTTGATCTGCCTTTTTTATGCCTGCTCGAAAAATCCCCTTGTGGCAAATTGTGACAAAATCTGTGACAAAATTTCTGGCTGGAACCAAATCCCAGCTTTTCCAGTGACCTTAGGGCTAATCTTTGACATCCTCCCCGCCCTAAAGGGCGGAGATTCCCTCTACAGGACGCTCATGCCCGAGCGCGAGAAGGTTCTTGGCAGCGTT
>NZ_JACUUA010000071.1 GCF_014859565.1 Marinospirillum sp. | reverse complement strand
ACCTGACCCTGGCTTGCCATCCTTGCAATCAAGCCAAAGATAACCTGCCGATTGAGGTGTTTCTCCAGCAGGACAAAGGCCTGAAAAAACGCCTGAAGAAGAATGGCAAGTCGGCGGATAAGCAGTTAGAGCGTGTGCTGAAACAATGCAAAATACCGCTGAAAGATGCCGCTGCGGTGAACGCTACCCGCTGGGCGCTATTCAATGCCTTAAAGGAAACCGGCCTATCGGTCAAAACCGGCACCGGCGGCCAAACAAAATTCAATCGCAGCCAGCTTGGTATTCCAAAGACTCATGCGCTGGATGCCTCCTGTGTTGGCGTAGTGGACTCACTGGCCGACTGGCAGTGCCCCACGTTAGAGATAAAAGCCACAGGGCGAGGCAGCTACCAGCGCACCCGACTGGATCGCTTTGGCTTCCCGCGTGGGTACCTGATGCGCGAGAAAAGCATTCACGGCTTCAAAACCGGTGATCTGGTGAAAGCCGAGGTTGCCACCGGCAAGAAAGCTGGCGTGCATGTGGGTCGAGTAGCCATCAGGAAAAGCGGCAGTTTTAACATCCAGATGCCTGATCAGATTATTCAGGGCATCGGCTGGAAATACTGTCGAATCATTCAACGCGGTGATGGCTATGGCTATCACCAGATTTCAACCCAAAACTAAAGGAGGAGCGAGAACAACATAGGAGAACAAGGCCTCTGCCGATGCCGCGCTCTTCCTCCCCGCACTAAAAGTACGGGGTTTCTCGCGCAAAATCTGATGAATAATCCAGATTCAGGAATGCGTCAGACCCTTGCGCTGGCTGGTGTATTTCAGGCCGCGCAACTGGTGCACGAGGTTGCCCAGCGTGGTTTGGTCGATCAACAGGTTTTTGAGACCAGCATTCAATCCATCCTGATCACCGATCCGGAAAATACTGAAGACATCTACGGTGGTGACTTTTTTAACCTGCGTGCCGGTGCCCGTGCACTTCGTAAAATCCTTACCAAAGATACGGACGTACATCCCAATGTCCTGCGTTATGCCATGGCGTTGCTGGTGTTACAAACCAAACTGGCAAAAAACCCGGCCATGCTGACAGCCATTGGTCAGCGACTGGATGCCATCAAATCCCAGGCACAACATTTTTCACCCACCCATGAAAACGTACTGGCTGCACTGGCTGGGTTGTATCAGGACACCCTCAGCACCCTGTCGTTTCGGGTGCAGGTTCATGGTGATCCCAATGTTTTGCAACAACAGGGTAATGCCGATAAAATTCGCGCCCTGCTGCTGGCCGGTATTCGCTCCGCAATGCTCTGGTCACAATCCGGCGGCAAACGCTGGAAGTTATTGTTCTCTCGTAAAAGAATCCTGCAAGATCTTGATTCATTAGGTTTTTAAATTATCTGGCTTTTCATCCATCCTTTATTCATACCCTCAATTTTCTGGAACCGCTCATGTCCCTTGACCAACTTTCCGCACTAACCGCCCTGTCCCCCGTTGATGGCCGCTACGGCAGCAAAACGGCCAGCCTGCGTGAACACTTTTCTGAATACGGGCTGATCCGTGCACGGGTGGAAGTCGAAGTGCGCTGGTTGCAGCGTCTGGCAGAACATCCAGAAATCAGTGAAGTGCCTGCACTTTCAGCTGCGGCCAACCAGTTATTGAATGATCTGGTGACCAACTTTTCTGTGGCCGATGCTGAAGCGGTCAAAACCCATGAGCGGGTGACCAACCACGATGTAAAAGCCGTAGAGTACTTCATCAAGGATCGTATTGAAGTGTTACCAGAACTGGCTGGCATCAGTGAGTTTGTCCACTTTGCCTGCACCAGTGAAGACATCAACAACCTGTCGCATGGCCTGATGTTAAAAGGTGGGTTGGAGCAGGTGTTACTGCCCGAAATGCGTGCTGTTGCTAATGCCATCCGTGATCTGGCGCATAAAAATGCCGAAGTGCCCTTGCTGTCACGCACCCACGGCCAGACTGCCAGCCCGTCAACTCTGGGCAAAGAAATGGCTAACGTGGTGTATCGTCTGGAGCGCCAGATCCGTCAGGTGGAAGCCGTGGAGCTGCTGGGCAAAATCAACGGTGCAGTGGGCAACTACAACGCTCACCTGAGTGCTTATCCCAGGATTGACTGGCAGGCCAATGCCGAGGTGTTTGTGAAAAGCCTGGGACTGAACTGGAACCCCTACACCACCCAGATTGAACCTCACGACTACATTGCTGAGTTGTTTGATGCCCTTGCCCGTTTTAACACCATCCTGATCGACTTTGATCGGGATGTGTGGGGTTACATTTCACTGGGTTATTTCAAGCAAAAAACCGTGGCCGGTGAAATTGGTTCTTCCACCATGCCGCACAAGGTTAACCCCATCGACTTTGAAAACTCCGAGGGTAATCTAGGTATTGCCAACGCCCTGTTTGACCATCTAGCCGCCAAACTGCCCATTTCTCGCTGGCAGCGGGATCTGACGGATTCCACCGTGCTGCGTAATCTGGGTGTCGGCCTGGGTCACAGTCTGATTGCTTATCAGGCCAGCCTGAAGGGTATTTCCAAACTGGAAACCAATCCTGCTCGTATGGCCGCAGATCTGGATGCAGCCTGGGAAGTGTTGGCTGAACCCATCCAGACCGTGATGCGCCGTTACGCCATTGAAAAACCCTACGAAAAACTCAAAGAGTTGACCCGTGGCAAGAGCATCACTCAACAGGGCATGATTGAGTTCATTGACTCCCTGGCGATTCCTGATGAAGCCAAAAATGAGTTAAAAGCCCTGACCCCAGCCAATTACATCGGCAATGCTATTGCTCAGGCGAAGGCCATCTGACATGACTACATCCCTCTCAATTCTGGGTTCCATCAGCCGTGAAGACTTTCTGCGCGATTACTGGCAGAAAAAACCCCTGCTGATTCGTCAGGCCCTGCCCGGTTTTATACCCCCACTGGATATTGATGAATTGGCCGGTCTGGCGCTGGAAGAAACAGTAGAATCCAGAATTGTGATGGAGCAGGGATCGGATGGTCCCTGGCAGGCCTTTAACGGCCCATTCGAAGAAAGTTTTTTTGAAACCCTGCCGGAAGAAAACTGGACGCTGTTGGTACAGGCGGTGGATCATTTATTACCTGAAGTTGGCGCTGTGTTGCAGCACTTTGACTTCCTGCCACGTTGGCGGATGGATGATGTGATGATCAGTTATGCACCGATCGGCGGCAGTGTTGGCCCGCATATTGACTATTATGATGTTTTTTTACTCCAGGCATCCGGCCAGCGCCGCTGGCGACTGGGGCAATTTTGTGATGAATCCACCCCATTACTGCCAAATACACGCCTGAAAATCCTGACGGACTTCCAAGCCAATCCAGAACAGGACTGGGTGCTGGAGCCGGGTGATCTATTGTATTTACCACCTCAGCTGGCGCACTGGGGCACATCACTAAGTGAGGATTGCACCACCTGGTCGGTGGGTTTCCGTGCCTTGAGTGCCGAAGAAGCCCTTTGTGGTGCCGCTGATTTTATTGGTGAACGCTTGAGAGAAGACCAGCGTTACACCGATGCCGATCTAACCCTGCCGCGCCATACCGCAGAAATTGATGATGCTGCTCTGGAGCGCCTGCAAAAGCTGTTGCAACAGGTGATCAACAGCCCTGCTGCACTGAGTGAATGGTTTGGTCGTGCCATGACACAAACCAAATACGCAGACCAGTTGATTCCTCAGGATACAGACTGGACAACAGCCACTCTCAACGAGCTGATTGAATACGCTGAAGCAACAGAAAACCTGCTGGCCGTCAGTGAAGGCAGTCGTCTGGCCTTCCGCTCTGCAGCAGAAGGTCAGTGGTTATTTGCTGACGGTGAAGCCTGGTTCTACTCTGCATCTCTACAACCTTGGATTGAAGATCTGTGCCGACGGTTCACCTTTGACACACAATTCATTAAACTAGCTTTACATAACTCCGAGTCCGCAACATTACTGCTGCATCTGATCAATCAGGGCAGTATCTACCTGCTGGACGAGGATGCTGGAGACGAACAACCCTTGCATTAAAACACCAGCAGCAGTCAAACCTAACCCAGCACTCAGGATGACGCAGTATGAGCACAAGTGATACCAGCCAGAATAAAGGACTACGCCTAAGTGCCCGTCAGGGTGGCTGGGATCAGCTTGGGGATGACAGCAAGCGGGTGCGTCAGAAGGTCTTCATTGAAGAACAGCAAATTCCGTCCGACGAAGAGTGGGATGCGGAAGATGCACTCAGTGAACACTTCCTGCTGCTGCTGAATGACCGACCAGTTGCTACTGCCCGCCTGACCAGCCAGGGCAGTATTGGACGGCTGGCAGTATTAAAAGCCGTGCGTGGTAAGGGTTTGGGTAAAAAAATCATGCAGCGAGTGCTGGAACACTGCCGTCGCTCAGGTTTAAAAAGAGTGACACTGAATGCCCAGATCTCAGCCCTGAGTTTTTATCTGAAACTGGGATTCAAGGTAGCGGGTGAAGAGTACATGGAAGTCAGTATTCCTCACTTGCCCATGGAGATGCAGCTGGGTAATGATCTCCAGCAAGACAGTGAAGTGACCGAAGAAGAGTTACTTGATGCACTAGAGAATACTCAGCAACTTCGTATTCATGGACACCAGCAACTGCAGCTCTGTATCCGAGTATTAATTCAGCAGGCAAGACGCAGTTTTGCGCTGGAAACACCAGCTTATATGGATAAATGGTTTGATGAAGCAGCCCTTAATCCCCTGCTGGCGCTGGGTAGAAGGCACCAGCACAGCAAGGTGCAATGGCTGCTGGGCGAGACTCGCCAGTTTTCTCGTCAAGGCGGTGCACTGTTAAAACTTCATCAACGTGCACCCAGTCATATTGAAATCCGTCAGTCACACCCCCTCTACCGACCTGCACAACAGGCTTTTATGCTGATTGATGAACGCCACTTATTGTGGTGGCCTCACCATCAGGAACTCTGTGCCGAGCTGTATACTGCAGAACATCGGGAAGCTTACCGTATTGCACAGGTCTTTAAATTAAACTGGCAAAAGTCAGAAACGGTAAAATCACTGCAAACCCAGAGTTTGTAGTTTTATTATCCGTGTAGTCATATTACAACCAAAATCCCCCGACTAATGCCTATTTGTATATCAATCCTTGCTGGGGCATGATGCACCGCACCAAACGCTTGGCAACCACACAAGTTAAGCGTGGCGGCCAATAAACCAGCAGTTGTTTTGTAGAGGAAAAAGCATGTCAACTTACCAGAAAGACATTGATACAGTCGCAACACTGAAGGCAAAGAACGGTTCTGCCTGGGATGCGATCAACCCTGAATACGTTGCACGTATGCGTGCTCAGAACAAATTCAAGACCGGTCTGGATATTGCGCGTTACACCGCTGGCATCATGCGCCGCGACATGGCTGAGTTCGACAAGGACAAAACCAAATACACCCAGTCACTGGGTTGCTGGCACGGTTTTGTCGGCCAGCAGAAGCTGATTTCCATCAAGAAGCATTTTGGCACTACCGAGCGCAAGTACCTCTACCTGTCTGGCTGGATGGTTGCAGCCCTGCGTTCTGAGTTCGGTCCACTGCCAGACCAGTCCATGCACGAAAAAACTGTGGTTGCTGATCTGGTTGAAGAGCTCTACAAATTCCTGCGCCAGGCAGATGCCCGTGAGCTGGGCGGCCTGTTCCGCGAGTTGGACAAAGCCCGTGAAGCGGGTGATGCCGCTAAAGAAGCTGAAATTCAAAATCAAATCAACAACCACCAGACCCACGTAGTGCCAATTATTGCCGACATTGATGCCGGTTTTGGGAACGCAGAAGCCACCTACCTGCTGGCCAAGAAAATGATCGAAGCCGGCGCTTGCTGCCTGCAGATCGAAAACCAGGTCGCTGACGAAAAGCAGTGTGGTCACCAGGACGGTAAAGTCACCGTTCCTCACAATGACTTCCACGCCAAACTGCGTGCCCTGCGTTACGCTTTCCTGGAGCTGGGTGTTGATGATGGTGTGATTGTTGCCCGTACCGACTCTGAAGGTGCCGGTCTGACCAAAGAAATCGCTGTTGTACGTGAGCCAGGCGATCAAGGCGACATCTACAACTCCTACCTGGATGTTGAGGTTGTGGCTCCTGAAGACACCAATCCAGGTGATGTTCTGATCAGCCGTGATGGTCAGCTGGTGCGTCCGAAGCGTCTGGCTTCTGGTCTGTATCAGTTCCGTGAAGGCACTGGTCACGAGCGTTGTGTATTTGACTGTGTTGAAGCAATTAATGCCGGTGCTGACCTGCTGTGGATCGAAACAGCTGTTCCGACCGTTCACGAAATCCGCGATATGATGAACGAAGTGCGTAAAGTACATCCAGACGCAAAACTGGTTTACAACAACTCACCTTCTTTCAACTGGACGCTGAACTTCCGTCAGCAGGTGTTTGATACCTGGGTTGAGCAGGGCAAAGATGTTGCTGCCTATGACCGTGCTGATCTGATGAATGCCAAGTACGATGCTACCGAACTGTCTGCAGAAGCGGATGCGCGTGTACGTACTTTCCAGGCGGATTGTTCACGTGAAGCCAACGTGTTCCACCACCTGATTACACTGCCGACTTACCACACTACTGCCCTGTCTGTAGACAACCTGGCAAAAGAGTACTTCGGTGAAGCCGGTATGCTGGGCTACGTCGAAGGCGTACAGCGTAAAGAAATCCGTCAGGGTATCGCCTGTGTGAAACACCAGAACATGTCCGGTTCCGACATTGGTGATGATCACAAGGAATACTACGCGGGTGAAGCCGCTCTAAAAGCCGGTGGTGCCAAAAACACCTCCAACCAGTTCGGCTAAGCTGACAAGGGACGTGCTCTGACTCATCCTGGTATGCGGTCAGAGCCATCCTGATAAAAAGGCAGGGCAATCAGGCTTAATTGATGCCCAGTAGCTTGAGCAGATAGTCCTTGTCCCAACCTGCTTTAGCTCGCTTTGTTTTTACACTCACCTTGGCGCTCAACAATCTGCCCGGCAATCTCCTTCTGGCAGCCCATGGCGTCAATGGTCACGATGGCACCCTCCAGATTCAGCAGCTTTAACAGCTTTAACAGCTTTAACAGCTTTAACAGCTTGGGAATCGCCGTGATTTCATTTGATTTGGCACCCACCATTAAGCCCAATTGCCCTGATAGGTGCCTTGCTTTGTATGGCTTCCCACTTCAGGATCAGGGATAATACCCGGCTCACTGACTGGAAGGATTTTTTTAATGTGGTTTAAAGCCTTACGCATTTATCAGGCACGCACGCAACAGCCCTGGAACAGCGAGTCTCTGGAAAAAGCCCTTGCCATCAAACCCTTCCGTTCCTGCACCAGTCAGGAAGAAAGCACGGCTGGCTGGGTTTCTCCATCCGCCGGCAAACTGCTGGTACACAGCCAGGGTGATCACTGGCTGCTGAAGCTGAAAATCGAAGAAAAAATCCTGCCATCCAGCGTAGTTCGTGAACAACTGCAAGAGCAGGTGGATGCACTGGAAGCCGCAGAAAACCGCCGCATTGGTCGCAAGGAACGCCAGAACCTGGCGGATGAAATGCGCCTGACCCTGCTACCCAAGGCCTTTACCCGCTCGCGTTATCTGTGGGTGTGGCTGGATGGCAACAACAACCGCATCATGATGGACACCACCACCGACAAACAGGCCGAACTGGCATTAAACCTGTTGCGTGAAGGGCTGGGTAGCCTGCCGGTGGTGCCATTGAATACCCAGTTGAATCCGGTACAGGTGATGACCCAGTGGGTGGAAAACCAACCCCCCAAAGATTTTGAGCTGCTGGACAGTTGTGAACTGCGTGATGCAGAAGACGACAAAGCGGTGATGCGCTGCAAGGGTCAGGATCTGAGCAGTGATGAAATTCAGCAACTGTTACAGGCCGGAAAACGCATCACCCAGTTACGCCTTAGCTGGCAAGAGCAGCTAAGCTTCACCCTGACCGACAGCCTGATGATCAAAACCCTGAGTTTTGCTGATCAACTGCTGGAAGAAGCCGCTGATGTGAACCCGGATCAGGACCCGCTGATTGCCCTGGATGCCGAATTTATCCTGATGAGCAACACCCTGAGCGCCCTGGCCGACCGGCTGGTGGAGGTTCACGAAGGGCTCAGCGACAACCTGCAACAAGACCAACAAAAACCCTGAGGTTTGTTTGAGCAATGGAAACCCATTTAATGAATGCCTCGCCTGAGGCTTTTGATGCCATCCGGCCCTACCGAGACGAAGAAGTTCGTGAAGTGCTGGATCGTTTGAGTGGTGATACCGAGCTGCTGAATACACTGCTGCGTTTTAAATTCCCGACCCTGACGGATTCTTTTCTGGCACCTTTGCTGCGTTGGATCATCAGCCGCGCTGTTGCCAAGCGGGTTGCCCGAATCTATTCCATCCGTGATTTGCAGCTGTATGTGGAAGCCTACATGGCGCGTATGATTGCCACCACCACCAAGGGTTTAACCGTGGATGGGCTGGAGCATCTGGAGCGGGATAAAAACTACCTGTTCATCAGCAACCACCGTGACATTGCCATGGATCCGGCGTTTGTGAACTATGCTCTGCATGTCAACGGCATGGACACAGTACGCATTGCCATTGGTGATAACCTGCTGAAAAAAGGCTACGTCAACGATCTGATGCGCCTGAACAAAAGCTTTATTGTGCAGCGCTCCGTCAAGGGTGTACGCCAGATGATGGCGGCCTTTAACCTGCTGTCACAATACATCCATCACAGTTTAAAAGAAGAACACCAGTCGATCTGGATTGCCCAGAAAGAAGGTCGCGCCAAAGATGGCATCGACCGCACTGATCCGGCCATCATTAAAATGTTTTATATGGCCGAGAAAAAAACCGGCAAAAGTTTTGCCGACAGCATCCGTGACCTGAATATTGTGCCGGTGGCCTTAAGTTACGAATACGACCCGCTGGATGTGCAAAAATCCCACGAAATCGTGCAAAAACAGCAGGAAGGCCACTATGCTAAGGGCGAGTTTGAAGACATTAGCAGCATTGCCCAGGGTATTGCCGGATTTAAGGGGCGCGTGCATGTAGCTTTTGGTCAGCCACTGACGGGGGATTTTGCCGATGCAGCTGCCGTGGCAGGAGCCGTGGATGAACAGATCCGTCGCCTGTATCGCCTGTTCCCCAGTAACTATCTGGCACTGGATGCACTCAACGAAACCGGAGACTTTGCCATTCCATCGTTTGATACCAACGTGCGTGCTGCCTTTAATGAACGCCTGGCGGCCTGCCCGGAGGAATATCAGGCACAGTGGCTGGTCATGTATGCCAATCCGGTAAAAAACTATCTGGGTCGGATTAAATAAGGTAAAACCGTATGTCCCGCAATCATGAGACTGAAACCCGAGCCGCTCACAAGGTCACCCTAATCGGCATGGTGGTGAATGCCCTGAATGCCGCCGCCAAAATTTTGGTCGGCTTCTGGGCCAACTCCAATGCCCTGATTGCTGACGGCATTCACTCTCTTTCAGATCTGCTCAGTGATGTGCTGGTACTGGGTGCTACCCACTTTGGTCGCCAGAAGGCTGATAAAGACCATCCCTACGGCCATGATCGTTACGAAACCCTGGCAACCCTGCTGCTGGGTGCCATCCTTATTGCTGTAGCCGGTGCACTGGTGTGGGACAGCATCAACCGGTTACTCAGTCCCGGTGATCTGGTTGTTCCCGGTGCCATAGCACTGCTGGTTGCTGCCCTGTCGATTCTCAGCAAAGAATGGATTTATTACTACACCCTGCGCATCGCCAACAAAATCAACTCCAAACTGCTAAAAGCCAACGCCTGGCACCACCGCACCGACTCCCTTTCATCCATAGTGGTGTTTGTGGCTGTGGGTGGTGCACTGCTGGGTTATGCCTGGTTGGATCAGCTGGCTGCAGTGATTGTTGGCCTGATGGTCGCTAGGGTGGGCATCAAACTCATCTGGGACAGCTTAAAAGAGCTGGTGGATACCGCCCTGCCACCGGAAGAAACACAAAAAATCCGCGCCGTAGCTCAGAGTGTGGATGGTGTCCGGGATGTTCATCACCTGCGCACCCGCACCATGGGTAGTCGCAGCCTGCTGGATATTCACCTGCAAGTGGCTCCGCATGTCAGTGTTTCTGAAGGCCACGAAATTGGGGTCTGGGTGGCGCGGCGTCTGCGTGATGAGTTTGATCATATTTCTGATGTCACCTTCCACATCGACCCGGAAGATGATGCTGAAACCGATAATCCCGATCCGGCAAACATGTTACCTCTGCGCCCCGATGTACTGGCACAGCTGCACCAGCGCTGGGGGGGGGATGAAGATTACGAGCGCCCGCACCACACCACCCTGCATTATCTGGATCTGGGCATTGATGTTGATCTGTTTTACTCTGCTGAACAGGTCAACAGCAACAACATTGAATTGCTGGAACAGCGCCTGCTGAACAGGGCACAGGACCTTCACTGGTTAAGACAAGTCAGAGTCTGGATCGGGAAAAACTCAGTGACACCTGCCACCCAGAACACACACGAGGAAACCCTATGAGATTACTTCATACCATGCTGCGTGTCGGCGACCTGGATCGCTCCCTACAGTTTTACACCCAAGTGATGGGCATGAAACTGCTGCGCACCAGCAAAAATGAAGAATACCGCTACACCCTTGCCTTTGTTGGTTACGGCTCGGAATCCGAACAGGCGGTCATTGAACTGACCCACAACTGGGACACCAGTGAATACGACCTCGGCACTGGTTACGGCCACATCGCCCTAGCCGTGGATGACATCTACAGCACCTGTGACAAACTCCGCGCAGCAGGAGCCAGCATCACCCGCGAACCCGGTCCAGTACTGGGCGGCAGCACCGAAATCGCCTTTGTACAAGACCCGGATGGCTACAAAATCGAACTGATCGCTAGCAAGGGCGCGGGGAAGGGATTGGAAGGGTGACAACAAGCAGGCAAGGATACCATGCAGGAGTAAGCCATGGTGCAACACAGAGGTCGCACGCTTTTCGCATTAAAACTGGTGGCTATGCCCTGACTCGAACAGGGGACCCCATCATTATGAGTGATGTGCTCTAACCAACTGAGCTACATAGCCATTTTTCTTGCAGCTGCTGCCTGAGCAGCAAAAGTGAGCGGAATTCTAGGCTTGACAGCCACTGCTGTCAAGCCTGCTGTTTTGTCCTCAGCAATTTCCGCCTTTGAGATAGATGCTTCAAAAAAACAGTACGTTATGCGCTATCGTGAAAAGAGATATCCCGTAGCCCCTTGATAGGATCGACGACACTGTCGAGGGTAAGCGCTGTCTGTCATTAATGTATGGGGCATCCGAACCCCGGTGGGCTTTTCACGACAAGCCGAGCGGAAACGGCTGGTTGGCGATGCAAGATATGTATGACCTATGGGTGGCTCGCGGCACAGTCAATCTGGTTGGCATTCATCGCTTAGTGCAGGCGTGAATCAGCAGGTCGGTCAGAATCCTTGTTGCTGTTGATTATTTCTGTCAGATCCTGTGCCGAAAAAGAATAGTGAGTATTACAAAAATGGCACTGGGTGCTGATCGCACCTTGTTCCTCCAGAACCTGCTGCAGTTCACTTTCTCCTAGGCTGGCCAGGGCATCAGCAATGCGCTCACGGGAGCAGGTGCAGCCAAAACTAAGCTGGTACGGAGGGAATACACGCAGGGTTTCTTCGTGAAATAATCGGTGCAGCAGCTGATATTGGTCAAGATGCAGCAGTTCTTCGCTGGTGATGGTGCTACACAGTTGGCTGATCCGGTTCCAGGCATCTTTATCCTTATTATGGCTGTCATCCGGTAGTTGTTGCAGTAGTAGTCCGCCTGCAGCCAGGCGATCTGCATCCAGCCAGATGCGTGTTGGCAGCTGTTCAGAGCTGGTGAAGTAGCCTTCCAGGCAAGCGGCCAGGCTGGGCTGATCAAGTGCAACAATGCCCTGATAACGCTGTCCCTGATAGGGGTCGAGAGTGATGACCAGCTGACCACCGTTCAACAGGTCTTGCAGGTTTTGGCCAAGAGGTTCGCCTTTATAACGTGCAATGGCTCGCAGCTGATCACCACCTTGTTTGCCGGTGTTGCATTCAGCCATCAGCAGGCTGACGTCACCTTGCCCACGTGCTTCGAGAGTCAGGGTGCCATCCAATTTTACGGTGGCGGTCAAAAGAGCGGCCGCGGCAAGCATCTGCCCTAGCTGTTGTTCGATGGCTGCCGGGTAGTCGTGGCGCTGTAATACATCCTGATAACTCTGGTGCAGTTGTACCAGTTCACCGCGTACGGCAGTGTGATCAAATAAAAAGCGCTGCACCTGATCCGGTAGCTGGGTGGATTCTTGAGTCATGTTTCAGTTTTCCTGTCGCTTGAAGCGGTGTATCTGTCGGCGTGATTTTTTGTCGGGACGGTGCTCGGGTGCCAGCAGGTTGCTGCCATTCAGACGGCGTTTTTCGCTTTCTGCCTCGCGGCGTTTACAGCTTTCGGATGTTTCACGGTATAACATTTGTGCCTGAGAAGCCGGGCCTCGTTGTGCCGAGAGAGCCAGCACTTCAACCTCTTTAATATCCCAGCCCTGGGTGATTTCAAGCAGTGCGCCGACTTCAACAGGGCGACTGACTTTGGGACGCTGGCCATTATAGCGGACTTTTCCGGTTTCAATGGCGGTTTTGGCGAGGTTGCGGGTCTTGAAAAAACGCGCCGCCCATAACCATTTATCCAACCGAATGTCACTCTCTGACGTTGTGCTGCTCATGGTTTGTTGACCGGTTGTAATTCGGCAAAACGATTTACTGCTGGAAACTCGGTCATCTGGCGTAGTGGACTCTGGCTGTCGGGCTGATTAATGGTGATTAGCTGGGCAATACCAAATTCTCTGGCTGAGGCCAGCACTTCTTCGTTGTCATCAATCAACAGGGTGGTGGCGGGATCAAAAGGCTCTATGTCCATTAAAGCTTGCCAGTAACCCTGTTGTTCCTTGGGAATGCCAACGTCGGCTGAGCTGAAGATCCGGTCGACATATTCATCCAGCCCAGTGAGTGTTAATTTGAGATCCAGACTTTTTCGATCGGCGTTGGTCGCCAGAATCACACGTGGGTGGGCGGTTTTGAGCCACTGCAGAAAATCCAGGGCATCAACACGAAAACCGATCAGGTGTTGAATCTCACGCTTGAGTGCAACGATGTCCACATTAAAGCGTTCGCTCCAGTAATCCAGACTGTACCAATTCAGCTGACCTTTTTCCGCCATGATTTGTGGTATAAGCTCTGTACGAACCTGAGCCTGATCCAGCTTGTGTAACTCGGCATAACGGCGCGGCAGATGTTCCAGCCAGAAATGGCTGTCAAAGTGCAGATCCAGCAGAGTACCATCCATATCCAGCAGCACAGTGTTGATGCGTTTCCAGTCAATCATGCTTGAACCTTTATGAGCAGGCGGGTTACGGCAATTACTGATAAAATGGATCGGGTGAATACCCCTTGCCAGCCCTTGATTATAAAAGATAACTGAATAGTGTAGCAGGAAAGTACCTGCTTCAAGAAGCTGCCATCACCATCGACTGAGGAGTGGTCTTAAATATGCCCGTACGCCCCAGCATACTGCAACGCAAAATAGTGGCAGAAAGTCGCCTGTTCAAGGTTGAAGAGCTGCATCTCCGATTTGATAATGGCGAGTTGCGTACTTATGAGCGGCTGGTCAGTCAGGGGCCGGGTGCGGTCATGGTGGTTGCTGTAAATGATGACAGCGAGGTGGTGCTGATCCGTGAGTATGCCGGTGGCTTCCATGATTATTGCCTGACACTGCCCAAAGGTCTGGTTGAGCCAGGTGAAGATATTCTGGCGGCAGCTAATCGGGAGCTGATGGAAGAAACGGGTTATGGCGCCTCCAGGCTAGAGCCGCTGACCCAGCTTTCACTGGCACCCAACTATATGGGGCACAAGATGCATGTAGTGTTGGCGCGGGATCTATATGCCTGCAAGCTGGAGGGTGATGAGCCTGAGCCGCTGGAGGTTCACCTGCATCCGATGTCTCAATTGAACGAATTGATCAACAGGGATGACTTCCATGAAGGGCGATCAGTTGCTGCGTTGTTTATAACCCGCGAAAGATTATTGCAGGAGCAGGAAGGTGCTTGATCAGCCTGCCAAGTTGGCGCGTGAGCTAGGACGTATCTGTTATGCCGCTGGTGAAGCCATCATGCGTATTTATGTGCGTCCAGAGTTATGGGATGCCAATCACAAGCAGGATGCTTCTCCTGTTACGGCAGCAGACCTTGCAGCTCATAAAATTATCACTGATGCGTTGAATCATCTGGTGCCACGCTTACCAGTGCTGTCAGAAGAGGAAGCAGATATTTCCTGGGCAACACGCAGGCAGTGGGCACGTTACTGGTTGGTGGATCCATTGGATGGAACCAAAGAGTTTCTGGCGCGTAATGGAGAGTTCACAGTCAATATTGCACTGATTGAACACGGGCAGCCGGTGTTTGGTATGGTGCATTTGCCAGTTAGTGGTCTCACTTATTATGGCGGTCGCCGATTTGGCAGTTTCCTCCAACCTCGGCAGGGTGAGTCCAGTGTTATCAAGGTGCGTCCACTGGCCTGGCCTGCTGTGGATCTGGTTGCCAGCCAGCGCCATGGCAATGAACAGCTGCAACCTCTATTACAGGCCTTGCAGGATGCCGGAGCGCAGGTGAATTGTGTGGGGCTGGGTAGCTCACTTAAATTCTGTCGTATCGCGGAAGGTAAAGCAGATTTTTACCCGCGCCTGGCACCTACCAGTGAGTGGGATACCGCAGCGGCTCAGGCCGTGGTGGAGGGTGCCGGAGGTCGAGTGCTGGACTGGACTTTCCGGCCTTTGGTGTATAATCAGCGTTCTGAGCTGGAAAATCCTCATTTTATGGTGGTGGGCGATCTGAATCATCCCTGGCCGGAGTGGCTAGCGCCCTTGGTGACCAAACGACCGCAGGCTTGAAAAGCAGCCTGAGAACCGCATCAACTGCCTGCCGTGTTTGCGTTTGAACTTGGGGTAACGAGCAGGCAGTTTGGGATC
>NZ_JACUUA010000361.1 GCF_014859565.1 Marinospirillum sp. | reverse complement strand
TGGTTTAGCCTTTCCGGTGTGCCAACATCGACCCAGTGATTGGTATAGAGTTGCCCTTTGATCTGTTGTTGCTTGATCAGATAACGAAGCAGTGGAGCCAGCGCAAAGGCTTCACCGGGGTAATAACTTTGACCCAAGGCTGCTTGCAGATGTTGTGGCTGCAGGATGGCAGGGTGCATAAGGCTTATGCCGGAAAAAGTGACTGATAAGGCGGCTGTAAAAAACTGATTTTCTATTCTGCCACTGGCAGGATCAAGGTAAAAGTCACCTTGTGGGTGCTGGGGTGGATTGTGTACCAGTGCCAGGCAAGCCAGCTGATTGGGTTCTAGGGGAGTAAACTGGGGTAATGCAGGATACCAGGTGTCGCCATTGATCAATAAAAAAGCCTCTTCACCCAGCAGAGGCAGTGCTTGCAGCAGGCCGCCCCCGGTTTCCAGTGGTTGGGTTTCGCTGGAAAAATGAACCTCTAGCCCCCAACGTGAGCCATCCTTTACCGCAGCACGAATTTGCTCACCCAGGTGGCTGATATTGATCACTACTTCTTGAATACCTGCCGCCGCCAGGTGATGCAGATGCCAGAACAGCAAGGGTTGCCCGCCAACTGGCAGCAGGGGTTTGGGGGTGTGCAGCGTCAGGGGCAGCATTCGCTGTCCCAGCCCGGCTGCAAAAATCATGGCTTTACTGATCATGTCTCAGGCATTGCAGTCGGGATTTCAGTGCGGTCTGGATGTCTTGCTGCAACCAGTCACGCAGATCCTGATAGTCAGGGTAGGCATCCAGTGCTTGTATCAAATGAGTCAGGGTGCGGGGGATGTCCTGCAGATACCCGGCTTTGCCATCACGCAACCACAGGCGAGCAAAAATCCCAGCGGCTTTTAAGTGGCGTTGCATACCCATCCAGTCAAACCAATGGTGGTATTGTGCAAAACTCACTGGTTTAAAAGTTTCACAGTGCAGCTGATGTGCCAGCTTCAGCCAGCTTTGTTGCAAAGGTTGAGGCCAGAGCAGGTAACAGTCGCGGATCAGTGAAACAGCGTCATAGGTGCAGGGGCCAAAAACGGCATCCTGAAAATCCAGTATGCCCAGTTGTCCGTTATTGAGCAGCATCAGGTTACGCGAATGATAATCCCGATGCACAGTCACGCGCGGCTGATCCAATGCTTCCTGTACCAGTTGTGCTCTGAATGCCTGCCAGCTGGCTGGACGCTCTGTTATACCCAGCAGTTGATTCAGCAGCCAGTCGTCAAACAGATCCAGTTCACGGGTTAGCAGGGCAGCGTCATAATCTGGCAAGGGGTGATCATCTGCGGCATCAGCAGGCAGTTGTTGTAACTGGCTGAGTTGTTGCAAGGCCTGTTGATAAAAACGATCTGCGACCTGAGGATGCTGAATATCAACACAGCGCATCAGTTGGTTATCACCGAAGTCCTGCAGCAGCGCAACGCCCAGATCAAGATCATACGCCAGCAACTCTGGCACCTGTACACCGCGCTGATGCCAGGCGCGGGCCAGATGGATAAAGGCTTTGGAGCATTCTTTTTCTGGTGGTGCATCCATCAGAATCAGGTTTTTGTCCTGAGTATTCTGTGCGGCAGGCAGGCGGTAATAACTGCGAAAGCTGGCATCACCGGCAACGGTGACCAGTGAGCAGGTGGAGCCGAGCAACCAGGGTTTCAACCAGGCATCCAGCGCTTTGGAACGTTCGGTGATGACAGGTGTCTGGTAGTGGCTCATAACAGGATTAATCATGGCAGTGACAGTGGGAAGCGCTATAATACGCGTTTTTTCGGGCTTTGGCAGTGTCCTGCTGGCTCACTTTTCAGGAGTGGCGCTTGAGGTTAGTACCCAACAAATACAGCATGACTGCTGCGCTTATGCTGCTGGCGGGCGGGTCGTATGCCGCGCCTCCGGCAGAACTGCCAGCGGCAATGCTGGACTGGCAGGTGTATGAACAACGCCCTGTTGGTCAGGTTTGTCAGGGCTTTTACCTGTCTCCTGAGCTGGAGCTTCCCGAGCAGAATACCAATCTTGCAGCAGCAAGGTTGTTTGCTGAGTCCCGGCAGCTGAATTATTCACCGGATGGTGGTTTATTGCTGCAGGATGATGTGCGCCTGCGTAAAGGCGGAATTTATGTCACTGCAGACCAGGCGCAGGTGAATGCTGATCGTACCCGAGCGGATCTTTTCGGTAATCTGGTGGTGCGGCAGAACAATCTGTTGATGCGTGGTACCGAGGGTGAGTATCTGCTGGAAACCAAGCAGCTAGAGCTGAGTGAAGCTCATTATGTCATCCACCAGCAACGCCTGAGAGGCAGTGCCTGGCAACTACAGCAGCTGCCGGATGGGCGGGTGACCCTGCGGGATGCCTCCCTGACCACCTGTGCACCTGGTGATCAGGCCTGGCGACTGGTCGCCGGGCGGCTGAACCTGAACCGGGAGAGTGGTTTTGGTGATGCTTATAATGTTCGTATGGA
>NZ_JACUUA010000360.1 GCF_014859565.1 Marinospirillum sp. | reverse complement strand
CTCCTGAAAGCTCCCCGTAAAATATCTGGGCTGGAGTTCGATACCCCAGCCGCTTTCTGGGTCTGTTGTTCAGCTTCTCTACGACTTCATCCAGCTCTTCCTGCGTGACCTGACTGAAGTCGGTTTTCTTTGGAAAATACTGTCTCAACAGACCGTTGGTGTTTTCATTGCTACCTCTTTGCGAAGACCGGTAAGGATCGCAAAAATAGGTTGCTGCCTCCAGGCTTTGGGCCACTCGGTCATGCTGTGCAAATTCAACACCGTTATCAAATGTAAGGCTGTGTACGCCTTCCTGGCAGGGCTTGAGCAATTCAATAATCAAGTCTGCTGTGCTGCTTGCCTGGAAGCTTTTCAGGCGACCTGCCACCCCGACGCTGATCGTCCTGTATGTACCGATAAACCCACTCATGACTCACACGATATTGTGGCGAAGCAAAAAGCCCGAGAAAGCCGCTGATCTGCTCTGGACTCCACTCATCCAGCAAACGATCTTTGACCCAGTTGATGATACAGGGCAGGCGTTTGGTCATCTTGAATGCCTTACGCCTACGTTGATCGCTCAGCTGATGAGCTCTGGCTGGGTGATAGCCTTCACCCGGATTAACATTGCGCCTGAGTTCTCTGCTGATGGTGCTGTAATGGGCCTGAATGCGCTGAGCGATCTCGCGCAGACTCAAACCGGCTTCTCTGTATGCAAAAATCTGGTATCGTTGTTCCTGGGTCAGTTGCTGGTATGCCATCTCTGCTTCACTTTTGTCGGTAAAGTTAGAAGGTTACCGGCACTGGCCCTCCTTCCTCTACCCTGTAATGCAGTGTTGCAGTTATTCTATGAATCCAAGGTTCCGGTACGCTACGAAGTTCGAGTGAACACAGATTCAATTAAATGCACTTGCAGTTCCCGATAGAACTCCTTGCAGGCTGAGGTATCAGCCAGCCATTCGTTAGGGTTAAGGGGTTTTGGGGTGGTGAGCACGGACTTCTTTTTCGATAAATTCAATAACCTTTACCGGCAAATTTTCACCAGCACTCAATCGAATCAAGGTCTCTGCAACCAGCTCTCCTTCCTTCCCGTCCCATTCAGTCAAATAGGTTGAGCTGAAATAGCGCACAGCTTGTTCGTTTGGACTGTGGTTTTCCCGTGACTGCCTTAATAGCTTTAATATATCCTCTATAGACTCAGCGGGCTGAGTTAACCCATGTTTTACATAACCGTAGTAATCTGGGTGATCAGGCGGTGTTAGCTCGTAGTAAATAGGCATTACGCCAGCCAATGCTGCTTCGAGATGAATACTACTATTACCAGCGATCAGCCAGCCAATATTTTCCATGAAGTCAGAAATTGTTTCCTGCTTCGGATCACTTAATACAACCTTTTTATTTATTTCAAAGGCATCGCGGTAGGCTTGCGTATCCATTATTCCCTGGCCTGGATGCCAACGCAGACGGATGTATACACCTTCTGCAACCAGATTGTTAACAAAAGCTATTCCTTTTTGTACATCATCCAGCGCATTCAATGCTACACCAACAGTATTGATGCTGCTTTTACCCACTCTTTTCAATTGTTTCTTTTGGCCCGAAAGAATCACCTGTGGAATAGGCACTATGCGCGTTGTATTTGGCTGATTAGGTTCGCATTCCAGGTAGGTATCCAGTGCACATTGGCCATCCAGAAATGCATAATTCACACGAAGGGCTGGAAAAATGCTGCTTACAGATGCATGTTGCAAATAGACAGTTTTAATACCCAAGTGGTGTGCAACTGCCAACATACAGCGGTTAGGCACATTATGGTCGTTTGCTGTTATGACAAATTCGGGGCGAGTGCACGACAAAACTCTGTAAAAATAAACTAGATAGGTGTGAACACTGCAGAATTTTGAGAAATGCCAGTCAACCGAGACAGGGTGCAATACCTTGAGAGCTTGATACAGCACCCACCAACGGGTAACAAAAAATACCAATACTCCTAAAACATCAAGCGGTGTTAGCTGAAAGGGTAGGTAACCTTTTGCATAGTCTCCATCTGCAAGATGTTCAGAATTACCAACAACTACTAGTTGCTCACCTTTGTTGGACAAAGCATCCAGTGTTTGATCCAAAGAGCGCATTTGATTTGTGCTGCCTGCGAAAACAAAAAAATTTGTTGGCTTCCTAAGTTCAGAGTGCTCTTTTAAACGCAATGATTTAATAAGCGAATAAAAGAAAATAGCGGTCTGAAGAAGCAAACCACGGTATTTTGGTTTCTTATCCATAAGAAAAGGTAAATTTTTTGTCTGTTGTCCATACAGATAACAAAGCCAGGTTTCAGACTCTTCAGACAAGACTGCTTTTATATTACGATACCATTTCATCAGAAAAAGAGACCTTCTTTAACCGGAGTGTTTGCACTTACATCTTTACCAATCTTTTGACCAACCACCCAGTCTCGCCTTTTCGGCGACAACCCATACCCCGGCCTCACACTGCGAATACACTCTTCAGTAATCACATCCCC
>NZ_JACUUA010000359.1 GCF_014859565.1 Marinospirillum sp. | reverse complement strand
CCGGCAGGGTGTTATTGCCCTGAAACAGCAAAAGAGGTAAAAAGAAAGCCAGACAACAGCAACCGGCAGCAGTACCAGTAAAAAAGTACCATCAATCTGCTGAAGCCGGATATAAAGACAAAACAGAGAGTCGCCAGACGAAGGAAAAAACCGCAGGGAAAGCAACGACTTGAAAAGCAAATTCCCTAGCAGCAAGCCCGATGCAGCGGCCGCTCAACATGCGGTTATATTTATTGCAGGAATTGGAGTAGTCGGATAAACCGTGAATATATTTTGTAAAGTCATAAACAATGAGGCTGTACCGCCCCAGAAGACAGAAGCTTCTGTTGATAAAGTAAAGAACTCTATCTCGGATCAAGATTTGCAGAGGTTATGTTTGGTAGAGTTCAAAAGCCAGTCATATTCATCGTTTTACACTACAGCAATGGAGAAGGATAAAAGTATTCTTGCGCTTTCAGTTGCAGGAACTGGATTCTTAGTAACCCTTCTGAAGCTAACAGATAAATTAGCCATTTATGACATGGTATTTTTTGCATTAGCTGCACTTGGTTTTCTTCTGGCGATATACTTCATAGTTTCATTGTTTGGTAAAAATGCCGACTTCATTGTGGATCTCGTCCAGGAAAAAGATGTTAAATTAAAGCAGCACCAGCTTAAGCAGCTAGATTCTTGGGCAATAGGAGCTTTCTATCTTGGGATAGTTATGTCACTGCTCTTGGGGATCTCAACATCATCAACACTGTTCATTAAAGAGGAAAGAAATATGTCAAAAGAACCTAAAATTGAAGAGCTAATCAAATCGGAAGCCAAGCCTATTTTTGAGAGCTATCAGCAGGCTACTGATTTAAAAAAGAGCTTCCAAGGAGCTGCGGGAATGCAGCTTCAAGCCGATTCAACACAGCAAGTAACTCCAGCATCAAGTGGAAGCTCCGGTGCATCCGCCATGATGCCTAAAACAACAAGCGACGAGAAATAAATATAATAATCGGCTGTTCTCGCCCCTTTGGGCTGGGATGGCCTTTCCGCGCTCCTACGTAAATTCTGAAGCTTATGATGATGAAAAATGCTCCAGAATACACGTAGAATCGCCATTTTCAGTATAAATGATCAATTTTTTATACTGAGGTTTTTCTACAGCCTCGTTAGGCAGTCTAGGCTGATGCAGCCATTTTTTACTAAGTTCGCAACCGGAAGCTCAAAATCATGTTGAACCTGCTGTTCGTCGCTATTGGAGTGTTGCTTCTGACTAGTGGTGGTGAGGCACTTATCAGAGGATCTTTGGCAGCTGCAAATCGACTCGGCATTTCTCCTCTGCTCAGTGGCTTGTTAATTGTCGGTTTTGGTACGTCTGCGCCAGAGCTGGTGGTCTCAATTGAGGCTGCTCTAAGTGAGCGGCCCGACATCGCAATCGGTAACGTTGTCGGGAGTAATATCGGCAACATCCTGCTAATTCTAGGCTTATGCGCACTGATAACACCTCTTGCTGTCAAGCCGCTCGTATTGCGGCGTGATGGTGTCACGGTCGTTGCGGCGAGCATTCTGTTTCTTATTCTTGTCGGTGGCGATGCTTTGGTAAGGTCTGACGCTGCCATATTCCTGTTGGCGCTCGCCGCTTATCTGGCCTGGGCTTACTGGACTGAGCGCTCTGGAGAAGCGCCTTCCTCTGGGTTGCATATAGCTGAAGGAGAGGAAGTTACGTCTCTGCCAAAAACAACTCTATGGATAGTCATGGCGGTGGTGCTGGGTTTGGTCCTTTTGATCACCGGCTCACAAGTACTGTTAAAGGGTGCCGTGGGAATAGCTGAGTCGTTTGGTGTTTCAGAGGCTGTGATAGGTTTGACGCTCGTAGCGGTTGGCACGTCTCTGCCCGAGCTTTCGATATCAGTAATCGCAGCGTTCCGCCGACATGCCGATGTTGCCATTGGGAATATCCTGGGCAGCAACATTTTCAATTTGCTGGGAATACTCGGAATTTCCGCGTTGCTACAGCCGCTGCCAGTCCACGAGAGAATCCTGCAGTTTGATCAATGGGTCATGTTGGGAACGTCGCTGATTCTGCTGCTCTTTTTATATACAGGCAGCCGGCTTAGCAGGCTAGAGGGAGGATTGCTCCTGCTGGGCTACGGTGTATATGTAGGTCTGAGTTTCACGGTATTCGGCACATAAACTATGGGAGCGAAAATACCTAATAGGGTAGCTGGGGGTTTCTAGCCCGCAGCCCCACAACACCCTGCATGCGCACAGGGCGTTTCACTCAGTAGTGAAGTTTGATCCATCCATCGCGCAGCAACACCAAACTCGCGGTATAGCTCAGGTCTCCAGCCAGGCGGCAGGGCAATCTGCACAGAGTACCAGCAGGCGTGACGGATTGCCGGCATTCAGGGCAATGGAAAGGGTGACATCCAGTGTGGCATCCGGAAGTCCGAGGTAAGGCTGAGAAATCTGTACTTGTCCGGGTTGTTCCAGCGCATTACGGAAATAACCACGCCTTGCCCACAGAGCGCCCACACTGCGGCTGAGAGGTGC
>NZ_JACUUA010000358.1 GCF_014859565.1 Marinospirillum sp. | reverse complement strand
CCACCTTATCCATGGCTCTGCCAGTATAGGTATCCATCCAGTGCTCACGTATTGCTTCATCCTGAGTGTACACTAACCCTACAGCACCCAAAGCCAGTGCATTGCGCTTCAATTTGTCCATATCTGTGGTGAACACCTCACCCACAGCTGCTACCGGAATACGGTAAAAATTGGAAAAATAATCACTCGTTTCACCAGCTAATGCAGTGTTCATCCAAGCCTGCAAGACTACCAAGACAACAAGTCGCTTAATGCTCATGGGAAAGCCTATCCCGTCCAGTTGAAAAACGCATTTTACAGAAAAATACTCAAGGGGTAAGCTTGATCAGCTGAAAACATCACCTGAAAACCGGAATCAAAATGGCTGCCCTGCAAATTGACACCTACTACAACCACACACAGATTAAAAGCCTTCTGGATTATGGAGAAAAAATACTTCAGCAACCACACAACGTAGAACAGGAAAATCATTCTGAAAACCTGCCGAGAGTAACCAAAACACTGAATAATCTTCTTCGGGCTGGTCATCAGATACACTTTGTGGAATACCAAGGTAAAGAGTACGTGTTTAAAGTATTTGCTGATCTTGGGGAATATAGCCCGGAGAGACATAGCTACGGCAGAAGAGTAGCCTTTTTTTTAGATAACTGGATAAAAAATCCAGCCAGGCGCAGCTATCAGGGTGCGTACACCCTCAAAGAATTAAATATACCGGCTATCCAGCCCCTTGCGGCACTCAGTGGCCGCTGGGGTATTCACCGGCGCGGACTCTTTATTTATGAAAGTGTTCAAGCCGAATACAACCTAAAGAAATGGTTAAAATTTGGCCTCAGTGAACATAAAATTCAGGCTGCTCTAGAGCAACTTTGTAAAATCACTCGACAGCTGGAAATATGTAAATATCATTTCTCAGACTTCAAGATGGATAATATACTCGTAGAAATTAAAAACACAAACAACTTCACCCTTACTTTAATTGATACGGACGAAGTTATAAACTCAGTCTTAAAAAAATATGCACTTCTCCCTAAAAAATGGAATCTTTGGCTAAACCTATGGCATTTACGAAGACTCAAACCAGTTGCACCTTTGGATGAAGAATTCTTGCGCTGCCACCTTGGAGAAAACTACCATCCAGATCATCTGGAAACATGGCGACGATTTAGACGATTCCAGCCAAACCCAATAAAATGGTTAAAGCGAAAGAAAAAGAAATAATCTTATAGCTAACAAAACCAAAAAATGAGTAAAATTTCTTAAAAAGGTTAAAAATGAAATTAAATATCTGGTTTGACGTGCCCTCTCTATATTACCTACCACAGTACATACCAGTATACGAGGAACTAACAAGCCGAGGTCACAGCTGCAGCTTTCTTCTCTATCATCAACCAGATTTTCAACACCTGGTTAGCAGCTATCTGGAAGGTGAGGGCAAGGACTTACCAGTCAAAATCATTAACAAAGAAGTAGTTAATGATTTTTACGCAGAGAAGGCACATGCTGACTGGATTATCTTTGGTAATGACAACTTTACAGACTTCGACAAACTGCCTAAACAAACAAAAACAGCGCTCCTTTACCATGGAATTGGTGTTAAAGCCTGTTATTACACACCGGGGCTAGCCCTGTACGATGTACGCTTTACTGAGGGGCGTTTCCGACAGGAGCAGCTGGCTACAATGTACCCAAAATCTAGGTTTGTTGAAACTGGGTTTGCAAAACTTGACCCATTGGCGGCCTTAAAAAAGAACTGCACTCAAGCCTTCAATCTAGAGCAAAATGGACTGAACTCTGAAAAGCCAACTTTACTCTATGCCCCCACTTTTTATCCGAGCTCAATTGAACTCATGGATAAAAACTGGCCTGATCACTTTGATGATTGCAACATAATCATAAAGCCTCATTTTTTTACATATACCAATAAGAAGTACCATAAGCAGCGCCAATTACTGGAAAGATGGTCAAAATTCAATAATGTATATTTGACAACTCCCACTGAGATTTCTCTGCTACCTTACATGGCAACAGCAAACATCCTGATTAGTGAGGCATCATCTGCACTCTTTGAATTTGCCGCACTGGATAAACCCGTTGTATGGCTGGATTATCTTAAACTCCGGTGGAGCTATAGAGGACCTCTGAGATACCGATTTGAAAAGCGGATGGACAAAACCATACTCCCCTACACAGGTGTGGCAGCCCATGTGACTAAACCAGGAGACTTGGAAAGAGTTGTAAGGAATGAGCTCAGAAATCCGTGCAACTATTCAGAAGCCCGAAAAAAAACCACTGAAGAGCTAATCGGTAAAGTTGATGGCGAGGTTTCCAAAAGAATTGTTAATTATCTTGAAGGGCAATAGCTTCAGCCAAAGAGTCCATAGCCTGCTGGATACCATTAGCAAGGCCAAGTTCGTTAATCCTGTCTTTTAACTGCTCACGTACTGACTGAGTCATTAGAGCAGAGAATACTATTTGCATTTCATTCAGCCCGCGTTATTCATGAGGCTGTGAATCAGCCTCTCCGAACCGCTGTTTGACCCT
>NZ_JACUUA010000357.1 GCF_014859565.1 Marinospirillum sp. | reverse complement strand
GGTAACCCCATTATCCGGGTAGCAGGCTTTCTTTAAAACTGTCCGAACTATTGTCTTTCTACCTGCACCTGACCGTGCACAAACTGAAACTGCCCAGCCTGATCTGCAGCCATTGCCAGTGAAGAAACCAGCAATAACAGAAGCAGGCATAACAACCATGCCATCCAGTCGCGTGGCTGGTGAGTGAGGTGCTTAGAATTTAACAGGTTCAAAATCATAACGAACACTCACTCTGGCGGTTATCCGGTTAAAAGCGGAGTTAGGAGTATCACTGAATTGCTGGTTATAGCTGATTTGTGGCTCCACCAGCAGATTGGGCAAAAACTGGTAACGCGCACCCACACCCAGATTAAACAAGGTATCCCTGCGGCTTGCATCACATGAAGTCTGACCACTGCTGCAGGTGTAATCCCGCAGGCTGTATCCTGCCAGCCCCACAAAAGTCCATTCTGGGCTATACACCAGGCTGGCATTAAAATTTGCGCCCAGGCTGTTAAAATCACCCGTTGGCGAATCCGGTAAATCAGTACGTAAATAATAGCCGGTTGCCACCAGATTCACCGGCCAGCGCAGCGGGGTGGAAACACCGCCAACCCAGCCACCGCCCAGCAGATAAATGCGCCCGTCATTTACCTTGTCGGCATTCTGATCATAGCTCATCTGGGTGACATTCATAAAACCCAGCACCGCAGTGGAGTCCGGCAGCAGATAAACCCCATTCAACCCCAGACCGGCTTCAGAAAACTCGCCCTTGCCATCTTTCCAGCCCTTGCCAAAAGTGGGTTCCACCCCCGCCAGCCACTGACCGGCACGGTATTCCGCACCCAGCTGCACGTTCAGGTTCTGACGTATGTAATCACTTTCTGCATAAGGGCGAGTATCACGCAAGCGATATCCGGCATAAAAACTAACGGGATCACTGTACTGCCAGCTTAAACGCTGGCGTGCTGCCATCTCCGAAAAAACACTGGCAGGTTCATTACTTGCAGCAGATGACACATTGGAATCATAACCCAGTGCAGCATTCACGCGGCTGGTCAGGGTAAAACGTTTTGGTGCGAGGGCTTTGTCCAGCCGCTCTTGTAAGTTATTGGCAGATGCCAGCACAGCAGGTGAGGGGCGGCTGTTCTTCACTTCATCGATCAAGCGCTGGCTGCTGTTAAAACGCCCCATCTCCATATAAGCCTGAGCCAGAGCCAGCTTGCCGCGTTGATTACTGGGCTGTACCAGTACCAGTCGCTCCAGCGCCCAGCTGGCCTCAGCAGGATAACCGTTACGCAGAGCAGCAAGGCCGAATACATAGTCATAACCGGCATCACCGGCAAAATGCAGCTCCAGCGGTTGCAGCTGGTCGTACACCTCCTGATGCTGCCATTCGTTCATCTTGTTATGCAGTTCAGGCAAGGGCGGCAGAGTCGATGCGATGGCATGACCGGTAAAAAGCAGCAGACTGAAACTTACAACTAACAGGGGCGGCCGAAGAAATAAACGAAGCATCAGGACAGGCTCTCAGTATCCATTGATATGTACCCACAGTTTAGTAGCAGTAACGGGCTGGGCAAAATATAACCGGCTTGTGATCAGTAAAGGGATAAATACAGTGTGAGATTGTCGATTGCCGGAACATCCTTGAAGCCATGTTTAAGATAAAACTCACGAGCCTGCTCATCCAGTGCATTCACAATAATGGCTTTGGCTGCAATGGTTTCCGATGCACTGATGCAGCGTTCTACGGCATCCACCAGCAGATCACTGCCGTAACCCAGCCCTTGAAAAGACCTGTCCATACCAAAACGTCCCAGCTTAATCACAGGAATTGTTTTAGGTGCGCCACCACGTTTCAGCTTTCCGGGAGCAGCTTCGCGCATGATTTCGGCGCTGGTGAGCGTGTAAAAACCTTTAACCCGATGAGTGCCAGCCTGGCAGGTCACGTAAACCGTGGCATTTTTGCGTTGCTGCTGCTTGTACGCATCAGCAAGGTAAGCATTTAAGGTGGTATCGCCACAGTCAAAAGCAGTGCAATCATGGTCTGCGTTCAGTTTGACGGGTTGGGTGATACCCATCTTTTGGGGCGGCTGAGTCGCTGAATCAGACATAGATTATCCTCCATGCGGTTGCTTTCCAGGGCTGCTTCAAACGCATCAAAATCATCATCATTCAGGATGTAAAGGCGCTTATTCAGAATCACCTCCTCGGCACGAGCCGTAGCAGAATCCAGAATAAAAGTGGTTCGGTCATTTCCGATCAATTTGGCTGCATAGTCGATGAGGTTCTTCCTGTTACTGGCTATGCGCATACTGATGGCGCTGGTTTTTTCGGCGGTAGCCAGGTTGGTTTTCATCATTTTCTACCTTCGGTTTTCAGCCGTATCAACAGTGGATGCTGCGTTCAATCTAGTGCTGTGTATGGCTATTGTCAATACATGGTGGTCGAGTTAATGAAAGATAACATATCTATGCAGCCTGTCATGCCAGGGCAATCGGGCTTAATTGATACCCAGTAGTTTGAGCAGATAGTCATTGTCCCAACCTGCTTTCGCTCGCTTTGTTT
>NZ_JACUUA010000356.1 GCF_014859565.1 Marinospirillum sp. | reverse complement strand
GCATCAGACCTGAGAAGTCTGAAGTTTTCCGCCTATGGGGCTGCAACCAAAAACTCCATGCCTTAACTGGTTACCAACCACAAACTAACATCAAAGATGGTTTAAAGAAAACAATAGACTGGTTTACTCAGCCTGAAAACCTGCGCCACTACAAAACTGGTTTATACAATGTCTAAAAGTGCAGACATGCTTATTGACTTTATTCGTGACTACTACAGAACATCGGATGTCATACCGCTGCACGCTCCTGTTTTTTCCGGACACGAAAAAGATTACGTGGTGAATACACTGGAGTCTACTTTTGTCTCCAGTGTCGGAGCCTATGTGGATCGGTTCGAGCAAGATGTCGCCAGCTACACAGGCTCACCCAAGGCAGTTGCAACTGTGAATGGTACAGCTGCTTTACACGTAGCCTTAAAGCTTGCCGGAGTTGCATCTGGTGATCTGGTAATTACCCAGCCGCTCACCTTTGTTGCGACTTGTAATGCCATTGCCTACTGTGGTGCTGAACCGGTATTTGTGGATGTGGATCGTGATACTTTGGGATTATCACCACAAGCCTTGGAGCAATGGTTGTCTGAAAATGCCTTTGTCGATGCTGAGGGTTTGTGCAGAACCCGCCTTGATAACAAAGTGATTCGTGCCTGTGTGCCTATGCATACCTTTGGTCACCCTGCTGAGCTGGATAGTTTAATAAGAGTGACTCGTGAGTGGAGCCTTGCTCTGGTCGAGGACGCGGCAGAGTCCCTGGGTAGTTTCTACAAAGGGCAGCATACCGGAACTTTTGGTGAAATTGGTGCACTCAGCTTTAACGGCAACAAGATTATCACAACAGGTGGTGGCGGTATGATTCTAGCGGATGAGCCAACTGCTGCAAAAGCCAAACACCTTACTACCACATCCAAAAAGCCACACACCTATGAGTACATTCACGACGAACTGGGTTACAACTTCCGAATGCCGAATATGAACGCGGCATTGGGATGTGCTCAGTTGGAGCAGTTAGAAAAGTTCATAACTATCAAACGTGAACTCGCAAGTAACTATCAAGGCTTCTTTCAGGGTTCTTCCATGCAATTTATAACCGAGCCAACCGATTGCCGTTCCAACTACTGGTTGAATGGTGTGATCTGTGAAGACAAAAAACAGAGAGATGCGCTGCTGGACAGCACCAACAATGAAGGTGTGATGACTCGCCCCATTTGGGCTTTGATGAATCATTTACCTATGTACAAAAACTGCCGCCAAGGAGACCTGCCTAATGCCCAGTGGCTGGAAGAGCGAGTTGTGAATTTACCAAGTAGCGTAAAGTTAGGAGATTCAGTTTGAAAAAGATTGCTGTATTCACTGGAACACGTGCTGAATATGGCTTGCTCTACTGGCTGATGAAAGGAATTCAAGCTGATCCTGATCTGGAGTTACAGCTTATTGTCAGTGGAATGCACCTATCTCCTGAGTTTGGCTATACAGCTAATGAAATTGAGAAAGAGTTTCACATCAACGAAAAGGTTGAGATGCTCCTCTCGTCGTCAAGTGAGGTGGGTATTGCCAAGTCTATTGGCCTAGGAGTGATTGGATTCACTGATGCCCTGAATCGCCTCAAACCTGACTGCGTGGTGATTCTCGGTGACCGCTTTGAGGCATTAGCGATTGCACAGACTGCCATGATCCTGCATATACCTATACTTCATCTGCATGGCGGAGAAATCACAGAGGGTGCGATTGATGACTCAATCCGCCACGCTATTACTAAAATGGCACACTATCACTTTGTCAGTAATGAAGAGCATCGCTCACGTGTCCTGCAGCTTGGTGAAAACCCAAAATACGTGATCAATAGTGGTGCACTTGGAGTGGAAAATATTTATCGCACAGAGCTTCTTCCCCGTAACCAACTTAGCAAAAGCCTTAACTTTGATCTTGGCGTTTCCTTTTTCTTAATTACCTACCATCCTGTCACTTCCGGAGAGAAAATCGAAGATCCGGAAAAAACTTTTCTTGAGTTGCTAAGTGCTCTGCAAAACTTCCCCCATCACAAACAGCTATTCACTTTTCCAAATGCAGACCAGGGGGGGCATTGCATCATTCACCATATCAAGCAACATATTATGCAATATCCAGAACAAGCAACTGCAGTTAACTCGCTGGGTACACAGCGTTACCTTTCTGCAGTCTGCCATGCTGATGCAGTCATTGGAAATTCTTCAAGCGGGCTAATTGAAGTACCCAGCCTGAAGACACCTACTGTCAATATAGGTATTCGACAGAAGGGACGTACTGCTGGATCGTCTGTTATTCATTGCCAGGCTAACGCACCATCCATTCAAAGCGCCCTAAACAAGGCACTATCCTCTGAGTTTCAAGAGCAGGCAAAGATTGCTAGCAGCCCTTATGGTCAGGGCGACACCTGCAACCAAATACTGAAATTTCTTCGATCTTTACCTGAATATCAACCAAAACAATTTTTTAATTTCAATCAGAATCCGGAAAATGAATAATTCCACCTTGGTCATTGCCGAAGCTGGCGTAAACCATAATGGTGACCGCGACCTTGCTTTTCAGTT
>NZ_JACUUA010000355.1 GCF_014859565.1 Marinospirillum sp. | reverse complement strand
TGGATTGAAGCCATCACTGCTGTGGTGGTTCTGAAGGATGATGCACAAGTCAGTGAAGACGAACTGATCCAGCATGCCCGCCAGCATCTGGCGCCTTTTAAACTGCCGAAAAAAATCCTTTTCAGCACAACTCTCCCCAAAAGTACCGCAGGCAAGATTCTTAAACGCCACCTGCGGAAAGACCTTTGTAAGGAAACATAGGAATGACCGCAACAGACGAAAACACCCAGCTTTTTTATGACATGATTTGCCGCTTTCTGGAACAGGAAGCCGACCCTTTTTACGACGAATGGGAAGCTGCCGGGCAGGTTCCGCGTGACTTCTGGTTAAAACTGGGCGAAGCCGGAATGCTGGCGATTGATCTGGCCGAAGATTACGGCGGCACTGGTGCCGATTTTGCTATCACCCAACTGGTGATTGAGGAAATCTCACGACGAGGGTTTGGTGGCCTGGCCAGTGGTTACAACATCCACGCCAACATTGTGATTCCCTATCTGGAACACCTGGCCACCGAAGAACAAAAACACCAGTGGTTGCCACGCATGGCCACTGGTGAGGTCATGGGTGCCATTGCCATGACCGAGCCCGGTGCCGGTAGTGATTTGGCGGCAATAAAAACCCGCGCCCAAAAGGTGGATGGCGGCTGGCAGCTGGATGGTTCGAAGATTTTTATCACCAACGGCATGATGGCGGACCTGGTGATTGTCTGTGCCAAAACCGATCCGTCTGCGGGTGCCAAGGGGGTTTCGCTGTTTCTGGTGGATACTCACCTACCCGGTTTTTCCCGTGGTAAACCGATCAAAAAAATCGGCCAGCACGCCAGTGATACCGCCGAGTTGTTTTTTGATGCCATGATGCTGCCAGAAACTGCCCTGCTGGGTCAGGAAGGTTCCGGTTTTGCTTACCTGATGCAGGAATTACCCCGCGAACGTCTGGGTGTTGGCTCCCAGGCACTGGGTGCCATGGAGGGCGCACTGGCACTCACACTGGATTACGTGAAAGAGCGCAAGGCCTTTGGTCAGCGTATTGCCGACTTCCAGAACACCCGCTTTAAGCTGGCCGAAGTTCGGGCCCAAATCGACATGGCTCGCGCCTATTTTGACCTGTGTGTCAGCAAATACCGCCAAGGCCAGATGACACCGACCGATGCCGCCATCCTGAAACTGCAACTGAGTGAAATGCAGTGCAAAACCATTGATGAATGCCTGCAGTTATTTGGTGGTTATGGCTACACCCTCGAATACCCAATTTCACGTTTTTATGTTGATGCCCGCATTCAGACCATTTATGCCGGCACCTCGGAAATCATGAAAGAAGTGATTGCCCGCTCCATGCTGGGCAAATAACCCAGTCAATAAACAACAGGATCACAAGATGAAATTTAACTCGGTTGTCATTATTGAAGGTGCACGTACTGCCATTGGTGGTTTTGGTGGCAGTCTGTCAGCACTCAGCCCAGCTGAACTGGGCACCGCGACAGCAAAAGAAGTGATTCAGCGCAGCGGCGTGCAGGCATCTGACATCGATCATGCCGTGTATGGTCACATCATCACCACTGCCCCGCAGGATGCCTATTTATCCCGCCACATTGCCCTCAACAGCGGTTTACCGCAAACCTCAGCAGCACTTAACGTCAACCGCCTGTGCGGTTCCGGTTTGCAGGCCATCATTTCTGCTGCCCAGCTGATTGAAGGTGGTGACTCCAGTTTGGCACTGGCCGGTGGTGCTGAGTCCATGAGTCAGGGTGCTTACCTGCTGCCCAAAGCCCGTAACGGCTTGCGTATGGGTGATGGTTCGGTGGTGGATCTCACCCTGGGCATTCTCAGTGATCCCTTTGGCAGTGGTCACATGGGCATCACCGCAGAAAACATCGCCGCCAAATACGGCTACACCCGTGAGCAGGTGGATGCCTTTGCCCTGCAAAGTCACCAGAAGGCTGCTGCCGCAATGGCTGAAGGTCGGTTTACTGATCAGATTGTACCTGTCTCGGTGAAAAAAGGCCGTGAACAGGTGGAATTCAGCCTGGATGAACATGTACGCCAGAATGCCAGTACTGAAGACTTTGCGCGTTTAAAACCTGCTTTTAAACAAGATGGACTGGTCACTGCCGGTAATGCTTCTGGCATCAACGATGGTGCAGCCACCCTGCTACTGGCTCATGCCGAAGAAGCCCGCAAACTGGGTCTGAAACCTCGTGCCCGTATTCTGTCCTGTGCTTTTGCCGGTGTTGATCCACAACTGATGGGTATGGGACCCGTACCCGCTGTACGTTGCTGCCTGGAACAAGCCGGCTTAAAAGTCAGTGATCTGGATGTGATTGAATCCAATGAAGCCTTTGCCTCCCAGGCGATGGCCGTGGCACAAGAGCTGGACTTCCCGGCAGACAAACTCAATCCCAACGGTGGTGCGGTGGGCATGGGGCATCCAGTGGGAGCGACAGGTGCTATCCTGACGGTAAAAACCCTGTATGAGCTGGAGCGTATCAACGGACGTTACGGCCTGATCACCCTGTGTATTGGTGGTGGTCAGGGCATTGCACTGGTGATCGAGCGTTGTAACTAAGTTTAG
>NZ_JACUUA010000070.1 GCF_014859565.1 Marinospirillum sp. | reverse complement strand
CCTTGTTGGTTTGCTTTCATCGTCAACACTCCATAAACAAAAGGGATTTTAAGATCGCTTGCTTCCCTGCTGCGGGGAAAGCTTGAGCTTCGATGCCAACTATGAAACACTTTGTTACCGATTGCAACTATGACTTTACTGATTTGGGACAAAAAAATGGTTTGTTGCCGTTCACACAGCGTCAGTAACAACTGTCATAATCCCCACTCATAGTTTTTTGCCGCAAGCAGAAGGATGCTGGTGTTATGGTTGATCTTTCCAATCCTCATGTACTCAGTTCCCTGTCTAAAAGGCTGATTCGTGAAGGCCTGATGGATGAAGGTGAAGCGCTGGCGGCTCAGGCCGATGCCCGAGATAAAAACCAGCCCTATATTCATTACCTTAGCGGTTCTGGTCGAATCAATTCCGACCTGCTGGCCAGCTTGGTTGCAGAAGAGTTTGGTCTGCCGTATCTGGATTTGGAGGCCTTTGATCCCACACAACTACCCAAAAAGGTGGTGGATGAAAATCTGCTGCGTAAACATCAGGCTCTGCCTTTGTATGTTCGGGGTAATCTGCTGACGCTAGGGCTTTCCTCTCCGACTAACCTGGCCGCTATGGATGAAATCCAGTTTCAGACCGGGCTGTTGATTCATCCGGTGATCGTGGCAGAAGACAAGCTGCATAACGCGCTGGAAAGATCACTGGAAACCGATATCGGGGCGCTGGGTGATCTGGACAGTGTCGAGCTGGATGGCATGGAAGTCGGAGATAGTCAGGAGCCAGAGGATGATGTACTGGGTGCAGACGCTGGCACAGAAGACGCCCCCATCGTTAAGTTTGTTAACAAGGTGTTATTAGATGCCATGCGTCGTGGCGCATCAGACATTCACTTTGAACCCTTTGAGCACAGTTACCGGATTCGTTGCCGTGTTGATGGCATTCTGCATGAAGTCACCCGCCCGCCTTTATCCCTGCGTGGGCGACTGGCCGCACGTTTAAAAGTCATGGCAAAAATGAACATCTCCGAGCGGCGTATTCCGCAGGATGGTGCTATCAAACTGCGGATTTCCAAAACCCGTACCATCGATTTTCGTGTGAATACCCTGCCGACCCTCTGGGGCGAAAAAATAGTACTGCGGATACTGGATGCCGAGAGTGCCAAAATGGGCATCGAGCAACTGGGCTTTGAGCCAGAGCAGAAACAACTCTACGAAGACGCCTTATCCCATCCCCAGGGTATGATTCTGGTTACTGGCCCCACCGGTAGCGGTAAAACCGTGACGCTGTATACCGGCCTGCATATTCTGAATACCCCGGAGCGCAATATTTCCAGCGCGGAAGATCCGGTTGAAATCAATATGGAAGGGGTAAACCAGGTTAACGTGAACACCAAGGTCGGGATGGATTTTGCTACCGCACTGCGGGCTTTTCTGCGCCAGGACCCTGACGTGGTGATGGTGGGTGAGATCCGCGATCTGGAAACTGCCGAGGTTGCCGTTAAGGCGGCACAAACCGGGCACCTGGTGCTTTCCACCCTGCACACCAACTCGGCCTCTGCCACCTTAAATCGCCTGATGAACATGGGTATTCCGCCTTATAATCTGGCGGCATCGGTGCAGTTGATTATTGCTCAGCGTCTGGCACGTAAACTCTGCCCACGCTGTAAGACACCTACCCAAACTGCAAAAGATGTGCTTGAATCCGTTGGTTTTACGGCGGAAGAGTTAAATAAAAATCAGATATTCCAGCCAGTGGGTTGCAGCCACTGCACCCACGGTTATAAAGGTCGGGTGGGTATTTACGAGGTGGTAAAAATTACACCTGAACTGGCGGATTTAATCATGCATAGTTCCAGTGCGCTGGAAATCAGCCGTAAAGCCCGCGAACTGGGTTTTGATGATCTGCGTATGGCAGGGCGTAAAAAAGTGCTGGCCGGTTTGACCAGTGTGGAAGAGCTAACCCGAGTCACCATGGAGTAGATGGTTTAAATGGCTAAAAAAGAAAACAAGGTTTTTATGTTCGCCTGGGAAGGCACCAACGCCCGCAGGGAAAAAGTCAAAGGTGAAATAGAAGCCGAAGACATTAACCTGGTGCGCGCCAAACTGCGCGAACAAGGCATCAGTCCCAAACGGGTGCGCAAAAAAACGTCCTTCGGTTTTGGTTTTGGTGACAAGATTACCGCACGGGACATCACCATTTTTTCCCGTCAGTTGGCGACCATGATCAAGGCCGGGGTGCCGGTGGTGCAGGCTTTTTCCATCACCATTGAAGGCCAGACCAAACCAGCCATGCGTAAACTGCTGGTGGATCTGCGCGATCAGGTATCTGCCGGTACACCTGTGGCTCAGGCGTTACGTCGCCATCCCAAGGTGTTTGATGATTTGTTTTGCAGCCTGGTAGAAGCCGGTGAAAACTCCGGCTCTCTGGAAACCATGCTGGAGCGGGTTGCCATGTATAAAGAACGCATGGAATCCCTGAAAAACAAGATCAAAAAAGCCCTGTATTACCCAGTCTTTGTGTTAATTATTGGTATGGTGGTATCCGGTTTGCTGCTGGTTAAAGTGGTGCCGCAGTTTGAGAGTATGTTTGCCGGTTTTGGTGCTGAACTGCCTGCTTTCACCCAGCTGGTGGTGAATATGTCACGTTTTATGCAGGAATGGTGGTATCTGGTGTTTGGTGGCATTGGCGCAGCCATTTATGCGGTGATTTTTATGAGCAAGCGCTCACCGGCTTTTGATTACCGCCTCAGCCAGCTGAGTTTGCGTCTGCCCGTCATTGGTGAACTGCTGCACAAGTCTGCCGTGGCACGTTTCTCCAGAACCCTTGCCACTGCTTTTGCTGCGGGTGTCACACTGGTGGACTCTCTGGATTCTGCCGGTAACTCAACCAGTAATCTGGTGTACAAACACCATGTCAGCCGTATTCGTGATGATGTTTCCACCGGCCAGCAGCTGAACTTTGCCATGCGCAACGGCAAACTCTTCCCCACCATGGTGAACCAGATGGTGGCCATTGGTGAAGAATCCGGCGCATTGGATGTCATGCTGATGAAAGTGGCCGACTTTTATGAAGAAGAAGTGAATACCCTGGTGGATAGCATGACCAGCCTGCTGGAACCGCTGGTGATTGCCGTGCTGGGTATTATTGTGGGTGGTCTGGTGATTGCCATGTACCTGCCAATTTTTATGATGGGCGACATTCTTTGATGGCTTCTTTATGAGCGGGTTACACCTGCTGGATGCCAGCTTATGGCCGTTTTCCATGTGGCTGATGTTTGCCACACTGCTGGGGCTGGTGTGTGGTAGTTTTCTGAATGTGGTGATTTACCGCCTACCCTTGATCCTGCAACGTGAATGGAGTGCAGCTGAATCTCAGGAGTCAGCACAACCCTTGTCCTTAAGCTGGCCGGCATCTCACTGCCCAAGCTGTAAAACGCCACTGCGCTGGTGGCATAACCTGCCTCTGATCAGCTGGTTAATGCTGCGTGGGCGTTGTGTTGCCTGCAAAGCACCCATTGCTGCCAGCTACCCAATGATTGAGCTACTGGCGGCTGTGCTGAGTCTGCTTCTGGCATGGCGTTTTGGTGCCAGTTTACAAGCTCTGGCATTCATGGGTTTTGCCTGGACGCTGCTGGCTCTGGCAATGATTGATGCCCAGACCCGCCTGTTACCGGATCGCCTGACACTGCCACTGGTCTGGGCAGGTTTGCTCTGGCACTGGTTGTTTTCAGATCAGGCCCTGTTTGATCAGGCGTTTTTAGGTGCTCTGGTGGGTTATCTTTCACTCTGGTGCCTTTACTGGTTTTTTAAACTGCTGACCGGCAGGGAGGGCATGGGTCGCGGGGATTTTAAACTACTGGCGGCGATGGGTGCCTGGCTGGGTGCTCCGGCATTGGTGCCGGTAATTTTGTTATCATCTCTATCCGGGTTATTGCTGGCACTGGTAGTAAAACTGCGAGCCGACTGGCAGCAGGGACAGGCCATACCTTTTGGTCCTCATTTGGTGGTTGCTTGCCTGTTGTTACTGGTGGGTGGCCGAGAACTGGCCGGTGTGCTGGGTTTGGCAGACTGGTTATTAATCACCGGCTGGGCGTTTTGATGGCTGGTGTTGATCCAGCTGACGCAGGTATTGGAGTTTCTGGGCGATTTTGATTTCCAGCCCCCGCTCCACCGGCTGATAAAACCGCAGATCCTGCAGTGGTTCGGGTAGGTAAACCTCTCCTGCAGCATAAGCATCCGGCTCGTCATGGGCATAACGGTAATCAGCACCATAACCCAGATCAGCCATTAAATCCGTGGGGGCATTACGCAGGTGTAACGGCACCTCATAACTGGGGGTGCTTTTGACGGTTTGCATGGCGGCTTTATAAGCCATATACACGGCATTGGATTTTGCTGCCACCGCCAGATACACCACAGCATGAGCAATTGCCAATTCACCTTCTGGGCTACCCAGCCGGGTTTGTACATCCCAGGCATTAAGTGCCAGCTGCAAACCACGAGGATCGGCATTACCTATGTCCTCACTGGCCATACGCACCACTCGGCGGGCGATATACAAGGGATCACAACCACCATCCAGCATCCGACACAACCAGTAGAGTGCAGCATCCGGGGCTGAACCCCGCACTGATTTATGCAGGGCAGAAATCTGGTCATAAAAGGCTTCTCCGCCCTTGTCAAAACGCCTCAGACTTTCTTGCACCACTTCTGCCACGGTAGCGGCAGTAATTTGCCCTTCTGATGCCAGATCCGCAGCAATTTCCAGAAAATTCAGTGCCCGCCGTGCATCACCATCTGCTGCCCGCGCCAGCAGCAACAGGGTTTCATCATCGGCCTCTATCCCGCGCGTG
This sequence comes from Marinospirillum sp., assembly GCF_014859565.1. Next base: position 10,940 of record NZ_JACUUA010000070.1, on the reverse strand, counting down.
CCTAAACCTCGCTGCGGGTCACTCAAGGCCTGTTGCAGCAGGTTATGCAACACCTCCACTGTCAGGGATTTAAGCAGGTAAACCCTGGCGCGGGATAAAAGCGCTGAATTGAGTTCAAAAGAGGGGTTTTCGGTGGTTGCCCCGATAAAAATAAAGGTGCCGTCTTCGATGTAGGGTAAAAATGCATCCTGCTGAGATTTGTTAAAGCGGTGTACTTCATCCACAAATAACAGGGTGGGCTGGCCGTTGAGCTGGCGTAACTGCTGTGCATCACTGACGGCTGCGCGGATGTCTTTGACACCACTCATCACCGCCGAAATGCTGACATAACGTAACTGGCCTTGTTCTGCCAACAGCCTTGCCAGGGTGGTTTTACCCACGCCGGGCGGCCCCCACAAAATCATGGAGTGCAGCTGTCCTGCTTCCAGTGCCTGACGCAGGGATTTATCGCGCCCCAGCAGATGATCCTGCCCCAGATATTCATCCAGAGTGCGTGGACGCATTCTGGCCGCCAGGGGTTGCCAGCCATGGCTGGTTGCTGTTGATGCTGAAAACAGGTCATCAGCCATCACTATTCCTGTATCACATCCACCCCGGTCGGTGGTTCAAACTCAAACTGTTTTTGATCCAAGGGTTGGTTATAAGCACTGATGGTCAACTCCACACGGGTTTGCTGACCCAGACTGTCTTCCAGCTGCAAAGCGCTGATCCGACCATCAACAAAATAGAGCCGTAACACTTCAAACAGGCTGTCACTACCCAGCGGCAACATGCGGAATTCTTCTTCCTTGCCGCGGGATACATATTGGATATCAAAATGTGAAGTCAGGTCTTTGGCATCGCCAGAAAGAATCAAGGCCGGGGTGTTGGTCATGCGTTGATCCAACTTTTGAATGGTCACCTGCTCCAGATCCGGGTCATACACCCAGAGGGTTACACCATTGGAGACCAGCAACTGCGGATAAGGCATCTCGGTATGCCAGTAAAAGCGCCCCGGTTTTTGCAGGCTCATGCTGCCTCGGGCCTCCTGTAGCCGCTGACCACGGGCATCCAGTGTTAATTGTTCAAAGCTGCCTTCCAGGCTTTGCAGTTGCTGTAGATAAGCTTGTAATTTTGCAACATCATCTGCAGCCTGCAGGCTAAAAGCCAGCCCAGACAACAGCAGTGCATTAAGGATTTTTTTAAACATGTTGATTTTAACGCTCCGGTATCAGCAGTTCACGTTGACCATTGGACTGCAAGGGAGAAACCAGTCCTGCCATTTCCATGGCATCGACCAGACGAGCGGCACGGTTGTAACCAATTTTAAAGCGCCTTTGTACCGCCGAGGTTGAAGCCCGGCGGGATTCAATCACAAAAGCGACGGCTTCATCGTACAGCGGATCATTTTCATTGTTGCTGTCTCCGGTGGATTCCGCTTCTAGACCAGCCAGCGCCTGAGCTTCGACATCACCCGTGAGGATAGATTTCTCATAATCTGGTGCACCACGCAGCTTCCAGTTTTCTACCACGCGATGTACTTCATCATCACTGACAAAAGCACCATGAATACGGGTGGGCAGTGGGGCGCCGGTTGGCAAGTACAACATATCACCATTACCCAGCAGTTGTTCGGCACCACTTTGGTCCAGAATAGTGCGGGAGTCGATTTTACTGGACACCTGAAACGCTATACGCGTAGGAATATTGGCCTTGATCAGGCCGGTGATCACATCCACCGAAGGCCGCTGGGTTGCCAAGATCAGATGAATGCCCGCCGCCCGGGCTTTTTGTGCCAGTCGAGCAATGAGCTCTTCTACTTTTTTGCCGACCAGCATCATCATGTCGGCAAACTCATCAATTACCACCACCACATAGGGCAAAGGCTCAAGGTAAGTCGGTTCACAACCAGGCAGTGGTTCTTTTAATGGATTAGCTACACGGGCACCCTGCTGAGCGGCTCCTGCCAGCTTTTCATTAAAACCGGCTAGATTACGCACGCCCATGGCGGCCATCAGCTGATAACGCCGCTCCATCTCGGCTACACACCAGCGTAGCGAGTTGGACGCTTCTTTCATATCCGTCACCACCGGTGCCAACAGATGTGGAATGCCTTCATAAATCGACAGCTCCAGCATTTTGGGGTCAATCATAATCAAGCGCAATTCTGCCGGTGTCCGTTGTAACAACAAGGACAACAACATGGCATTCACACCCACGGATTTACCCGATCCGGTGGTGCCTGCCACCAGCAAGTGTGGCATTTTGGCAAGATTAACCACCACAGGATGACCGGCAATATCCTGCCCCAGCGCCAGGGGTAATGGATGTTGATCCTGCAGAAAGTCATCCGAATTGAGCACTTCTTGCAGGCTAATCAATGACCGTTGTTTGTTGGGTAATTCAATACCTATGGTGGATTTGCCGGCTATCACCTCCACCACGCGGATACTGGGAACCCGCAGGGCTCTGGCCAGATCCAGCGCCAGATTAGCAACACGCGAGGATTTAATACCGGCAGCCAGTTCTAGCTCAAACTGAGTGATAACCGGCCCCGGATGGACATCTACGACACTGGCTTTAACACCAAACTCCTGCAGTTTCTGTTGCAACAAGATGGCCATGAAATCCTGTTCTTCGGGTGTAAAACCCACCTGCTGAGCCGAGGGTGTGTCGAGCAAATCCAGCCCCGGTTTTTCACCCTCCGGCGGTTGCTGAGCTGCCTGATCTTGCTTTGAGTCAGCTTTTTGCATTGTAATCAAGGGCGGGCTTGTGTCTTCTTCTGCATCAGGCTCGGTACCAAAAAAAATGCTGTCATCTGTCAATCGAGGTTCGGCAGGTGCCATGCGAGTGGGCGGCTCTTTTAACTGAGAAGGCCAGCCGTTGCTAGCAGGGGGGTGTTCTTTTTCATAATACTGGCGTTTTTCCTCCTGCCGCAGAGCCGTTGCTTCGGAAAAAGCTTGCTGGGCTTTTTCGGCCAGCCTGACCAGCAGGTACCCTAGTTCATCCATGATCATCAACCAGGACCAGCCGGTGATTAGTGAAAAACCGGCAATACAGGCACAGATAAAAATAAGGGTGGCACCCAGATGACCCAGCAGCGGGCCGGAAAAACTGGACAGGCTTTCACCCAGAATACCGCCTGGGCCATAAGGCATATCCACCGACAAAGCATAAAAATGCCGCGCCGCCAGTGCTGCAACACCCATCACCAGTAGCACAAATCCGAGAAAACGCAGCGATGGAATAAAAGGGTCCCAGTCTTCTTTCTCCCAGCGGCGGCGTAACAGCTGGATGCTTAGATGCAACAATGCCAGCGGCAGCAGCCAGGCTGCAAACCCCATCAGGGAAAAAAGCACATCGGCTAGCCAGGCACCGGAAAGCCCCATCAGATTACTGGCCGGAGCCAGTGAAACTCTGTTCCAGCCAGGATCGGCTGAATTAAAACTGAATAACGCCAGCAGCAACATGAGTGCCACCAGCACCAGCAAGAGCACGCCTGCTTCCTGCAGTGCCTTTCTGAGGCGTGCTGCCAGGTTTATGTCTTGATCACTCATTTTAAAAGTTTATCCGCAGCTTGTTGCCAGACGACCTGACACCTTATGATAAAGCCCGTTCACAGACTTTTTGTCTGTCGCCATTGTATAACAGCTCGAAGGCTCACACATGCTCGAAATCTGGCAGCTGGATGAGACACTCTGGTTTCCCTCACCCCATCTTGCCCTGAAGGAACCCAACGGCCTGCTGGCTTTTGGTGGTGATCTTTCACCAGAACGCCTGCTATGTGCTTATCAGCAGGGAATTTTCCCCTGGTTTAATGAAAATGAACCCCCTCTCTGGTGGTCACCGGCACCTCGCATGGTGCTGTTTCCTGCCGAAGTGCACATCAGCCGTAGCTTGGGTAAACGCCTTCGTCGAGGTGATTTTACTCTGACTCTGGATCGGTGTTTTGAACGAGTGATTCACCAGTGTGCCTCTTTGCGGGAAAACACCACCGGTACCTGGATTACACCAGAGATGGAAAGTGCTTATAATCAACTGCATCAGCAGGGTTATGCTCACTCGGTGGAAGCCTGGCAGAATGATCAACTGGTGGGTGGTTTGTATGGACTGGCACTGGGTGAGGTGTTTTTTGGTGAATCCATGTTCAGTAACGTTAGTGATGCCTCCAAAGCCTGTTTGGTTTTTCTGGCCAGGCAGCTGCAACAGCAGAATTTTAAGTTGATTGATTGCCAGGTTTATTCGGAGCATCTGGCCAGCTTGGGAGCACGGGAGATCCCGCGTGATGAGTTTCTAGGTTATTTGCAGGAGAAGGCAGGTGACAATCAACACCCTTGATCCGCAGACCTTTGCACTGCGTTTTTATCAGACCATGCCGCATCGCTGCAGTTATTTGCAGGATCGGGAAGCCACCACCCTGTTTCTTGATCCTCAGCAGCCGCTGTCGCAGGATATTTACAACGCTCTGACTCAGGTGGGTTTCCGCCGCAGTGGCCGGCACCTGTACCGTCCTCATTGTCAGGGCTGTAATGCCTGCCAGTCGGTGCGTGTCAAAGCAAAAGAGTTCAAACCCAATCGCCAGCAACGCAAAATCCTTAATCGCAACAGTGATTTAAGCTGGGAGGTTTTTCCCACCCGTTTTACCGATGAATATTATCAGTTGTACCAGAAGTATCTGGAAAGCCGCCATGCGGATGGTGATATGTATCCACCCAGTGAAGAACAGTTCCGCAGTTTTTTGTTGCTGAATGAACCCTGGGCACAGTTGGTGGAGTTTCGTGATACTCAGGGTGATTTGCTGGCGGTGGCTGCAGTGGATTGCCTGCCAGATGGGTTGTCCGCTATTTATACTTTTTATGATCCTGAACAAGACCGCCGCAGCCTGGGGGTTTTTGCGGTGCTTTGGCAAATCCAGCAGATACAGGCAATGAATCAGCCGCATCTTTATCTGGGTTACTGGATCAAAGCCTGTCGCAAAATGAACTACAAACAGAACTATCAACCACTGGAAATCCTGCAACAGCAGCTGTGGGTGCCGTTTAATCCAACCTGATCGTGTCTTTGTTTTGCGCTTTGCCGAAAAATAGGGCAGAATGCACGCGGTTTTTTACAAATATCAGAGGTTCATGCCGAATGGCAAAAGAAGATCATATTGAAATGGAAGGTGTTGTTGTTGACACTCTGCCCAACACCATGTTCCGCGTTGAACTGGAAAATGGTCACGTATTAACAGCTCACATTTCCGGAAAAATGCGCAAGAACTACATCCGCATTCTCACTGGCGACAAGGTTAAGGTTGAGCTTTCTCCCTACGACCTGACTAAAGGCCGCATCACTTACCGCGCTCGCTAGTCAGGCAGTTGCTAGTCAGGCACTAGTTGAGCAGCACATGACCAAGAAAATTCAGGGGCGATTGCTTTCGCCCCCTTGTTTATTTTCAATACACGTCAGATAAGCCGAATCAGGTTTAAACCGCGCGCTCTTCTTCTGCCTGAGCGGCTGGTTCAAACTCCAGTTTCAGACCATCCTTGCCTGCCGTGACATGAACAGTACCCCCGTTCACTGACAACTCTCCAAACAGGATTGCTTCAGCCATCGGCTTCTTGATCTGCTCCTGGATCAGGCGTGCCATCGGACGTGCACCCATGGCTTCGTCATAACCCTTCTCGGCCAGCCAGCTACGCGCTTTGTTGTTCACTTCGAGCACCACCCGTTTGTCATCCAACTGGGCTTGCAGCTCAACCAGGAACTTGTCCACCACGCTCTTGATCACTTCAGTATCCAGCGACTTGAACTGGATAATGGTATCCAGACGGTTGCGGAATTCTGGTGTGAAGAGTTTACGAATGGCTTCCATACCATCGGTGCTGTGATCCTGATGCTGGAAACCGATGGAACGGCGAGTCATCACTTCTGCCCCGGCATTGGTGGTCATCACCAGAATGACATTACGGAAATCCGCCTTGCGACCGTTGTTGTCGGTCAGGGTGCCGTGATCCATGACCTGCAACAGCAGGTTAAAGACTTCCGGGTGTGCCTTTTCAATTTCATCCAGCAACAACACACAATGCGGGTTTTTGGTGACCGCTTCGGTCAGCAGGCCGCCCTGGTCATATCCAACATAACCAGGAGGTGCACCAATCAAACGGGACACTGTGTGACGTTCCATGTACTCGGACATGTCAAAACGCAGCAGCTCAATGCCCAGTGTTCGCGCCAGCTGTTTGGTGACCTCGGTTTTGCCCACCCCAGTGGGGCCGGCAAACAGGAATGCACCAATGGGTTTTTCCGGCGCCTTGAGTCCGGCACGAGACAGTTTGATGGCATTGGCCAGCGCTTCGATGCCTTCGTCCTGCCCAAACACCAGCATTTTGAGATCCCGCTCCACATTACGCAGCACTTCTTTGTCGTTGCTGGACACGGTTTTTGGTGGAATGCGGGCAATTTTTGCCACGATGGCTTCCACTTCCGCCACGCCAATCACTTCTACCCGCTGATCTGCTGGCAGCAACTGCTGGTAAGCACCGGCTTCGTCCACTACATCAATGGCTTTGTCCGGCAGGTGTCGGTCGTTGATGTAACGATCCGCCAGACGGGCCGCTGTTTCCAGTGCATGGTCGTCATAACGCAGCTTGTGATGTTTCTCAAAACGGCTTTTTAAACCCTTGAGGATGGCAATGGTGTCTTCAACACTGGGTTCCATCACATCAATTTTCTGGAAACGACGCGCCAGGGCACGATCCTTTTCAAAAATGCCACGGAATTCCTGGAAGGTGGTGGAGCCAATACAACGCAACTCACCGCTGGAGAGCATGGGTTTGAGCAGGTTGGAGGCATCCATTACACCGCCGGATGCGGCACCGGCACCAATGATGGTGTGAATTTCATCAATAAACAGGATGGAGTTTTCCTGCTTTTTGAGTTCATGCAGCAGGGCTTTGAGGCGTTTTTCAAAATCACCACGGTATTTGGTACCTGCCAGCAGTGCGCCCAAATCCAGCGAATAAACAATGGCATCGGCAATCACTTCCGGTACCTCGCCATCCACAATGCGCTTGGCCAAGCCTTCAGCAATGGCGGTTTTACCGACACCCGCCTCACCGACCAGCAGCGGGTTGTTCTTGCGACGCCGCGCCAACACCTGGATGACTCGTTCAATTTCGTGATCCCGACCAACCAACGGATCAATACGTCCAATTCGTGCCTGTTCATTCAGGTTAGTGGCAAAGCTGTGTAGAGGGTGATTGGTGCTGACCCCTTCGGCCTCTTCCTGCTCTTGCCCAAACAGGTTGCCGGGTTGTTCGGGGCTATCTGAAACCTTGGAAATGCCGTGGGAGATGAAGTTAACAACATCCACCCGCGCAATGTCCTGTTGTTTGAGGAAATAAACCGCCTGGCTTTCCTGTTCGCTGAAAATGGCAACCAGTACGTTGGCACCGGTCACTTCACTTTTGCCAGAGGATTGCACGTGAAAAACTGCGCGTTGTAACACCCGCTGAAAACCGAGTGTTGGCTGGGTTTCGCGTTCCATATTGTTATTTGGAATCACTGGGGTGGTGGCATGGATAAAATCACTGAGATCTCTGCGGATGCCGCTGAGATCTGCCCCGCAGGATTTTAATACTCTTGCCGCTGACTCGTTATCCAGCAGCGCCAGGAGCAGGTGCTCCACTGTCATGAATTCGTGGCGTTGCCGTCTTGCCAGGGTGAACGCCTCATTCAGCGTGTGTTCGAGATCTTTGCTTAACATGAGCCTACCCTCACTTACCCGCCTGGGAACCGGTTATGACCTTCTGGTCTTTTTACTACTCTACTGCTTCAACATTGCACATCAACGGATGTTGGTTCTCACGGGCAAAATCAACCACCTGCGCCGCTTTGGTTTCCGCAACATCCCTGCTGTAGATTCCACAGACTGCACGACCCTGCATGTGCACAGCCAGCATAACCTGTGAAGCCTTTTCCATATCCATATTAAAAAACCCGATTAATACCTCAACCACAAACTCCATCGGCGTAAAATCATCATTCAGCATCACCACCTTGTACATTGGGGGCTTTTTTAATGCCGGTTTGGCTGCTAAGGTTGCCAGCCCACCATCCCCGTGCTCCTCGTGCCCCTCTCCCTTGTGGTTATTTGCACAACGAATTGCAGCGGACGCAAACTTCTGTGACTTCAATGACCAACCCTCTTGCATCAGAACCCCTGACCACTTAGTCTCCTGCCCTTATAAATAATTCCCTTGCAACAGAATAACTAACCTTTCCTAGAAAATAGGGATAATTCAGTAAAATCACAAGGGAAGTCTGTAAAAAAACCTTCTGCTACCATTGATGAGACTCCCATGAGTGACCTTTATCTTTTCTACAAACCCTGGCAAGTGCTGTCACAATTCACCGATGACAAGGGGCGCACCACTCTGGCTGAGTTCATCAAGACCGATGGTATTTATCCCGCCGGTCGTCTGGATTATGACTCAGAGGGATTATTGTTGCTGACCGGCGACGGTGAATTGCAGGCTCGCATCACTCACCCGGAATTTAAACTGCCCAAAACCTACTGGGTGCAGGTGGAAGGCCAGGTTACCGACGAAGCCTTAAAAGCCCTGTGTGATGGTGTGGAGCTGAACGATGGCAAAACCCGACCAGCCAGAGCACGCCTGATGAAAGAGCCCAAACTGCTGCCCCGCGCTGAGCCGGTTAATCCACGTCCTGGCAAGGGCACCAGCTGGATTGAAATTACACTGATTGAAGGTCGTAATCGTCAGGTGCGCCGTATGACCGCACATGTCGGTTTTCCAACCCTGCGTTTGATTCGCTGGTCAATCGGTAGCTGGTCACTGGAGCACATGCGACCAGGTCAGCTGAAACAAACACGGGTGCATCTGCCAACCAAAGAACACAAGGTGGCACTCAAGCCCCGTAAAAAGGGTATAAAAAAGGAGGCACCATGAGTCGCTGGACACCCAATTCCACGGTTGCCACGCTGGTTTATGATGGTGAGTGTTTTCTGCTGGTGGAAGAATACGACCAGCAGGAACGTCCCGGTACACCGGTACTGAACCAGCCTGCTGGTCATCTGGAGCAGGACGAAAGCCTGATTGAAGCAGCTGAACGGGAAACGCTGGAAGAAACCGGCTGGCTGGTTGAAGTACAGGCGTATCTGGGTCTTTACATCAATACAGCACCCAACGGTATTACCTACCATCGCCATTGTTTTATCGCCCGCCCCTTGTCCGAAGTGCCTGATGCGGTTTTGGATGAAGGCATCATTGGCGCACGCTGGCTGACCTTTGAAGAAATTCTTGTCGCTGAACAGGCGCAAAGGTTGCGCAGCGGCATGGTTCGCCCTTGTTGCGAAGATTATCTGGCTGGTCGTTCCTTCCCGCTGGAGGTGATCCGGGATTTTCGTGCCGAGAAAAGCGCTTAAAGTTGAGCGCTTTTGTCATGTATAATGCCTCGGTTTATTTGTCCATCCAGCGGAGCTCTCAGTGTCATCCACCCGTCTTGATCCAGCCTCTACCCGCGTGATTGTCGGCATGTCCGGCGGCGTGGACTCTTCCGTTTCAGCCTTGTTGTTGTTGCAGCAGGGTTATCAGGTGGAAGGCCTGTTCATGAAGAACTGGGAAGAAGACGACAATACCGAATACTGTACGGCAAAAGAAGACTATGCCGATGCTCAGGCGGTGTGTGACAAACTGGGTATTAAACTCCATGCTGCCAATTTTGCCGCTGAATACTGGGATCATGTATTTGAGCATTTCCTGGCCGAATACAAGGCTGGTCGTACACCCAACCCGGATATCCTCTGCAACCGCGAAATCAAGTTCAAAGCCTTTCTGGATTATGCCCGCCTGCTGGGAGCCGATTACATCGCCACCGGCCATTATGTGCGCCGTGGCCAGGATAAAAACGGCCAGGCACTGCTGCTGCGCGGCCTGGATAACAACAAGGATCAGAGTTATTTCCTGCACGCGGTGGGTCACCGTGAAATCGGCCTGACATTTTTCCCCGTGGGTGAGCTGGAAAAACCCGAAGTGCGCCGCCTGGCCGAAGCGCATGAGCTAGTGACGGCCAAGAAAAAAGATTCTACCGGCATCTGTTTTATTGGTGAGCGCCGTTTCAGTGACTTTCTCAAGCGTTATCTGCCTGCTCAGCCCGGTGAAATGGTCACGGATAAAAACGAGTTGATCGGTCAACATGCCGGGCTGATGTATTACACCCTCGGTCAGCGTCAGGGGTTAGGCATTGGTGGCGTGAAAGGTTACCCGGAAGCCCCTTGGTTTGTGGCCGGCAAGGATCTGGACAACAATCGTCTGATCGTCGTGCAGGGTGAGGATCATCCACTGCTGTTTACCGATGGCCTGATTTGTGCCGCGCCCGACTGGGTTGCGAATCAGCCACCGGCCAGCCAGTTCAGCTGTACCGCCAAGGTGCGTTATCGCCAGAATGATCAGCAGTGTGAGGTTGAACTACTGGACGGAGGGCGTTGCCGAGTGGTGTTTGCTGAACCACAACGAGCCGTGACACCCGGTCAGTCGGTGGTGTTTTATCGGGATGAAATCTGCCTTGGTGGTGGTGTCATCGAAGAAACTTTTTTATGCACGCAGTCAACCCAATTACAGGATGAACCAACAGCGTCAACTACCCCTGCCTGAAGGCAGGAGCTTGTGAAAACAAGCTTAAGTTGACCAGGGAAAGCGGTAACCAATCCGCTACGTTAGCAACAGGTCGTTAAGACCCACCAGCGAATGCTTCCTCAGTTCGCTGCTCTGGAAGGACAGGATCACGCTGGCGTAAGGTAAAGCGCCGAAGGTTCTGTCCGCCATCCTGCAAAGGATGGGAGCCGGTTGCTGACTTTCCCGAGGGGAGATGGGGCTTTGCCCCGCGTCACTAGTGCCCGTAAGGGCTTTGTTTAAGTGTTAAAGCGGAGAAACAGCATGGCTGTTTTTGTATTGGAC
>NZ_JACUUA010000069.1 GCF_014859565.1 Marinospirillum sp. | reverse complement strand
AGCAAAATCCGCGTAAACCCTCGCCCAATCGGGCGGGGATATAAGTGTAACCACCCCACCCTGCGTTTCAGTTTGCCAGGCCAAACAAAATGTTCTAAGGATGGCTCTTGTTATAACGCAAATCTCAGGCTAATCTTATCAGCATCATTTGATCCATCTCTATTCAAGGACAACGCCATGCCTTTTAATTTCAAAAACCTGCGCCGTGGTCTGCGCCAAACGCTGACTGTTACCGGGCTGTCGCTGGTACTGGGTGCCACTCCGGTGCTGGCGAATAATGCCACACTGCTGAATTCATCTTACGACGTTGCCCGCGAGCTGTTTGTCAGCTACAACGAACTCTTTGCTGCCCACTGGCAGCAACAAACCGGCCAGACCGTAGAAGTACGCCAGTCACACGGTGGTTCTTCTCGTCAGGCTCAAGCGATCATTCAGGGCTTGCGTGCGGATGTGGTGACTTTTAACCAGGTCACTGATATCGACATCCTGCACCAGCGCGGCAATCTGCTGCCGGCCAACTGGAACGAACAGCTCCCCAATGCCAGTTCACCTTATTATTCCACCATGGCGTTTCTGGTACGCAAGGACAACCCCAAAAACATCCGCGACTGGGATGATCTGGCTCGTGCCGATGTTTCACTGGTGCTGCCTAACCCGAAAACCTCCGGCAATGGCCGGTATTCTTATCTGGCCGCACTGGGTTTTGCCCAGTTGAAGTTTGGTCAGGATCAACAGGCCATTGATACCTTCATGCGTGGCTGGCTGAATCGTGTGGCGGTGTTTGATACCGGCGGACGCGGTGCCACCAATACCTTTGTCGATCGTGGTATCGGTGATGCATTGCTGACGTTTGAATCCGAACTGCATGGCATTCGTGCTGCTTACCCGGATCAGGATTTCCAGATTATTGTGCCCTCTGCCAGCTTTCTGGCTGAATTCCCGGTTGCAGTAGTGGAGCGCCACGCTGAGCGTAACGGCAATCTGGAACTGGCTCGGGCTTATTTGGCTCACCTGTACAGTGAAGATGCTCAGCGTTTGTTGTCGCGTGATTTTAGCTACCGTGTTCATCACGAAAAAGTAAAGGCTGAAACTGCTGCCAACTTCCCTGATTTACGCCTGTTGACCATTGATGACATTGCCGGCAGCTGGGACAAGGCCATGCAGGAACACTTTGCCAGTGGCGGTAAACTGGATCAGTTGCAGCGTCGGTAAGCCATCATGTCCAGCATCAGTCTGATTCGTAACCCCTTTCGTGTCACCGGCAGACAAGTTCTGCCGGGATTTGCCCTGAGCCTTGGCATTTCACTGCTGTTTGTCAGTCTGGTGCTGTTGCTGCCGCTCAGCGGTCTGCTGATGCAATCGGCGGGTATGGGCTGGAGTCATTACTGGTCGGTGATCAGTGATCCGCGTGTGGTGACCTCTTACCGGGTCACCTTGCAAATGGCTTTGGGAGCCTCGCTGCTGAACGGAGTGATTGGTCTGTTGCTGGCTTGGGTACTGGTGCGTTACACCTTCCCCGGCAAACGCCTGATTGATGCCCTGGTGGATCTGCCTTTTGCCCTGCCCACCGCAGTGGCAGGCATTACCCTGGCAACCCTTTTTGCTGAAGCGGGCTGGTATGGTCAGTGGTTGGCAGAAATGGGCATCAAGGTCGCTTACACACCTATCGGCATCATGGTTGCCATGCTTTTTACCAGCCTGCCGTTTGTGGTACGCAACGTGCAGCCAGTCATGGAAGACCTGAATGCCGGTGATGAAGAAGCCGCACTGAGTCTGGGTGCATCAGACTGGACGGTATTTTACCGGGTGATTTTTCCGACCCTGTGGCCAGCACTGGTAATGGGAATCATGCTGTCGTTTATCCGCAGCCTGGGTGAGTTTGGTGCCATCATTTTTATTGCTGGCAACATGCCCTACATCAGCGAAGTCACCAGCCTGATGATTTTTATCCGCCTGCAAGAATTTGATTATGCCGCTGCCAGTGCCATTGCATCGGTGATTTTACTGTCATCACTGGTCTTGTTGTTTGCCGTGAATGTGTGGCAAACCCGTTACCTCAAGCGCCTGAAAGGGAACTGAATCATGGCTCATGCAACATCCAGCCATCAGCAACGCATCGGTGACCAGCCTTGGTTAAGGCGCTTGTTAATCCTGCTGGCACTCACTTTTATTGGCTTGTTACTGGTGGTGCCACTGGTGGCCATTTTTGCTCAGGCATTCAGTGCCGGTGCCGGGTTGTTCTGGCAGAACCTGAGTGACCCTTATACCCTGCATGCCATTGGCCTGACCCTGCTGGTCGCAGCATTAACCGTACCCTTAAATCTGGTGTTTGGTGTGTTTCTGGCTTGGGTAGTCACACGTTTTGAATTTCCCGGTCGTAAGCTGCTGATGACACTAATCGACATCCCTTTTGCAGTTTCACCAGTTGTGGCCGGTCTGATGTATCTGCTGCTCTACGGCAGTAATGGCTGGATTGGTAGCTGGCTGATGGATCAGGACGTACAACTGATGTTTGCCTGGCCGGGCATAGTGATGGTCACGGTGTTTATCACTTGCCCGTTTGTAGCGCGGGAATTAATCCCGCTAATGCAACAACAGGGTTCTTCTGAAGAAGAAGCCGCACTGAGCCTGGGTGCCAGCGGCTGGCAAATGTTCCGCCGGGTCACCCTGCCGAACATTCAATGGGCACTGCTTTACGGTGTGGTACTGACCAATGCACGAGCCGTGGGTGAATTTGGTGCCGTGGCGGTGGTGTCCGGCAATATCCGTGGCGAAACCAACACCCTGCCACTGCATGTTGAGTTGCTCTATCAGGATTACAACCTGGTCGGTGCTTTCACCAGTGCCTCACTGCTGGCTTGCCTGGCCTTGCTGACACTGGTGGTAAAAACCTTCCTGGAATGGCGGCAGCACAAGACAAACCAATAAGTCATCAAATAAATACAGAGGAGCAGGCTACATGCTTTTCAGGACGCGTAAATACATCCATGTAAGCTCTGGCTGCAACATCCTGTTGCAGACAGCCTGAAAAGCAATAGCCTGCACCACTTCTGCGACATGATCGGGTGATCCAATGAGCATTCAAATTCAAAACGTCAGCAAAACCTTTGGTAGCTTTCAGGCCATCAAGCCGCTGGATCTGACCATTAACGAAGGTGAAATGGTGGGCCTGCTGGGGCCGTCCGGTTCCGGCAAAACTACCCTGCTGCGTATTATTGCCGGGCTGGAAACCACTGATTCAGGCAAAATCCTGTTCAGCGACAAGGACGTAACCCGCCTGCATGTGCGGGATCGTAAGGTGGGGTTTGTATTCCAGCATTACGCCTTGTTCCGCCATATGACAGTGGCAGAAAACATTGCTTTTGGTCTGGATGTATTACCACGTGATGAACGCCCCAGCAAAGCAGAGATCAAACAGCGGGTTGCTGAACTACTGGAAAAGGTGCAGCTGGGGCATCTGGCAGGCCGTTATCCGGGTCAGTTATCCGGTGGTCAGAAACAACGCGTGGCACTGGCACGAGCACTGGCAATGCAACCACGAGTATTGTTGCTGGATGAGCCCTTTGGTGCGCTGGATGCCAAGGTGCGTAAAGAGCTGCGCCGCTGGTTGCGTAATCTGCATGATGACCTGGGTTTCACCAGTGTATTTGTCACCCATGATCAGGAAGAAGCACTGGAAGTTTCTGACCGGGTAGTGGTGATGAGTCAGGGCCAGATCGAACAGCAGGCCACACCGCAGGATCTGTATCATCAACCCGCCAGCCGTTTTGTGTATGACTTTCTGGGGCAGGTGAATGTCTTTCAAGGAGAGGCAAAGGGTCAGAGATTACAGCAGGGCAAAGCATGGGTGGCTTTTCCTGTGGGTCAGGCTGCTGAAGCCGGCCAGTTATACCTGCGTTCACATGAGTTGACCCTGCAAGAGCTGCCATCGGATCAGGCCAATCTGCCATTGGTCGTAAAAGCCATCAACCTGATTGGTGCGGAAGTGCGGCTGGAGCTGGAAGCAGATGGTTGGCAGAGTGACGAACCCTGGGAGGTTGCCATCAGTCACACCCAATACAATGCCTGGCAACCCCAGCGCGGGGATCAATGTTATGCCGTGCCACTGGCCGCCCAGCTGTTTGTGGCCGGGCAGGATCAACAACCCCGCCCCTTGCGCTGGTTACCTACCGGACAGCGCCAACCCACAAGTGAGCCACTTAAACTGGCGGCCAACTGCCATTGATTCGAACTTCAGCAATCAAAGGACGCGCTCAAATTCTTTCATATTATTGGTGACCAGAGTAGCACCGATGCTTCTGGCATGGGCAGCGATATGCAGATCATTCACACCGATGGGGCCGGCTCTGTTTCTCTAGTTGAGCGCGGATATCGCCATAATGAAAAGCAGCTTGCTCACCATACTCCAGGTTAAAGCGAGCCATGGGCGAGGATTTACGCGGATTTTGCTAAAAAGCGCTGTGTTCTTTAACACCTTTCCAGCGCAGAAAACTGTTGATCAGATGACGTGAGATTGAGGTGGCCGGTGGTAATTCCGGCAACTGGTCAAAGGGATACCAGCGGGCATCCTCAATCTCCACACCATCGAATTGAATATCTCCAGCCTGATACTCTGCCCAGTAACCCAGCATCAATGAATGGGGGAAAGGCCAAGATTGGCTGCCCAGATAACGTAGATTACCGATCTGTACACCCACCTCTTCCATCACCTCCCGATGTAATGCCTGTTCTGCGGATTCGCCGGTTTCAATGAATCCAGCCAGAGTGCTGTAAACCCCCGGTGCAAAACGTGGGCCGCGAGCCAGCAGCAAAGCATCTTCGCGCCAGACCAGCGTAATAATACAGGGGGAAACTCTGGGGTAATGACGCAGATGGCAGCGGGGGCATTCACGAGCGTATTCGTCCTTGCGGCTCTCGGTTTTTGTGCCACAACGCCCGCAGTACCGATGTTGTTCATTCCAACTGGCCAGCCCTGCTGCAGTGGTGAGCAGATCAAAGGTATTGGCATCACTTTGCAGCAACCAGCTGCGCAAACCCGGCCAGTCTGCTTTTTTGGCTTCCCCTCGCTGCGCCTGACGCAACAGCAGCGGCAAACCTTTCCAGCGCCCGATCACCACCAAACTGGCGTGATCTTTCGCATGGTAATAATCCCGTTCCAACCATAACGGCCAGCCAGGTTGTGGCTGATTAACCGGGCGGATGGCACCGGAGCCACAAGTGATAATGCCAATCACTTCGCCCGGCTGAATACTCTGTTGCCCCCGTTCAAAATCGGGTAAAGGGCGCTGTTGTGGGAAGTCAGCCTGAATGGGGTGCCACATCGTTGGATTCTCCGCTAGGGTTTTCCATGTCCAGCCACATACAACTGCCGCCGGATTTTTTCTTGATACGCTCCAGCTTGGCGTAGTGCTCGGTTTGTTCTTCCGCAGTGGCTTGCAAGACTTTTAATGCCGGGCGTTGAGAATCCACCCGGCGAGTACTGGCCAGCAGACCCTGATGATCACCGCTGAGTTCATCACTTTCACCACCCAGCAGCAGTGTGGTCTGCCCGCCGGTCATGGTCAGATAAACGTCGGCCAGTATCTCCGAGTCCAGCAAGGCGCCGTGCAGGGTTCTGCCGGAGTTATCCACTTCATAACGCTTACAAAGGGCATCCAGGCTGTTTCTCTGCCCAGGATGCCGCCGACGGGCATAAGCCAGAGTGTCAAACACCTTGCAATAATCGGCAATTTTTCCGTAACGCTGCTGCCCCAACTGCTGGTTGATCCAGCCCAGCTCGGCATCCAGAAAGCCTAGGTCAAAGGGCGCGTTGTGGATCAGTAGTTCACTGCCTTCGATGTAACTGACAAAGGCATCGGCCACTTCGATAAACAGGGGTTTGTCTTTTAAGTCTTCCCAGGTGAAACCGTGCACCTGAGTGGCTTCGATATCAATTTCCCGTTCGGGGTTGATATACACATGATAGTTATTGCCGGTGAATTTACGGCTGATCAGCTCCACACAACCGATTTCAATCAGTCGATGGCCTTCTTTCGGATCCATGCCGGTGGTTTCGGTATCCAGTACAACCTGTCTCATGATGCTGTGGTTCCTGACTCTTGTAATGCCGGATTAGGATCGGTGACACCCCGATTGGCCAGTGCATCAGCCGCTTCGTTACCTGGGTCACCGGCATGACCTTTCACCCAGTGCCATTCAATGGTATGACGCGCCGCCTGTTCATTCAGTTGCTGCCAGAGATCCTTGTTTTTCACGGCAGAGCCAGAAGCGGTTTTCCAGTTTTTCTTTTTCCAGTTATGCAGCCACTGGGTAATGCCTTGGCGCACATACTGGGAATCGGTATGCAGATCCACATGACAGGAGCGCTTCAATGTCTTCAAGGCAGAGATGGCCGCCAGCAACTCCATACGATTGTTGGTGGTATCACGCTCACCACCCCATAGCTCTTTTTCAACACTGCCATAACGAAGCAGAGCACCCCAGCCACCTGGGCCGGGGTTTCCCTTGCAGGCACCATCAGTGTAGATCACCACTTTTTTGGTGGATTCAGGTTTAGATTGTTCAGACAAAATCACTTCTCTATTTTTAAACTGTTGCGGGTAGGAGAGCTTACCGGCTGAACGGGGAGCCATCCAGTGTTTTTCAGTTTGCTGACTGGTCGCATCGGGCTGCCAATACGTTTTTTGATTCGCAGCATATAAATCCCGGCAAATGGCCAGCATTTTTGATCCAGACGATGATCCAGACTACGCAGACGCTGCTGGAATTTGACCCGGTTACAAGGCGGGCGATGAAATACCTGCTGCTGTTGCTCCAGCTGTAAATCCAGAAACTCCAGCCAGTCGTGCATTTTACTCTGGCTCAGAAAACGTGCATCGATCAAGGATCGAATTGGTTCAGCCTGCATAAAAGACGGTAATAAACGCGCCAGCCCCCAAAGACTGAGCGGATTAAAACTCAGCACCACCAATTCACCTTTTGGCAAGGTGACTCGTGCGGCTTCTTTTAACAGTGCATGAGGGCGCGAATAAAGCTCCAGCGAGTGGTGCAGAATCACCAGATCCATCGAATCATCGGGTAAGGGCAAGGCCGCAGGATCAGCAATCAGGCAAGATGGGTGCTCAGCCAGTTCCGCAACGGGCCGCCATTCCAAGTGATGACGGATACTGGAGTTTTTTAACAAGGGCTGCAAAGGGCAGGAACCCAGACACAAAAGATGGTAGCCCCGTTGTTCTTCCAGCAGAGGTTGTAACAAACGCTGCTCGGTGGATAGCACTTCTTGCCCCAGCGGGGAACCCCAGAAGTGTTGCCAACCTTGCCAGACCTGAAGGTTCAGCTCTGAGAGTTGTTTTTGCACATGCATGACTTCTGCCGTAAAGTATTTGCTATGAGGTTTGATCCATCCAGATTAACACAGCTGCCGACAATAACAGGGATAACCAACGATGCTTGATGTGATTTCCATTCCAGCCTTTAACGACAACTACATCTGGCTACTGCGTACCGCTGGTGACAAACGCTGCTGGGTAGTAGACCCCGGTGATGCCCAGCCGGTTCAGCGTTATCTAGAGTCTGAAGGTTTACACCTCGAAGGTATCCTGCTGACCCACCATCATGCTGATCATATTGGTGGTGTGATGGAGCTGGCGACCAAGGGAGTGACAGTGATTGGTGCTCTGCAGGACATTTATCGCCTGCCACCACTGAATGTACAAGTCACTGGCGGCGATCGTTTTCAGCTGCTGGGGCATACCCTGCAGGTGCTGGAGCTACCCGGCCATACCCTGGGGCATGTAGCGTTTGTGGCACTGGATCATCAGCCACCGCTGCTGTTCTGTGGTGATACCTTGTTTGCCGGTGGTTGTGGCCGTTTGTTTGAAGGCACGGCTGAACAGATGCACGCATCTTTGCAGACTATTGCCAATCTACCGGATTCCACCCAGGTGTATGCTGCTCATGAATACACCCTGAGCAACCTGGAGTTTGCCAGCCGAGTTGAGCCGAACAATCCTCAATTGCAACAGCGCTTGCAGGACTGCCGCGACAAAAGAGCGCAAAACCTGTCTACCCTGCCCTCTACCTTATTGCTGGAGAAAGCTACCAACCCTTTTCTACGCATTGCCCAACCAGAGGTGAGACTAGCCTTACAGCAATACTTCCCTGATGCCTCCTGTAAAGAAGATGCGGATGCTTTTCGCCTGCTCAGAAGCTGGAAGGACAAGGCTTGATACAGGTATGAAACAGCACAGTTACCAGTGATTACTTGTTACAGGCTTATTGGATGAATAGAATGTCATCTATTCGTTAACAAACCTTGATACACGATTTTTATGCCAAAAAATGATTTTTTCACTGCAACTCCGGCACTACCTTTACTCTTGCCACTGGTAGGTACCGGGCTAAAAAAACATATAAAAACCATTGCGTTAATTGGATTTGCAGGGCTGTTTCTGCAAGGTTGCCAATCTCTACCCCACAATGACGTTCAACAATTGCAGCCATCAGCGCCTTCAGAAATGCCTTTAGCAGCGCCTTCAGAAATGCCTTTAGCAGCGCCTTCGGAAGCACCGACACAGGAAATCTGGAATCAACTGAGCAGTAGCCAGCAGTTATCCAGCGTCCGCCATCACGATGATCTTTCTGGCCTTTCAAACCTGCTGGCTTCGTCGCCCAAAGCCGACTGGCGTCACTGGCAAGAACCAGTATTATCTGAGTATGACCTGTGGGATCGGCTACGTGAAAACCTGTCCATGGATATCAGCAGTGATGATCCACGAGTGATTGCCCAGATGAACTGGTACCGCCGTCATCCGGATTATATGGATCGTGTTGCCCAGCGCGCCAGCCGTTACATGTTCCATGTACTGGAAGAAATTGAGCGCCGTGGCCTGCCCGGTGAGCTGGCACTGCTGCCAATCGTGGAAAGTGCTTATGATCCGTTTGCCTATTCACATGGTCGTGCTTCCGGCATGTGGCAGTTCATCCCCGGCACAGCTCGGCATTTTGGGCTAGAAAACAACTGGTGGTACGATGGCCGCCGTGATGTGATTGCCTCCACCGATGCAGCCCTGACCTACCTGACTCAACTGAACCGTCGCTTTGATGACTGGCATCTGGCACTGGCGGCCTACAATGCCGGTGGTGGCAATGTAAACCGTGCCCTGCGCCACAACCGTAATGCTGGTGGCAACGGCACCTTCTGGGAACTGAACCTGCCTGCAGAAACCCTGGCTTATGTGCCAAAAATGGTGGCTCTGGCACGTTTGATTGCTGACCCCGAAGCCAAGGGTATCAACCTGACCTCCATCCCCAATCAGCCCTATTTTGCTGCAGTGGATACCAAAGGACAGATTGATCTGGCACTGGCAGCAGAGTTGTCAGAAATTGGCATGAATGAGCTGTATCTGCTGAATCCAGGATTCAGCCAGTGGGCCACCAGCCCGGAAGGCCCACACCGTCTGCTGGTGCCAGTTGAGAACGCAGCCATTCTGGCAGCCAATCTTGAGAACCTGCCACCACGCCAACGCATGAGCTGGCAGCGGTATCGTGTCAAATCCGGTGACAGCCTGCTAACTATCTCCAGCCGTTTTAACACCACGCCCAGCATGATTCGTGATGCCAACCAGCTGCGTGGTGACATCATTCGTGCCGGTCACGAACTGCTGATCCCAATTCCCAGCCAGGATGTACGCCAGTATGCCCTGAGTGAAGATCAACGCCTGCAGCGTCGCCAGAATGTTGCTCGTCAGGGTAACCGCATTGAGCATCTGGTGCAGTCCGGTGACAGTTTCTGGTTACTGGCGCGCCGTCATGGCATCAGTGTGCGTGAGCTGGCCAGCTGGAACAACATGGCACCCGGCGACCCCCTGATTGCCGGTCAGCGCCTGGTGATCTGGTCAAGAACTGACAATGCCCGCACAGTTGCCAGCGCCAATAACCGCAGTGTTATCCGTCGGGTTAACTACACCGTCCGTAATGGTGATAATCTGGCGAACATTGCCAGCCGATTCCGCGTTAGTGTCAGTGATATTGCCCGCTGGAACAACATCAATATCAGCCGTTATTTGCAGCCCGGACAGAACCTGACCCTGCATGTTGATGTCACACGCAACTGATTATTTTATCTGACAACCAAAACCAGGGAGTAAGCCTTTATGCTGGGAAAAACCATCTTATCCTCTCCATTACGCAAACTGATGGTGTTATCCCTGTTACCCGGCATGTTTTTACTGGTCACAACAGCTCAGGCAGCAGCCGAGCCGATTTGTAAACACGCCCTGACCCTGCATGGTGAAGCAAAATACCCAGCTGACTTCACTCATCTTGAGTACGTTAATCCCAATGCCCCCAAAGGTGGCAGTCTGCGCCAGGCACCACCTGGCGGTACCTTTGACAGCCTGAATCCTTTTATCATTCAGGGCACTGCAGCAGCAGGATTGGGCAATATCTATGACAGCCTCACCTACCACTCAGCTGATGAACCCTTTACCGAATATGGTCTGCTGGCTCGTTGCATCCGGCTTGATCCTGCCGGTCACTGGGTCGAGTTTGAACTGCACCCACACGCCCGTTTCCATGACGGCAAACCTGTCACCGCAGAGGATGTGGCTTTCACCTTTGAACTGCTGCGTGAAAAAGGCCGCCCCTTTTACCGGGCTTATTATGCCGACATCAGTAACATTCAGGTGTTGAGCCCACAACGCATCCGTTTTGAGCTGGCCAGCAATACCAACCGTGAGTTACCGCTGATTATCGGCCAGGTGCCAATTCTGCCAAAACACGACTGGCAGGATCGGGATTTCACCCATCCATCCCTGGATATTCCTGTCGGCAGCGGCCCCTATCGGGTTGCCGAAGTTGACTCAGGTCGTCGGATTATTTATCAGCGGGTTGAAAACTACTGGGGTGCTGATCTGCCCATCAACCAAGGTCGTAACAACATCAACCGGCTGATTTATGATTATTACCGTGATGCCACAGTAGCACTGGAAGCTTTTAAGGCTGGTCGACTGGATTTTAGGCTGGAAAATATCGCCCGCAACTGGGCAACAGGCTACAGCGGATCGGCGCTGTCAGCCGGTGACATACTGCTGGAAAGCATTCCACACCAGAACTCCTCTGGCATGCAGGGCTTTTTCTTTAATACCCGTCGAGATGTCTTCAGTGATCCACGAGTACGCCTGGCATTGACCCAGATGTTTGATTTTGAATGGTCCAATCAGCAGCTGTTCCACAATGCTTATACCCGCACCCTGAGTTATTTCAGTAACTCTGAGCTGGCCAGCAGTGGACTGCCACAAGGGCGTGAACTGGCAAAACTGGAACCTTTCCGTGATCAACTGCCTGCGGCAGTGTTTGAGCAGAAATACACCCTGCCGGTAACGGATGGCAGTGGCAACCTGCGCCCACAAACCCGTGAAGCCCTGCGTTTGCTGCGTGAGGCTGGTTGGCAGATGGATGGACGGCGGCTGGTGAATGCTCAGGGGCAACAGCTGCGTTTTGAAATCCTGATGCATGACTCTTCTTTTGAGCGGGTAGTGCTGCCCTGGCGGCAAAATCTGGAGCGTATTGGTATCCGTATGGATGTGCGAGTGGTGGATGTCACCCAATACCTCAATCGCCTGCGTCAGTTTGATTACGACATGACTATCTCCACTTTGGGACAGAGCCTGTCACCCGGCAATGAGCAACGGGAATTCTTTCATTCCGAATTTGCCCAGTCCCCGGATGGTCGCAACCTGGCCGGTATTCAACACCCAGTGGTGGATGCACTGGTGGAACAGCTGATAGCTGCTCGTGACCGTGAAACCCTGATCACCACCACCCGCGCGCTGGATCGGGTATTGCTGTGGGGACATTATGTGATTCCCCACTGGCACCTGAATGAATACCGCATTGCTCGTCGCAACAATGTCCATATTCCAGAGGTGCGCCCACCCTATGGCCTGCCAGTGGATGCCTGGTGGGTGGAATGATCTGGCGGGCTGATTAAGCATGGCGCCTTATCTGCTGCGTCGTTTGTTGCTCATCCCCCCCACCCTGCTGGGTATTCTGCTGTTGAACTTTGTCATCATTCAGGCCGCCCCCGGTGGCCCGATTGAACAGGTGATGGCTCAGATGGGTGGAATGGATGCCATGGGCAGTACCCGACTGGATTCATCCGGTGGTGAGTCGGTCAGCAGTGGTGACGAAGGTGGCTCGGCTTATCGTGGCTCGCGGGGTGTGGATGCCCGTTTTATTGCTGAGCTGGAACAGCAGTTCGGTTTTGACAAACCAGCCCATGAACGTTTTTTACTGATGGTTGGTAACTACCTGCGTTTTGATCTGGGTGAGAGTTTTTTCCGTGGACGCAGTGTCACCGAGCTGATCCTGGAAAAAATGCCGGTGTCCATTTCGCTGGGACTCTGGTCTACCCTGCTGATTTACCTGATTTCCATCCCCCTGGGTATTCACAAGGCCTTAAAACATGGCAGCCGTTTTGATGTCTGGACTTCCTCGGTGGTGATTATCGGTTATGCCATTCCCGGCTTTTTGTTTGCCATCCTACTGATTGTGCTGTTTGCCGGTGGCAGTTATCTGGATTGGTTTCCACTACGTGGCCTGACTTCAGAAAACTTCAATGAACTCAGTACGTTTGGCAAGATTCTGGATTATTTCTGGCACCTGACATTACCAGTACTGGCAATGACCATTTCCGGTTTTGCCACCCTCACCCTACTGACCAAAAATTCCTTTCTGGACGAGATCCACAAGCAGTATGTACTGACTGCCCGTGCCAAAGGGGTCAGTGAACGCCAGGTGCTGTACGGGCATGTATTCCGTAATGCCATGCTGATTATTATTGCCGGGATGCCTGCTGCACTGGTGAGTATCTTTTTCACCGGCTCCCTGCTGATTGAGGTGATTTTTTCACTGGATGGCCTGGGGCTGCTGGGTTTTGAAGCGGTGGTACAGCGAGATTATCCAGTGGTGTTCGGTACACTTTATCTTTTTACGCTGATTGGGCTGGTGTTAAAACTCATCAGTGATCTGACTTATATGCTGGTTGATCCGCGCATTGATTTTTCTTCGAGGGAAAACTGATGTCACCGCTGCATCTTTCCCCTCTGAATCAGCGCCGCTGGCAACTGTTTAAATCCAATCGCCGCGCCTGGTGGTCACTCTGGGCTTTTCTGCTGATGTTTGGCATCAGCCTGGTGGCCGAACTGGTTGCCAATGACAAACCCCTGCTGGTGAGTTACAACGGCAGCCTGTATTTGCCCATGCTCAGGGATTATCAGGAAACCGAGTTTGGTGGTGATTTACCGCTGGCAGCCGATTTCCGTGATGCTTACCTGCTGGAGATCATTCAGGACAATGGCTGGATTCTCTGGCCGTTGATTCCCTTCAGCCATGCCACCATCAACTACAACCTAACCCAGCCTGCACCAGCGCCACCTTCTTCTGAGAACTGGTTAGGCACCGATGATCAGGGGCGTGATGTGCTGGCACGGGTGATCTACAGTCTGCGCCTGTCGATCCTGTTTGCCCTGGTACTCACACTGGGCAGTAGTCTGGTGGGTATTCTGGTCGGTGCACTGCAGGGTTATTACGGCGGTCGGCTGGATCTCTGGGGGCAGCGTTTTATTGAAATCTGGTCGGGATTACCCACCCTGTTTGTACTGATTATTCTTGCCAGCATGATCACGCCAGGTTTCTGGTGGTTATTGTTGATTCTGCTGCTGTTCAGCTGGACAACCCTGGTGGATCTGGTGCGTGCTGAATGCCTGCGCGCCCGCAATCTTGAATACGTGCGTGCCGCCCGCGCGCTGGGTCTGCCTAACCGGCAGATTTTGTTGCGCCATGTTTTGCCTAACGCTATGGTCGCCACCCTGACGTTTTTACCCTTTTTATTCACCGGAGCCGTCACTACCCTGACTGCGCTGGATTTTCTCGGTTTTGGTTTGCCACCCGGCACCCCGTCACTGGGTGAGCTGGTGGCACAGGGCAAGGCCAACCTGCAATCGCCCTGGCTGGGACTGACTGCTTTTATGACGCTGGCTATTCTGCTGACACTGCTGGTCTTTATTGGTGAAGGTGTGCGGGATGCCTTTGATCCCCGCAAAACCCTCAGCCCGCAAGGGGATAAATCATGACCCCTGCTCCACTGCTGCAGATCAAAGATCTGAATGTCACTTTTGACCAGAATACTCCCGCCTTGCAGGGTATCAACCTGACTCTGCAACGTGGTGAAACCCTGGCACTGGTGGGCGAAAGCGGTTCAGGCAAGTCGGTTACAGCACTGGCAACCCTGGGGTTGTTAGCTGATAACGCCCGTGTCAGTGGCAGCATTCAGCTGGCACAAGGAGAAAACCCGGCGCAGGAACTCGTCAATCTGGATGAAAAGGGGTTTCGTCGCCTGCGAGGACATCGTATGGCAATGATTTTTCAGGAACCCATGACCTCGCTGAATCCCCTGCATCGGGTAGAAAAGCAGATCATCGAAAGCCTGCGATTACATCAGGGATTAACCGGCGAAACAGCCCGTCAGCGTTGTATTGAGTTGTTACAAGCGGTCAAACTGCCCGACCCACAACGTCTGGCACGTGCCTGGCCACATCAGTTATCCGGTGGTCAACGCCAACGGGTGATGATTGCCATGGCACTGTCCAACAATCCAGATATTCTGCTGGCCGATGAACCCACCACCGCACTGGATGTAACGGTACAACAACAGATATTGGATCTGCTGCGAGAACTGCAGCAGCAACTGGGTATGGCGATTCTGCTGATCACCCATGATCTGAATCTGGTGCGCCAGTACAGTGATCGTGTGGCTGTAATGCATCGGGGCAAGCTGGTCGAAACCCAGAATACCCCTGAGCTGTTTGCCAATCCTCAGGCTGATTACACCCGTCAGCTGTTAAACAGTGAACCCTCCGGGCAGGCTCCGGCTCTGCAGGCAGATGCACCCCTGCTTTTGCAGGTGAACAACCTGCGGGTTGAGTTTCCCCGCACTGCCACCAGCCTGTTGCCGTGGAAAAAGCCTGCACCCTTTGTAGCGGTACAGGATCAATCACTGACACTGCATGCCGGTGAAACGCTTGGAATTGTTGGAGAAAGTGGCTCCGGGAAAACCACCCTGGCACTGGCACTGCTGAGGCTGCAAGCGATTGCTGCCGGTGAAATCAAACTGGAAGGCACCGCTT
Organism: Marinospirillum sp.; assembly: GCF_014859565.1. The sequence continues at coordinate 783 of NZ_JACUUA010000069.1, read as the reverse complement.
TAAATCAGTTAAAACAACAACAGCTGTTGCCTTGGCGGCGCAAGATGCAAATTGTGTTTCAGGATCCTTACGGCAGCCTCAGCCCACGCATGACTGTGGCAGATATAGTGGCGGAGGGTTTAAAGCTGCATCAACCTGAACTGTCGACTGCTCAACTAGATGCCGCTGTTTGTCAGGTACTGGAAGAAGTGGGGCTGGAAACTGCCGCACGCTTTCGTTATCCCCATGAGTTTTCCGGTGGTCAGCGCCAGCGTATTGCCATTGCCCGCGCCCTTATCCTTAAACCACGGCTGCTGGTGCTGGATGAACCCACTTCAGCACTGGATCGCAGTGTACAGGCACAGGTCATACAGCTGCTGCGTGATCTGCAGCAGAAGCACCGTTTAAGTTACCTGTTCATCAGCCACGATCTACGGGTGATTCGGGCATTGAGCCACCGGATTCTGGTGATGAAAGACGGCCAGCAAGTGGAAACAGCTGCAACAGAAATACTCTTTAATCAGCCAGAAAACGACTATACTCGCGCGCTGCTGAAAGCTGCGGGATTCTGATTTTTTTATTGAGGTAATCATGCCTGACTCGTGGTGATGTTTTTTCTGCTTGGCCTGCTGTCAGGGCTGGTTAAAAAGGAAAGACGCCCGATTCTGGACGTGGCAACAGAAGAGACGGAAATCACCCGCGAAGAGCTGGAACGACTGCTCGACCCGGAGAAATTAATACGCGACAGAATTTAGCAAAATCCGCGTAAACCCTCGCCCAATCGGGCGGGGATATAAGCGGGAA
>NZ_JACUUA010000354.1 GCF_014859565.1 Marinospirillum sp. | reverse complement strand
TAGCGTCTTGCCATCAATGGCAATGACTTCGCCTGAACTGACTAGGTGGCATTCATTCACCCAGTCGGCAAACACTCTTTGAAGAGGCCGTTTTCATTGATTTTCCTTTACAAAAGGATCATCAAATCACATGATGGCGAAGGTGTACATTGGAAATTTCAAACCTGCCTGTATGCCCCGCCATTACTGGTATCTTCGTGCATTTTCCCTGGAAGTATCAGCCAGCCAGACATCAGGGTTAATGGGTTTAGGGGTGGTGTGCATGGATTATTATTTATTAGTATGCTTGCCACTTCTTAATTACTTTTTCAAATTGAATATATATATCCGGTGCATTTTTCTTAGCTCTGACAGCATCAATATAGGGTTTAGCCTTTCTGAAGTGATTCCCGAGCTTATGAACATACATTTCCTTCGCTGTCGATGAGTCAATATTTCCTTTATTAAGAGCCAGGCAAAAGCCTTCAATTTGGTTCAAATAAAGATGAAATTTTCTTCTAACATCAATAAACTGCTCTTTAATCAGTGGCGAGTAATACTTTTTATAGTCCATCTTTGACAAAGTTTTTTCTTTGTGGTGCAAACTTTTGCTAGAATAATATTTATAGTAGATATCAACAATATCTCTTTTAACCTGATTAGATAGTCGCTCCCAACATAACTCATATTCAGTTAGTGTAATATCTTCATCAAGCATCAGCTTAACTTCGTGACTTGCCATAGCATCACTGCTTGACCAGAAATTTATAACCCGGTCAATATCCATTTCAATTCTTTCAAGCTCCATAGGTCTTGGATAATAAGTAAGTGCCGCCTCTTTTCTTTGTGTGTTTTTGTTACTTAGATACTGAATCCAAGCCAGGAACAAACCAACCGCTACCACAAAAGGCATTAAAAGACTTTCTTTATTGATTGATTCAGAATCGCCAGCCCAAATCGAGTAGACACTAACAAAAAGAGATAAAATTACAAAACCAACTAGAAACTCAACGAGATGTTCAGATACCCAGCCAGCCAACGACTTAATTGCAGTATACATACCCACACCCAATAAATAATTGTAACTTTATCCCTTAAATGACCATACTTAGTAATAAGCCTTTATTTCTTCTTCAGCCTGTTTAAAGCTCTTTGCATTCTTATCCTTATCAGACAACAATAGCTGGTTTACACTAGTTACACACCAGTTCACACTCAGAGTAGGATCATCCCAGGCGATAGAACGCTCATATTCTGGTGAATAAAAATCAGTGCACTTGTACTGAAAATCCGCTGTGCCACTGGTGACCAAAAAGCCATGGGCAAACCCCGGTGGCACCCATAGCATACGGTTGTTCTCTTCCGAGAGGTATTCTCCTACCCACTGCCCAAAGGACGGTGAGTTGGGGCGCAGGTCTACGGCCACATCAAACACTTCGCCGCAAGTGACGCGCACTAGTTTTCCTTGGGGCTGTTTAATCTGGTAGTGCAACCCGCGCAGGGTGTTTTTGACGGAACGACTGTGGTTGTCTTGTACGAAGATTGCATTGATGTCCGCTTCTTTAAAGGTCTTTTCGTTCCAGGTTTCCATGAAGAAGCCGCGCTTGTCACCGAACACTTTGGGTTCGATGAGCTTTACGTCTGGAATTTTGGTTTCTGTGATTTTCATAAATTTGACTTACTGGTCTGTTTTGATGAGTTTTTTCAGGTAGGCGCCGTAGCTGTTCTTTTTGAGTTTTTCTGCTTCAGCCAGAAGTTGTTCTTTACCAATGAAGCACATGCGATAAGCGATTTCTTCCAAGCAGGCAATCTTCAAGCCTTGGCGTTTTTCCAGGGTTTCAATAAAGCTACTGGCATCGTGTAGGGAGTCAAAGGTTCCCGTATCCAACCAGGCATAACCGCGGCCCAGCAGTTCGACTTTCAAATCCCCCCGCTCCAGGTAAGCCTGATTGATGCTGGTAATTTCTAGTTCACCCCGATCCGAGGGCTTCACTTGTTTAGCGATTTCAATCACATCATTATCGTAGAAGTAGAGGCCTGTCACGGCAAAGTCAGACTTGGGTTGGGTCGGTTTTTCTTCGATGGAGATGGCACGTTGCTGGTCATCAAACTCAACTACTCCAAAGCGTTCGGGGTCAGTGACCTGATAGCCAAAGACGGTGGCACCTTGCTTCCGATCGGCGGCCGTTTGCAGTAGTTTGCTCAAGCCCTGCCCGTAGTAGATGTTATCGCCCAGTACCAGGCACACACTGTCCTGACCGATGAAATCTTCGCCAATGATGAAGGCCTGTGCTAGGCCATCCGGGCTGTGTTGTACTGCATAAGTGAGGTTGACGCCCCATTGACTGCCATCATCCAGTAAGCGTTTGAAACCTTCCTGATCTTCAGGTGTGGTGATCACCAATATGTCCTGAATACCTGCCAGCATGAGTACTGACAGGGGGTAGTAGATCATGGGTTTGTCATACACGGGGAGGAGTTGTTTGGAGATGCCGCGAGTAATGGGATAGAGGCGGGTGCCGGTGCCACCAGCCAGGATAATGCCTTTCATTTATCGCTCCAGGTATTCATTCAGTGTCAGCTCCAGTTGGCTTTGCCAACTAGGTAACTGGATATTCAGTGTTTGTTCCAGCTTCTGGGTATCTAATCTT
>NZ_JACUUA010000353.1 GCF_014859565.1 Marinospirillum sp. | reverse complement strand
TGGACGTCATTTTATTCTGGCCAGCGGCAGAGATATTGCCGAACGGGTTGCCGTGACTGATCAGGTGCACAATCTGTTGGCTGATGCGCAGATTGAATCCCGCCAGGATAAAACAACCGCACTTTACCAGCGTGATGCTTTCCTGCAAGTGTTCCGTGAGTTGCTGGATCAGGTTGGGCCGAACGGTTTGCGTCTGGCACTGGTCACCATTGATATGAAAAATCTGCACGAAATTAACGATCAGTTCGGTCAGAGTATTGGTGACAGAGTGCTGCGAAACATGGGTAGCCTGCTGCAGCATTGTGTTAGCCGGGATGATATTTGTGCGCGCTTCAGTGGTCGCAAATTATGTGTGCTGATGCCCGGCAAGGGTCAGCAGGATGGTTTATTGCTGGCAGAACGAATTAACAAGGCTTTGGCTAAAGTTAAATACTCGGAGTTTCCGACCCTCAGAATCCACTCATCCATTGGTGTGGCAGAGCTTCCTCAGCGCGGTGAGCCTGAGCTATTGCTCGAAAAAGTCATAACTCGGATGCGTGAACTCAAAACCCCTGATATGGCTCATGAAATCCATCGTCTGGGCTTGGTAATACTGCAGCTTTAGTCCATTTTCAGCTTTATACTGCAGTGCGACAAAGTGTCCGAGCCTATGCGGCTACATCACACACCTTTATCCTTGGATTCTCTATAAATGTCTTTAGAATAACCTAAAGACTTTATATGGAGCCTCCATGTTTCACAGTCAGGTTGTTCGTCCCGCGTACCGTCCCAGCTTTGCCACAGCTATTCAGGAAGAGTTTCTGCTGGTCGATTTACAAACGCTGGATGTGATTGTTGAGCAACCGGTGGAGTTGGTTGCAAGGCTCCAGAAAGAGCTGGGTGAGCGAGTTCGCCCAGAACTGCTGGGTGCCCAGATTCGTACAGCAACCCACTTTCATGATGATCTGGGAAAGTTGCATAAAGAGGCTGCGGAGCTGCGGCAACACCTTGGTCGGATTGCCGCTGATTTTGATCTGGCACCGATGGCTGCAGGCACTCATCCTTTTGCTGACTGGCATCGTCAGCGTCAGACTCAGACCCGTGATGGCAAACAGCATGCCATGGCGCTGGAGTTAAGAGATCTTTCCCGGCGTTTGTTAACCTGCGGCATGCAGATCAAGGTGATGATTGAGGAGCCGGATCTGCGAATTGACCTGATGAACCAGGTTTCTTACTTTGTGCCGCACATTCTGGCGTTATCCACCAGTTCACCCTTCTGGCTTTCTGCTAATACTGGGCTTAAAAGTTACCGGGTTAGTGCTTTTTCCGAGTTACCCCGCACCGGTTTGCCGGATTTGTTCGACTCTTGGGCTGATTTTGAAGCACATACCAGTGTATTGATTCAGGCGGGATTGATCGAAGACACTTCGCGCTTGTGGTGGGATCTGAGACCATCCAGTCGGCACGAGGCATTGGAGATGCGGGTCGCTGATTCCTGTACCCGGCTGCAGGATTCGGTTGCCATTGCAGCACTTTATCGTTGCCTGTTGCGTTATCTCTACCGTTTGCGCCTCAAAAACCAGCGCTGGAGAAGTTATGCACGAATGCTGATCAATGAAAATCGCTGGCGAGCTCAGTGTTACGGCATTGATGCCGGCCTAGTTGATTTAGGTACTGGTGAGATACGTCCATACAAACAGTTGCTGCTGGAGTTGCTGGAGATGCTGGCGGAGGATGCAAAAGCACTGGGTTGTGAGATGGAGCTGGATACCTGTGCCAAGATACTCAGCAAAGGCACCAGTGCCCACCTACAGGTGGGTGCTTATACCGCCGCCAGACGATCAGGGTGCTCTGAAGAAGCGGCCTTGCTGGATGTTGTCCGGTTGCTGCTAGACATCACCCAGCAAGGTTAAAGATCAGAGACCTTTTAGTCTTTGATGGCTCCACGTAATTCCATGCCACGCCAGCGTCCATACATCATGGCAGCGCAGAATAATAGCAGCGCCAGAAAGGCCTGCAGGGCACCAATACCCGTTTTTCCGGGAATGATAAAGGTGGTTACACCCTGCATAAAATACACTAGGCTGACAAAACATAACCAAGCATGACCACGTGGATTTTTGGTCAGCACTGCAGGTAAAAAAACCAGCAAGGGCAGCCACAGCACCGGCAGGATAATAAAAAGACGTGCACCTTCGGGCAAAGGAAAAATTACCACACCTGCCAGCAGTACTGCCAGTAGGCCAAAATAACTCAGTAGTGTCAGAAAGCGGCTGACAGCCAGCTTGTTGTTCAGTTCTTTACGGGGTAGGGGAGCAGCAGGTTTCACAGGTTCGCCTTGTAGAATAGTTACATTAATTTTAATGCCAGCCGGGCAATACGTTCACCCTGTACACGACAAAGCCGGGCTTCGGTGCTGCTCAACTGGGTATTACCCTTGATACCCGCTAGATGACTGGCTCCATAAGGTGTACCACCATCTGTGGTGCTGCTTAATTCCGCGTTGGAATAAGGGATGCCCGCCCAGATCATGCCATGATGCAACAAAGGCAGCGCCATGGTCAGCAGAGTGGTTTCCTGTCCGCCATGCAGGCTGGATGTGGAGGTAAAGGTGCCTGCCGGTTTATCAATCAGGGCACCGGATAACCACAGGCTACTG
>NZ_JACUUA010000352.1 GCF_014859565.1 Marinospirillum sp. | reverse complement strand
AGCACCCTGAGCACTGGCTTCACTGCCATCCCGAATTCGTCCCAGATTGGCATCTATCTCACTGGCAACAGCCGATTGTTCTTCCGCAGCGGCAGCAATCTGCTGGTTCTTGGCATCAATATCCTGCACGGCTTGCAGAATATGGCTAAGCGCCTGACTAACCTGCCTTGACTGTTCTGCCGTTAATTCTGCACGTTCATGGCTTTTCTGGATATGCCCCACCACATTATCCACACCCTGATGCAGGTCCTCAATAATTACGGCAATTTCATGGGTTGAGTTCTGGGTGCGACTGGCCAGAGAGCGTACTTCATCTGCAACCACAGCAAAACCCCGTCCGGCATCACCGGCTCTTGCAGCTTCTATGGCAGCGTTAAGTGCCAATAAGTTGGTCTGTTCTGCAATGGCTCGTATCACTTCCAGCGCATCACCAATACGGCTGCTGCGCTCGACCAGATTTTTACCGGCTGCGGCGGCATCATCCAGTGAACCTGCCAGACGCTGCATTCGATCACCCATTTCACCGGCCAACTGCTGACCCTGCTCAGCCTGCTGACGCGCAGTGCCTGCTGTTGCTGCAGCGCTGGCAGCATGCTCTGCCACCTCGGTTGATGTGGCATTCATCTGATTCATGGAGCAAGCCACCTGTTCGGTTTCATTCTGCTGGGTGATGCTGGTCTGACGTGCTTCACCAGCTGCCAGTGAGACACGCTCGGCCTGCCCGGTGACCTGCTCCACACTGCCCTGAACCATTTTTACCAGTTCACGCATCCGTGCTGACATGCTGCCAAAAGCTTCCGTCAACACACCCATTTCGTCGCGAGTCGTTGCCAGCGGTGTAACTCTCAAATCACCCTTTGCCAATGTTTGAACACTGGTTAACAGCTGTCGCATGTTCAGATTCATGGAGACATAAAAACAGGTGTAGAGGTAAGCAATCACCAACAACTGTGCCAGCAGTAAGCTGGTCATCATCCACAAATAACGTGTCTGCGACGCTTCAGCAGCCTGCAGGTAACTGTCTGCCTCGGCAATCAGAGCTACCCCCACCTTCAGTAAATTCTGCTGACTTTGGATTCCAGAATCAAAAAAAGCCTGCCAATCTGCATCAAAACTGACGGCAAACACCACTTGATCTTCCAGCAACTCCTGAAAATGACTCACCTGTTGATCCACTTCTGTAGACAGACCCTGCAAGCGGGTTGCCAGCTCCGGGGCGCGAAATGCCAGACTGTCCAGAGTCGCCTGCCACCCCAGATTCTGACGTGTTAGCAGATCAAGCACGTTTTCCAGCTCGGTACTACTGCGTGAATCCATAAACTGTTGCATCAAAACATGGCTGCCGTAACTGCGCCCTTGGCTGATACTGCCCAGTAAGGGTGGCAACTGGTCGTTCAGCAACAGCTGCAACAACTGCACTTCGGTTCTGGAATCCCGCATCAGATCACTGCTTTGACGCAAAGACTGCAACAAGGCATAGGTGTTGGTAACCAGTGGCTGAAAATGCGCCAGTGCCAATGCCTGGTTACCCATCCGCCCCTGTGGCCGAAACAGCCCTTCGGCCTGTTCCCTCAAGGCCTGCATTACGGCTTTTAGATTACTGTCTGCCAGTAACAAGTCGGCTTGCTGCTGTAGCTGGTTGTATTCTTGCAGCCAGTTGTTCTGTAATCCTTCCAGCTGTTGCTGCAAATTGTGATCTTCGCGACCATCCTGCAGAGCAGCAACATCCCGGTAACTTTCTGACAAACCAATAAGACGCAGGGTTGCTTGTTGTAACTCCAGTCCGGCTCTTTCGCGTTGTAACTGTCGCAGTTCATCCCAAAGCTGTTTGGTTTGCATCCCACTGAGCAGAATCAGCGGTAACAGAAACAGCAGGGCGATCAGGGTGAACTTCTGGAAATATGCCAGACGGTTCATCAGCACCATGCCCGGCTTTAAAAGTATAGTCAGCATTACAAGACCCTCGTGAAGGTATCCTTTTTTTGTTTTTAGACAGGATCAGCCTGAGCCTGGTCGGAATGGATACTGTTGCTAACCTTAGCGGAAATACAGCAGAAATCAAACGTATGTTTTAATGTTTTCTGTAAAGAATAACTCCCGCTACTGCGGGAGTTATCAGAACCTGAAGCTATGTTGTTGTCTTACAAAAGCATTTTGCGAATATCACTTAACTGCTGCGACAGGAAGGTGATAAAACGTGCTGCATCAGCAGCTCAGAAGATTCACGCGCCAGGTCATAAACACTTTTCTTGTCAGCATCCTTAACCACCACTACCAACAGCCCGTCTGGGGTATCCACCGCAAAACCGATGTTGATGTATTTTTTCCAGATCAGCGTATCACCAGCTGCACCCAGGGATACGTTGAACTGTGGGTAGGCTTTTAATGCCAGTGCACAGGCCTTGATCAGGAAAGGCAGTGGCGTGACCTTGGCACCCTGTTTTTCTGCTTCTGCCTTGATGGATTTGCGGAAGTCTTCCAGCTCGGTAATGTCAGCTTCATCAAACTGGGTAACATGCGGCACATTCAGCCAGGAACGATGCAGATTGACCGCGCCGGCCTTCAGCAAACGACCCATGGGTTTTTCTTCGATCTCACCAAACTGGCTGAAATCCTGCACTGGCACCGGCGGAATACCTGCACCA
>NZ_JACUUA010000351.1 GCF_014859565.1 Marinospirillum sp. | reverse complement strand
GATAAATGGTCTCTGGCTCCGGCTTATGATCTAGCCTATAGCTACAAGCCTGGTAGCAAATGGGTCAACAGCCACTGGATGAGTTTAAACGGCAAAAGAGAAGATTTCACTAGAAAGGATTTCTACAGCTTAGAAAAGCTAAGTCCGGCCTTCAGTCAAAGAAAAGTTGACGCAATTATTGATGAAACTATCGAGCATTTATCCAGCTGGCGTCAACTTGCAAAAGAATGGGAGACATCAAAAACCTTATTAGAAGAAATCGACACCCATTTACGCCTCAATATTTGAAGAATCACTTCGGTTTTCTGGTCTGTCAAAGATGCCTTCCCCGCTCTGGTGACAAGAGTAACCGACACCCCCTATCCACCTGTTCATTTACAGCACGAGTGGACTGAGTAATGGCGATGGAACCAAGGAGCAGGCAAATCAGGATCAAAACAACAAAGAAGATGAACATCAGCTTGCCGCTGATGCTGAGCCGGTGGCTTAGAGCGCACATAACAAAGAAGTGAGCAAACAACAAAGTCGCTATAAATTATACATAAAACCCACAAAAACGATACTTCGCAGGCATTGTGATGATGACCTTCAAGTCAAGAATGGACAGAATTGCTCTGTTATACGCGCTATGATTGCGATCCACGAAAAAAATCAGCGCAAATGACTCAGATTATGAATCAACTAACGCACCAGGTGGGTCAATTTTATTGGCCAAAGGTGGGTCAAAATAAATGGCCATTGACACGCGCCCCCCGCGGGCGCGTGGATTGAAACCAACCTCGCTTCTTTTTGAACTGCTTGCGGCGAGTAGCGTACTCCGCGCCGACCTTCTGAACGGTATGGCTATGCAGTTCCAGCTCTTTGTGAGCGCCTTGGGTGTACTTCTGAAGATCGTAGGCAGACAGAAACACACCACGCTCCTTGATAGAACGGTGACTGAGTTCGTTGATTTAGTTCCAGACAAAGTTGACCGATCTTGCCATTTGATTCAACAATGGCAGGTGCTTGTCTCGAACACGAACCTTTAAGGTCTTAGTGTATTTCATGTTTTCTATTATAGTTGGTCTATGGAAGAAATCAACCATTACAGAAAAGGCAGGTATTGCATTTTTTGGCTTCATTCCCATTTGGTCTTTACTACAAAGTACCGTGGCTACATGAAAAACGCGCTCTGGAGTCCCAGCGACTATGCAGGCGGTGTCGGCGGCGCTGCGATTTCAGTAATTCGACAATATATTGAGCAAAAAACTCGCCCCATTAGGGAGGCTACCGCCTCCCAGCGCTATCCTTCCCCGCACTAAAAGTACGGGGCTTGTCGCGCATTTTGGTCAACTCTGTTGATTCGCAGCGTTTCCCGCTCTGGCAGCCTTGCCACTGATTCTGTAGCAGCATCAACCCAGCAGGTTCACTCCAAACCAGCGAGCCATCAGCACAGTAATCACAAACAACAAAAACGTACCGGCAACATAACTGATCAAGGCGGTGAAAAAACCGTAACGCATCAGCAGCCAGGGAAATAACAGCAGCATCGGCATGGTGGGCAGCACATACCAGAAGGTAAGCAATGCATGATTGGCAAGGCGTTCAGGTGCCTGCTGCTCAACATGCAGCCAGATCCATGTCAGCAGTGTTACCAACGGCAAGGAAGCCAGCAAGGCACCCAGATGATCACTGCGCTTTGCTGTTTCAGAGACCAGCACCACCAGCAGCGCTGTAATGGCATATTTAAAAACCAGCCATGTCATGATTTTCTCAACCCTCATTAGAGATAGCGGGTAATTTCCCTGAACTCGTCCAGTGCTTTATTACGGGCGCTGACATCATCGGCATCCATTGCACTGTCCAGACAATGATCCAGATGATCACGGATCAACAGACGCTTGGCCTGACAAATTGCTTTTTCAACAGCGTGCAACTGTTGCGCAAGCTCAAGACAAGGACGATGCACTTCCATCATTCCAAGTGTACTGCGCAGGTGACCTTCTGCTCGCTTCAGCCGTTTGATGATCGCCTGATGGTTCGGGTGATCATGATGGGTGGGATGAACATCTGACATGATGACCTGCTTTTATGCTGGGTTGTAAGTGCGCAGCTTTTTACCTAGAATGCCGATTCTATCCCCCCCGGGGGGATGTTTCAATTCATTGCCACAAGTAACAGGGCTGACGCCAACCCCATGAATCAGCTGCGAAATCAGATCTCACGTTATCGCCCACTACTAGTGTTACTGCTGTTGCTGCTGTCACTCAGCAAAGTGTCACATGGTCTGGGAAGCCTGTTGCAATCAGCATTTGAGCACTCACCAACAGATCATCATACCGAAACTCATTGTTGGTCGTGCAGCATCCACCCGCATTCAGACACCATGCCGGAACATCAGCATGAGCCGCTGTATCAACAGCAACAACTATGGCTCAGTGTCCTTCAACACTCTCTCGAAAAAAGCACGGGGAGAACCACCGAACCCGATCAGCCTCTGTTCCTGCTGAACAAACCACCTGATTAGCCTCACCAAAACAGACGGCTTTTATTATTTATTTGATCAATCAGGACAGACCATGAACAGATTATCCTTTGTGTCGGCAATGACCGATGCAACCCGGCTGTATCGCTGGAGTTTTCTGCTGCTGACCTTACTGCTGCTGACAACA
>NZ_JACUUA010000068.1 GCF_014859565.1 Marinospirillum sp. | reverse complement strand
TTGACAACCCCATTATCCGGGTAGCAGGCTTTCTTTAAAACTGTCCGAACTATTGAATTATGACCTGAGTAAGTGGCGAAAGCTGCGGGGGGAGAGGGGAACATGAATTCCATGGATGTCGGAGCACCAGTCATCACACTGGATGGGCCGGGCGGTGCCGGTAAAGGCACCGTTAGTATGCTGCTGGCGCGTGAGCTGGGCTGGCACCTGCTGGATTCCGGGGCGCTGTATCGTTTGGTCGGTCTGGCTGCGGAGCATCATGGTGTTTCACTGGATAACGAAGCAGCACTGAGTGTGCTGGCTGAGCATCTGGATGTACAGTTCCTGACCGGCAAGGATGATCTGGTGCAGGTGATTTTGGAAGGAGAGGATGTCAGCCACGAGTTACGTACCGAACGTGTGGGTGGTCTGGCTTCGCAGGTGGCAGCACTGAGTGATGTGCGCAGAGCCTTGCTTTCCCGTCAGAAAGCCTTTTGTGAGTTGCCTGGTCTGATCTGTGATGGTCGTGATATGGGCACGGTGGTTTTCCCCGATGCCCCGCTGAAAATCTACCTGACCGCCAGTGCTGATGAACGTGCCCGGCGCAGGCTGGAGCAGTTGCGCCAGAAGGGTATCAGTGCTAGTCTATGCGACCTTAAAAAGGACATTCTGGAGCGTGATGCGCGTGACATGAACCGTTCAACTGCCCCGCTGCGACCTGCAGAGGATGCCATTGAACTGGACAGTACACAGCTGAGCATTACAGAAGTTGTCGACCTGATTCTCGCCGAGGCAAAAAGCCGAGGCTTGATATCTCAGGCATCCTCCGCCTGAGACGCTTTTAAGTCGAAGTAGTACGGAGGTCATCTGGGACGGTGTCACAGTGTGTCGGGATAACTAACTGAAAATCCCGTCAGGCTTAACCGGCGTTAACACCCCTAGATGGAAATAATCCAGGCCCGCGTTTGCTGGTGGCGCGGAGGGCGGCAATTCCGCCGCATTAAAGACATTTAAATCGAGTAAAAAATTCATGACTGAATCCTTTGCCGCACTCTTTGAAGAAAGCTTGCAGACTGTCAACATGGAAGTGGGCTCCATCATCAAAGCAACCATCGTTGATGTTGATGGTGACTGGGTTACCGTTAACGCGGGCCTGAAATCTGAAGGTGTGATCCACCGCAGCCAGTTTGAAAACGGTGAAGATTTGACCGTTGGCAGCCAGGTGCTGGTCGCTCTGGAAACCGTGGAAGATGGTTTCGGTGAAACCCGTCTGTCCCGTGAAAAAGCACGCCGTGCCGAGTCCTGGATCGAACTGGAAGCAGCTTTCGACAAGAGCGAAATCGTCAAGGGTATCATCAACGGCAAGGTCAAGGGTGGCTTCACTGTTGATATCAACACCATCCGTGCCTTCCTGCCCGGTTCTCTGGTGGATGTACGCCCAGTGCGCGATACAGCCCACCTCGAAAACAAAGAACTGGACTTCAAAGTGATCAAGCTGGATGCCAAGCGTAACAACGTGGTTGTTTCTCGCCGCGCTGTGCTGGAAGCTGAAAACTCTGCCGAGCGCGAGCAGCTGCTGGCCAACCTGGCTGAAGGTCAGGAAGTTAAAGGTATCGTTAAGAACCTCACCGATTACGGCGCGTTTGTTGATCTGGGTGGTGTTGACGGCCTGCTGCACATCACTGACATGGCGTGGAAGCGTATCAAGCATCCTTCCGAGATCGTGGCTGTTGGCGACGAAATCAATGTCAAGGTGCTGAAGTTTGACCGTGAGCGTAACCGCGTTTCTCTGGGTCTGAAGCAGCTGGGTGAAGATCCATGGATTCAGATCAAGGCACGTTACCCAGAAAACTCCGTCATCAAAGCCCGCATCACCAACCTGACTGACTATGGTTGTTTTGCTGAGCTGGAAGAAGGCGTGGAAGGTCTGGTACACGTTTCTGAAATGGATTGGACCAACAAAAACGTTAATCCCAAGGCTGTTGTAAGCCTGGGCGACGAAATCGAAGTGATGATCCTGGATATCGACGAAGAACGTCGTCGTATCTCTCTGGGTATCAAGCAGTGCCGTGCCAATCCGTGGGAAGAATTCTCCGGTAAGTACAACAAGGGTGACAAGGTCACCGGTGCCATCAAGTCCATCACTGACTTTGGTATCTTTGTTGGCCTGAACGGCGGCATCGACGGTCTGGTTCACCTGTCTGACATCTCCTGGAACGACACTGGCGAAGAAGCTGTTCGCAAGTTCAAGAAAGGCGAAGAAGTTGAAACCATTATTCTGTCCATTGATCCTGAGCGTGAGCGTATCTCCCTCGGCATCAAGCAGATGGAAAGTGATCCTTTCAACGAATACCTGGCAGTCAGCGACAAGGGTTCCATCGTTAAAGGCACCGTTGTTTCTGTTGAAGCCAAAGAAGCTGTTATTGCTCTGAACGAAGAAGTTCAGGCTGTACTGAAAGCTTCTGAAATCAGTGCTGAGCGTGTAGAAGATGCACGTAATGTTCTGAAAGAAGGTGATGAAGTTGAAGCTCGCATCATCAATGTGGATCGCAAGAATCGTGTCATCAGCCTGTCTGTAAAAGCAAAAGACAAGGCCGAAACCGAACAGGCTATGGCTAGCCAGCGTGAAACTCAGGCTGATCTGGCTGGTCCGACCACCATTGGTGATCTGATCAAGCAGCAGATGGAAAACAACCAGAGCTGAAACAGCTGATGTTACTGGTAACTTAACACCAGTACAGCATCTGAATAAAACCGCTGCCCCCTGGGGTGGCGGTTTTTGTATATGAGGTGGCGGTTTTTTTAAGGGTATGACCAAAGATGAGCGAAATGGCCGATTGTTACGCGTTAGCCCTGCGCAACCTTAAAGCTCAACCGCTTTACGAACGTGCAGACCCCAGAACAGGAAGGGTTGCAGAGGTTTCAAGATGTCGTTGGAGATGATGTCCTGAATCTGGTATTCAGGCAGGCTGGTGTCACGGGGTGGTGGATGCATGTAAACCTGCCCACTGATGGCGCGAATACCGGAACACAAGGGCTGGAGAATATTATCTCTTCTTTCAATCACTACCGCAGTATCGCCATTTTTTAGTTTCACAGCAGTGCCGGGTGGGTAAACACCGATCTGATTCAGGAAGAGCTTGGTTAATCCCGGGCCCAGCAAGGTACCCCGCTCACTGAAGATCTGTCGTAATGCCACCTTGATGGGCAGCGCCTGCCGGTATTCACGCTTGCCAATCAAAGCGATGTAAATATCGGCCAGTGCCACCAGTTTGGACTCATTGGAAATCTCATCACCTTTGAGCCCCTGAGGGTAGCCGCTGCCATCCAGTCGTTCATGGTGGTGTAATACTGCTCGTATCCACATCGGGTCATGTACTCCCATGGACTCCAGAATACTCACGGATTTATCTGGATGGGTACGAAGGATGACCTTCTGCTCTTCGGTTAGTGGGGTTCTTTGTTTATTGAGTCGATCCTGCACCGTCATCATGCCAAGGTTGGCAGTCAGGGCGGCAGCCAGGGTACAGAAGAGTTGTTCGCCATGAATTTTCAGCTCCATGGCAACAACCGCAATCAGGATGGCGCATTGCACAGGATGGTAAAGACTGTAAGAGCCTTCTTCAGCTCGGGGCCAGTGAACAGTGCCCAGCAAGGCTTCCGGTGATCGTTCAGCCAGCCCTAAAATTTGGCTGCAGATATTACGAATATCCCGGTAAAAAGCTTCAGGAGCACCGGGGCTGCCGCTTTTGATGTGCTTGAAAGCACACCCCAGCTGATCTTCTAGCTCGGTGACTTCAAGAAAGGGGTTAACGTTATTGCTGTAACGAAAGGGTTTGAACTCACTGGAGTAGTCAACCCGGTCATTCAGGTCTCGTTTAACCAGTCCACGTTCCATCAGTATTTCTATCTGTTGTTCATTACCGATCATTGCTCCTCGGGACAAGAGTAAGCGCCCACCTTTGGTATAGATATCCAGGGTGGTTTTTCTACCTACAGCCAGTTCTCCGGGGCGCAGCTTCTCAAGCATCAGTCAACTCACAGGTAAAAAACACTAAGTTTCATCAGGTTAACCCTTTATCTTAGAGTGTTCCGTGTATTTTCTATTCGGCTGTGTTTATTCTTGTACAAAAAATGCCATAAATATTTCAATGGGGGAAGCAAATGGATCGAAATAATATGTTAAATGTTGTCAGTGATTATAGATTAATTTTTCATGTACTTTGTGTAGGGTTTTGCTAGGATACACAAAACAAATTTCTGCTCTTGTCAGATTCTTGTTTTATTCATTATAGCTTAGCCTTTTTAAGGGTGGAAAAAATGGAAAGTGTCAAGACAAATGAAGCGTCAGAGGCTAACTACTGTATAGCACTGCAGCCTATCTGCAATGCCAATATGCGTCACATCGCTGATGAGCTGTTGTATCGCTCCAGTGCTTCAGCAACTTTTGCACAGGTTAATGATCAGTTGATGGCAACAGCACGGGTGGTGAATGCTGCCTTTTTTGAAACTGGCCTCGAAAAACTCATCGGTAACCGCAAACTTTTTTTTAATGCCCCGCGTGAATGGATACTCAAACCTGAACTCTTACCCCCCAATCCTGAACAGGTGGTGGTTGAGGTGCTGGAGAATGTCACCGGCGAACCTGAAATAGTTAATGCCCTGAAAAAAATACGAAAAATGGGTTTTGATGTGGCGCTCGATGACTTTATTCTAAATGACTCAACCCGCCCATTGCTGGATGTTGCCAGCATCATCAAGGTGGATTTGTTTGAGCCGGTGCGAGAAGAAGACATTCAGGAGTATCAGGATCGAGGTATTCGCCTTCTGGCCGAAAAAGTTGAAGATCTGGAAACCTTTAAACGCTTCAAAGCGATGGGTTTTGAGATGTTCCAGGGGTATTTTTATGCCAAGCCGGAGGTACATCAGGAAACTTCTCGTAAAGACCGGGGCAATAATCGCAGTGCCCAGATACGTATACTGGCAGAGTTGCAAAAGGAAGAGCCGGATTATCGCCTACTGGAAACTTTTATTGCCCAGGACCCCCAGCTGACTTTTATGCTACTGAAGTATGTCAACTCGGCTGCTTTTCGTCGACGCAGTGAAGTAACCACCATCCATCAGGCACTCAATACTCTGGGTCTGGATCGGGTTCGCAGCATTGTCACTACGGTGATGCTGGCCAATAATGGCCCGGCCAGCCGTTTGTTACTGCCCCAGGCATTAACCCGTGCCCAGATGTGTGAACAGCTGTCTTACGGCATGAGTGACATTGACCCCCGTACCGCGTTTATGGTGGGCTTGATGTCAATGATGGATTTGCTGATGGGTATGGAAATGCAGCCCTTGATGGCTGAGCTGCCGCTGAGTCAGGAAATAAAACAGGCCATTCTTTCAAGAGAAGGCCGGATGGGCAAACTGCTGAACCTGGTACTGGCTTTTGAACATGCCCAGATGGGTAATCGGTCACCTGATTTGATCGCTCGACTCAACCAGGCGTGGTTGCTCAGTCAGCAGTGGTCCAATGAAATCATGAGCCAGGTGGATTATTAATTCAGCTTTTTTGTATCCAGTAGCGGTACTCATGCTTGTCCTCTTGCTGTAACAGCAGCTTGTGCTGCAGAAACTGGCAAAACTTTGGGATATCCCGGGTTGTTGCTGGATCTGTTGCAACCACCAGCAGTACCTCGCCAGTTTTTAATTCATCTATTTTGCTATGCAGTAACATGACCGGCTCCGGGCAATACAGGCCACAGGTATCGAGCTGATGGTCACAGGGTGTTACAGCAGATTTTTGCATGGCAGGACTTCTCTGGAAAAAATACAATTTCAGGAATAAACTTTATTTATTTTCAATGATCTGCATGTTTAGGGCAAGCTGAAAATCCAGGCATTAAAAGGAGAACAGAATGATTAAGGTATTAATAGAAAGGCAGTTGCTGGAAGGACTGGACGAGGAATACAAATTGGCATCCAGAGCCTTGTTGCAGGGTTGCATGGAGATGCCGGGTTATGTTTCCGGAGAGTCGTTGCAGGATATAAAACGTCCCAACCACCGGCTGATTATTACACTCTGGCAAAATGAACGGTGCTGGAAGGCTTGGGAAAAATCAGAACGCCGACTGCAGTTATTGGGAGGCATCTGTGGCCTGCTGGCCACAGATGAAAAGGTTACACTGTTGGCGCCCATCTGATCTGGATTAGTTGCCAACCCGGACGGCGAGTACATCACAGGGTGCGCCATGCAGTACACCGCTGGAGACTGACCCCAGCAACAGCTGCAGCCCATGGCGGCCATGGCTGCCAACCACAATCAGATCAACATCCTGTTCACGTGCCAGCCGATGCGTTTCACTGTCTGGCATGCCAACGAGTATGTGCTGATTTTCTTCTGCTATATCCATGCCTTCCAGTAGCTCTTTCAGGCGTTTTCTGGCATGTTCATCCAGTTGATCCTGAATGCTGGTCAGGTCCATGGGAATATCACCACCATAAGCAAACCCCAGTGGCTCCAGTGTATGCACTACGGAAACTTTGGCTTGCTGGTTGCGTGCCGCAATTTCTTTAGCGCGTTGCAGCACTTTGCGGGACTCTTCTGACAGGTCAATGGCGACCAGAATGTTGTTGTATTCGTTGCTCATGATGTTTTCCTGTTGCGCTATGAATGATCACACTATAAACCAAAATAAAGGAGATGTAATTGAGTGCTTTCTGGTGGATTCTGCTGTCAGTAGTTCTGGTTTTATCACCCATGAGTATGCTGAAACCCACGGCACGTCAGAAGCGTTTGATTCTGCTGCGTGACACAGCTCGTCAGTTGGGTATCAAAGTCACTCTGACACCTCAGTTGCTGGAGCCGGGTTTGAAGCTGGAAGGTGCGGCCTACCGCTGGTTGCGTGCTGCAGATGCATCCCCCATGCCGGGTTATCTGTGCTTGATGAGAAAAGAGCCTGAGCGTGAGCGAGGTGGGCTCTGGCAAGCAGGTTGGGAGCTGGTCAAGGGACGCCGTTCATTTTTGACAGAAGAGCAGCAAAAATTCTTGTCCAGCTGGTTGGAAACCCTGCCGGAAGATGTATTTGCCGTGGAGTGGGGTAGTGCCACACTGGCAATCTGGTGGCATGAACGGGCCGACTCGGTAATACTGGAAAAAATTCATACTGGTGCACTGGCACTGCTGGCATTAAACAGCCAACCTTTTGTCGCGGTAGCCAGAGCCTGATTCTATAGGAGAAACATCATGAGCTTGTTTGCTGAGCATCACTCAGGTGAGCGTCTGGTCAGTCCCAGTGATTTCCCCCTGCCTGATCAATCGGAGCCTGAGGGTTCCTTTAATACAGAAGGACACAAGACGCTGGTGCTGGGTGGTGGTTGTTTCTGGTGTGTGGAGGGTGTGTTTCGATCACTGCAAGGTGTGTTGAGTGTAGTGTCAGGCTACTCAGGTGATACTGAGGCTACTGCCAGTTATGCCGAGGTTTGCAGTGGTCGTACTCAACATGCGGAGGTTGTTTGTATTGAGTATGATCCGGCGGTTATTTCCAGAGGCCGGTTGTTGCAGGTGTTCTTTTCAGTAGCTCACAACCCAACCCATCTTAACCATCAGGGTGCTGATCATGGCAGTCAGTATCGCTCAGTAGTTTTTTACAGTAATCAAGATGAAAAACAGCAGATAGAATCCTATATTCATCAGCTGAACCGTCTGCCCGCCTGGTCTGTACCTGTGGTAACCAGTGTTGAGCCACTGCGGAGGTTTTATGCTGCTGAGCCGGAGCATCAGGATTATGCTCATCGTAATCCATCTCAACCTTACATAGAGCTGGTTGCGCGTCCAAAACAACAGCAGCTGAAAGCATTTTTTACCAGCTGGTTAAAGTAATGGACGGTTCCCTGCGCTAAAAATACCTCTGTATGACTTATTGGCTCCAAGGAAGGTCTGGCGCATCTGATGCTGGCCACC
Source organism: Marinospirillum sp. (assembly GCF_014859565.1). Next base: position 8,340 of record NZ_JACUUA010000068.1, on the reverse strand, counting down.
TTGGATCATGCTGATATAGTGCTAGTGCTCAATTCCAGTTATCCGATTGATCGGCTTAACTGCTGAAAAAGAGTAACAGTCCACGCAGGGTCATTGTCAGAATGGCGAGGGTGAGCAATACAAAAATAATCAGCAGCAGCCAGTAACCGCTGCGGTGCACACGCATTTTCAGGCGTTTAAAAAAGCCCTGATTCGGCTGAGCAGCGGCAGGTAAGCGTTGGAACAGATTTAAAAAGCTGTACAGCAGCAATGCCCAGAACACCAGCAGGATACCGGGCAGTTGCAGGGTCAGCACAAAATGAAGCAGCCCTGCGGCGGCAAGCAACAGGGCTGGAATTTTTAGGAAAGCCAGGCGTTGAGCCAGGCGCTCCAGATGATTCAGCAAGAGTTAACTCCGTTAATACTTTTCTTCAGAAACCCATAGTTCGGGAGTAAAACGTACCACCTGATTACGACCACCGTCTTTGGCAGCATACAGGGATACATCCGCGTACTTGAGTACCTGCCAGAATGCCTGACCATCGGTGGGATAATCCGCCAGACCTGCTGAAATGGTTTTGTTCAGCAACACACCACCAGCTTTGAACTGGAAGCTTTCCACTGCCTTGCGGATTTTTTCTGCCACCAGCACACCTGCTTCGGCATCAGTGTCCAGCAGGATAATCAGAAACTCTTCACCACCATAACGGATAATCAGATCCGAGTCCCGCACGTTGGCTTTAAAAATATTCGCCAGATCTACCAGGATTGCGTCACCGACATCATGCCCGTAGGTATCGTTAACCTTTTTGAAATAGTCCAGATCCATCATGATCAGGGTCATGGAGGTGCCACGGCGCTTGCACTGGTTGACCAGGGTGTCGGAGTATTCCTCAAGGAAGCGGCGATTACGCAGGCCGGTCATGGCGTCATTTAACGTGGATTCACGCAGGCTGGCCATCAGCCGTTTGGCTTGCAATACTGGTGCTGCCTCACGCAGATAGGACTCAATCAGTGGTCTGGAATGTTCTGCCCGCTTTACGTCTTCTTTTTTTAGTACCAGCTGAATGACACTGCCCACACCGCCGGATTGAATCACTGGCAGACACAGGTAAGTCTTGCCATCGTTGCGGGCATCACTGGCAAAAGAACGACAGATCAGTGCGTTTTCTGTGCCATCAATATAATGCCCGGTGCGCACAGCGCGACAGGCAGTGCACTTTTCAGAAATATCGGTATTACACCACTGGATGGGCGCCTGAGCGATACCATCCACACAGATGGTTTTGATCTGTTTATTGGTCTGATCCACTTCATAAATGGAGAAGGTTTCAAACTTGAATTCATCCTGAATCACTTCACCAATACGCTGAAACACTTCTTCACTGGATTCGTCTTCTTCGATTGCCTGTTTGAACTGAGCGACCTTGACCAGCCCGGATACCGTGTTGGCGGTATCTGCCAGCAGGTCACCGTTTTCCGTCGGTTGTGATTGCACCAGATGGGCAACATTCTGGCGGATTTCGCTGAGTTTGTTGGTGATACCTTCTGACAGGCTGTTGAAGTGGCGGGCAATGGCGCCAATTTCATCATTGCTGCGCTGCTGCACTCGAACACTAAAATCACCTACTTTGGCCTGACGCACGGCGTGTTCAATTTCGCTGGCGGTGGTCACCAGAGGCTGCAACAGACGGCGCAGAAATAACAAAGAAATAACAGAAAAAAGGGCAGTGGCACCGACCAGTACAATCACTGTAAGAATAGCTGCAGTGCGCATGTGCTCAATGGAGGCGGTCAGTGTGACCGCACCCAGAACAGAACCTTCCTGTACAGCATGGCAGTTAAGACAGTTGACATCACCACGGGTGGTGGCAATGTAGGGAACGGTTGCGCGGAACTCCGAGTTAAGGTAACCACCCATCAAGGTATAAACAGGTTTGCCGCTGCCTAGCACCTGGTAATCAATGGCATCTGCATGACTTTCCATCGCCAGGCCGTTCCCGAACTGTTCTTCAACCAGTTTGCCGCGAATCACACGCGCTTCATCCAGTCCATCCACTTCAGCAACGCGTTCCAGCAGCGTATGTCGCTTGTCCATGGTACCGTTGACCATGGATTCGGTCAGAGCCACACGGATCATTTCAGCTGCGGTGCGGGTGTGCTCTGTAGCTGCCCGGATGGAAAAATCGCGGAAAGAAGCAAGGCTGGCCAGAGTGATGACGAGTGTCAGAACAAACATTACGGATGCCAGAGCCAGTAAGGTCTTGGTTTGAAGCTTCAGCATTGTCTATTTGTTCCTTGTTGTTTTTTTGCCAGACTTTTTTGAATGAAAAATTTTATATCAATGTGAGACTTTTTGTCGCTGTTTTTGGTGTTAATTTATTGTCTTGAAGCAATTTTTTGGTAAATCATCAGCAGCACTAGGCTCCAATCCGCTTCTGGATTATGCTTTGGAATAATAGTATTCACTGAGGTGCAGTATGGAAGACTGGAAAAAGCTGGCGCAGGCAGCAGATGATAACCGGCGGAAAAAGATACCTGAGCATAGGCAGAAGCCTGATCTGGTTTTACGGCTGATCACCCTGAGTGGGGCGTTGAGCTGGATTTTATTGTTGCCGGTGCTGGTGTTGGTGGAAAAAGCCCGCCCGGTGCTGGTGACTTTTTTTGATCGCTGGATGGGGCTGGAAGGGCGTGACTACTGGGATGCCGATGCCTACCGTTATGCTTTTTACCTGATGCTGCTGATTATGCTGTTGTCGGCTGGTGGTCTGGTGCTGAATGCTTTTCGTAACAAGCGCAGTACGGATTCCTGGCGGGTGAACTTGATTGTGGTGTTTTTGTTGTCTGTCGCGGGTGTTGCTTATTACCTGATAAACATCGCCCAGTAACAAACAGGCAGCCCCCAGTGAGCCATCTCATTCGGGAGGCTGCTTTTTTTCTCTGGCTGTTAAAGGCGCAATCAAGCCAGTTTGTTGCGAATAAACTCCAGAATCCCGTCAGCGGCCACCATGCTGGGTTCAGCATCACGGCGTCCTTTGTATTCCAGTTCACCGTTGTTCAAGCCACGTTCACCCACCACAATACGATGCGGGATACCAATCAGTTCCAGATCAGCAAACTTGGAACCGGGGCGCTCGTCACGGTCATCCAGCAGTACATCAACTCCGGCGGCTTTTAAATCCTGATAAAGTTTTTCGGTGGTTTCACGCACCCGTTCAGATTTGTGGGCATTCATCGGCACAATAGCCACTTCAAAAGGGGCAAGGGCATTCGGCCAGATAATACCGGACTCATCATGGTTCTGCTCAATGGCAGAAGCCACAATCCGGGTGACACCGATACCGTAACAACCCATAATCAGGGTGGCCGTTTTGCCGTTTTCGTCCAGTACTGTGGCGTTCATGGCCTCGGAGTATTTGGTGCCGAGCTGGAAGATATGGCCGACTTCTATGCCACGCTTGATCAGTAGGCTACCCTTGCCATCCGGGCTGGGATCACCTTCCACCACGTTGCGAATATCAGCCACTTGTGGCAGCGGCAGGTCACGTTCCCAGTTGATGCCAAAATAGTGTTTACCATCTTCATTGGCACCGGCGCCAAAGTCACTCAGCATGGCAACAGAGCGATCTGCAATGCAGGGAATCGGCAGTTGGATCGGACCCAATGAGCCAGGTGCAGCACCAATAGCCGCTTTGATTTCTTCATCATTGGCCATTTGTAATGGGCTGGCGACTTCTGGCAGGTTGCTGGCTTTGATTTCGTTCAGTTCGTGATCACCACGTACCAGCAGGGCGATCAGGCCGCCTTCAGCAGCTTTCACCACCAGAGTCTTGATGGTTTTTTCAACCGACAGACCAAACTGTTCAACCAGCTGGCTGATGGTTTTTGCATCCGGGGTGTCAATCAGGCGTAATTCTTCGGTAGCTGCAGGGCGTGAGGTTTCACGCGGTAGGGCTTCGGCTTTTTCAATGTTGGCAGCGTAGTCGGAGCTGTCGGAGAACACGATGTCGTCTTCACCTGAGTCGGCCAGTACGTGGAACTCATGTGAACCCGTGCCACCGATGGAGCCGTTATCTGCAATCACCGGACGGAAATCCAGACCCAGGCGGGTGAAGATATTGCAGTAGGTGCTGTGCATGACATCATAGGTCTGTTGCAGTGATTCCTGCGTCAGGTGGAAGGAGTAGGCATCCTTCATGATGAATTCACGGGCACGCATGACACCAAAACGGGGACGGATTTCGTCACGGAATTTGGTCTGGATCTGGTAAAAGTTCACCGGCAACTGTTTGTATGAACGCAGTTCTTTACGCACCATGTCGGTGATGACCTCTTCATGGGTCGGGCCAACACAGAAATCACGGTTATGGCGGTCATGCAGGCGCAGCAACTCTTTGCCGTACTGCTCCCAGCGGCCAGATTCCTGCCACAGCTCAGCGGGTTGAATGCCGGGCATTAACACCTCCTGAGCGCCGGATTTGTCCATTTCTTCCCGCACAATACGTTCCACCTTGCGTAGGGTACGCAGACCCAGAGGCAGCCAGGTGTATAAACCGGAGCCGAGGCTGCGGACAAAACCGGCACGTAACATCAGCTGGTGGCTGATGACCTGGGCATCGTTGGGGGTTTCCTTGAGGGTGGCAATCAGCAGTTGTGAAGCGCGCATGGAGTCAGCTTACCTTGGGTCAGGGATCGATTGGAATCAGGAATGGAAATGCCGTGAAATTTACAGGATTTTGCTTGAGGTGTCACTGGCTCAGCGGAGCAGATGAAAATCCAGTCCGCTGAACGACGGTCAGCGGTTGGTATCCACCACCAGGCGACCACGGATTTTGCCCGCCAGTAGGTCAGTTGCCGCTGGGATGGCTTCTTCCAGTGAGATCTCGTGCACCAGCAGTTCTAACTGGTTGGTATCCAGCAGCTGACCCAGACGTTCCCAGGCTTCCAGCCGCTCCGGGCGTGGGCAGTAAACACTGTCGATACCAGCCAGAGTGACACCACGTAGAATAAAAGGTGCTACGGTGGCCGGTAAGTCCATGCCCTGAGCCAGACCGCAGGCAGCAACGACGCCACGGTATTTCATGCTGGCACAGACATTGGCAAGGGTATGGCTACCAACAGAGTCCACGGCACCAGCCCAGCGTTCACGGGCCAGAGGTTTGCCGGGTTCACTTAAGGTGTTGCGGTGGATGATTTCCGAAGCGCCCAGTTGTTTTAAGTATTCGGCTTCATCGGGACGACCGGTGGAGGCCACCACCTGATAACCCAGTTTTGCCAGCAGAGCTACGGCAACACTGCCAACACCACCGGCAGCACCCGTGACCAGAATTTCACCGGATTCCGGTTTAACACCATGACGCTCCAGAGCCATCACACACAGCATGGCGGTATAACCGGCAGTGCCGATCATCATGGCCTGACGGGGTGTAAATGCGGTGGGTAGAGGAATCAGCCAGTCACCTTTCAGGCGAGCTTTTTGTGCCAGCCCCCCCCAGTGCACTTCACCAACACCCCAGCCGTTCAGTACCACGGCATCGCCGGGCTGATAAGCTGGATTGCTGCTGGACTCCACGCTGCCAGCCAGGTCAATGCCGGGTACCATGGGGAAGTGACGCACCACAGGGCCTTTGCCGGTGATTGCCAGGGCATCCTTGTAATTGAGCGTGGAATAATCGACCTTGATAGTGACATCACCGTCCGGCAGCTGATTGTCTTCCAGCGAGGCCAGTTGGGTACGATAACCCGCTTCGTCTTTCTCGATTTTAAGCGCTGTAAACATGGTCGACTCCGGTTGTTATTATGTCAGTAGTGTAGCAAAGGGTTTTTCTTTCCGTTCATTGGATTGAGGAGGCGTTTTGGGTCAGGCGCTGTGCCAGATCCTGCAGAGCCAACCGATTATCCAGTCCGGAAAAAATCTGTTGGCTCTGTTCCTTGAATAGCTTGAGATCAGCCCCTTGCAGTTTTTCAACGCTGGGCAGTGCAGCACGCATGGCATCCACTGGGCGGCCATTAATGTGTAGTTCATAATGCAGATGCGGGCCGGTGCTGCGTCCGGTATTACCGGTTTGGCCGATGATCTGTCCACGTTTGATGTCGGCACCCCGATTAACCTGAATGCGATGCAGGTGCAAATAGCGTGTCTCAAATCCCTGACCGTGATCAATTACCAGATAGTTTCCGGCATAGTGGTGGTTACGGCCAGTGCGAATAACACGGCCATCTGCCGGAGCTCGAACCGGGGTGCCGGTGGGAGTTGCAAAGTCGGTGCCGTAATGCGGCTGGACTCGCCCAGTCACCGGGTGGCGACGATTCAGGTTGAAGTTGGAGCTGATACGAAAGCGCTGTGCTAGTGGGATACGATCAAAGGGTGGAATCAGACTGATGCCTTCCGGGGTATAAAAACGGCCATCCTGATGGCGTGCCGCTCGAATAGTCATGCGTTGACCCTGATAATCAAAAGCCAGCAATCGGGTGGAGTAAGGGGTTGGGTCATTACTCAGCCATTCTTGTTCTACCAGCAGGCTGAAGGTGTCTCCATCACGAGCATCACGACGAAGGGGCAGGTGTCGATCCAAGGCTGCGGCAATGGCTCCTTGCTGGCCGGCAATTTCGGGCATGTTGTTCAGGCTGTTGACCAGAATGCCCTGTAAGGTGCCTTCGAGTCGCAGCAGTTTAACTTCCCGTTGGGAGGTTAGGTTGCGAAAGCTGAAACCACTGGACTCCCGCAACCATTCACTGCCCTGAGCGCGGCTCTGCCAGATGCGAAAAGCCAAAAGTTGACCATCACGACTGGCTAACCATTCGATATGTTGTCCAGGCTGTACACGATTTAGGAATCTTGCCCCTTCTTTATTGTCCAGCAGGGTGTAAAGGGTTGCCAGTGGCAAATGCCATTTTTCCTGCCATAAGTAGGAGAGCCGATCACCGGCTTGCAAAGTGTATTGCTCCCAGTCAGGAGGTGGAGACAAAGGAGGGATCAGGGCGTTGTGAAAGTCGGTGGCTTCCAGAGCTTCGAGAATCTCGCTCATGGGAGGGACGGCCTCTTCTTCTGTCTCTATTGGGGTGCTGCTGAGGTAGATGGCAAGCCCCAGTACCAGACAGGTGCTGGTGATGAACAAGAGTGCCCAGTGTCTCGGGCGGGCTGTGTAGCGATTCAGCATATCTGTCTCTAAGTCGAACCGATAATGGAAAAATAGTCGGTCAGCAGGTGCTTGTTTATCCAGAGCCGCAGATAATAAGCAAGTCAGTAAGTGTTATACTATAACAATATGCGCCGGGTGGGTAAATTAAGTCGTTTTGGTGGCACTATTTTAGTGCGCGCTCGGTTAGAATTAGCCATTCGCAGGTTAGATCAAAGCAGCCAGAAGCTGCAGTAAGGAAGGACTAGAGTGAATCTTGAAGTGAAATGGCTGGAGGATTTTGTTGCTCTGGCTGCTACCCGCAGTTTTTCTCAGGCGGCAAAGCGACGTTTCGTCACCCAGCCTGCATTCAGTCGCCGTATTCAGTCACTGGAACGTGCTGTGGGTGCCACTTTGGTGGATCGTGGCAAGTCACCCTTGGAATTAACCGCCGATGGACAGCTGTTTCTAATTACTGCGCGTAATGTGGTGGAGCAGTTGGGCGATGCTTTGCGCCACCTGCGCGGACTGGATGCCGCAGCAGGGCAGTTGCTGGAATTCAGCGTGGCGCACTCCCTGGCGTTTAATTTTTTCCCGCAATGGTTGAAGCGTTTGCAAGCGGTGGTGGGCGAAATCGGTTCTCGCATGACCGCCATGAACGTCGGCGAGGCCATGCACGCCTTGCGTGAAGGGCGCTGTGATCTGATGCTGGCTTACCATGACCCGCTGGGGAGTCTGCAGTTGGATCAGGAGCACTTTCCTTCACTTCGTATGGGTGCCACGGAAATGCTGCCGGTCTGTTCGGTGAATGAGCAAGGGCGACCCCTCTACGCGCTGGATGTCTCTGAACAGCAGGAAATCCCTTTGCTGGCTTACACCCAGGGTGCGTTTCTGGAACGTTCATTAAAAATTCTGCTGCGCCAAAAACCGGTTGCTATGCAGTTTCGTACCGTTTATGAAACGGCTATGGCCGAAGGATTAAAAGGCATGGCGCTGGAAGGGCAGGGTGTGGCTTGGGTGCCGCGTCTAAGCATTGAGCGGGAGCTTTCGGAAGGCAAGCTGGTAGTCTGTGGTGGAGAACAGTGGGTGATTCCGCTGGAGATTCGCCTGTATCGTTGTACGCTGGTGCACAAGCCGCCAGTGGAGCGTTTATGGCGGCGTCTGGTCAGTGATGCCGCGCAGGTTGAAGTACGCGGCGACTGATTCGGCGGGCGTTAAACCCAGCTGATATCCAGAGCGCTGC
>NZ_JACUUA010000350.1 GCF_014859565.1 Marinospirillum sp. | reverse complement strand
CAAGAGTATGTTCGCCTCGATTACGCTGATAATGGCCCCGTCCAGCTTGGTAAGACAGGAACATACCCTCCACCAATGCAGGAGGCAGAGTGGCTGATGACAGAATAACCCGGCTACCCAGCAATCCTGCCCAGTACACCAGACGAGTCAGGGCAGGCAAATCATTCAGATCGTAATCATCAAGCTCATCAAGAATCAGGTCACTACTCATCAAACGCAGCATGGGAGCAATCTGCCGCCCGGCACGTAAGGACTCTGTTGCCGGAACCATATGATCCACCGTGCAAACCAGGAGAGGAGCAGATACCAATTTCCGGATCTCAGGATTGGCCAGTGCACGTGACAACAGAGGATGGTCGGCCGTATTACCTTCATAGAGCACATGACTATCCTCCTCCATCAGTGACTGAATGGATGCAGAGCCTAGCCCATCGGCTCTGGCCTGATAAAATTCGAACAGGGCACGACTGGCAGAACCACCGACCAGTACAGCCAGCTCATCGTCATCCAGATGCAGATCCTGCCTATAGCTGCGACCTGTCTGCATCGTCAGAGTGCGCAACCCCAAGGCATAGGTTGCGCGCATGCCTTTCTGCGGGTTGGACAAGGCGTATAGGATACGGGCATTGGCCAGTGTTTTACCGCAACCGGTTGACGCCATATTGACTATAAAGGCACCCTTACTAGCAGCCTCTTCACGCATGGATACCGCCGCATCAAACGCCTTGTTCTGCCAGGAAAAGCGTTGGTCTGTGGTGCGTTTTCGCAAAGCACGATGACGCGCAAGTCGAGGCAGGTGCCTTTCAAAACCCGGCAAGGCACGTGCAATACTGCCAGCAGCATGAGAGACACCCAGCAGGTGTTCATCCAGAGGCTGTTTAAGACTGCCGTCGGCGGAAGTGTTTGCATACAAGCCAGTCTGCCCATCCCCGGAAATTCGTTCCGGTGATCCAGATGAAAGACTGGAATAATGGTGATCAGCCAGCATTAGACTCAATCGCGCCAGATGCATAACATAAGGGTTGTTTAACCAGTCACTGCCTGATTTTTCGTGCACCTCATGCAAACGTCGGGCAAATCGTGACGCCTGTGCACGCCACTTGGATTCAATCACGGGTAAAGCGCCAGCCATTTGCCAGTAAGGCTCTATCTGCTCCGCAGAGGCAGGCTGATATATTTCATTCCAGTTATGAGCTATCTGATGCAGGGGCTGCTCAAGCCAGCTCCACTCAAAACTTTTAGAACGCCGACCAAGCCATTGTTGCTGCCCATTCTCGATCACCGGCACAACTGGCAACCGGTGGTGCGTTAATACCAACCAGCCCAATGCAGCGGCAAGGGGGGGAAGCGATTGGAAAGGATATCCGTCATCTGCATCCAGCCCATCACGCTGGTAACGAGACATGGCAAGCCACTGCTGTTCATCCACCTGCTCGAAATCAGCCAGTCGACTCAACCAACCCGCATCATCATCATCTCCCACAAATGCTTGGAACAATCGCAGTGATACCCACTCATGGCGATATAGATTCCTTTCCATCCGCTTGCCATGCAATCGCTCCTGAAAAGCCACACTGGCTTTCCCCAGATCGTGCAACAGACCAGCCAGTTGAGCCAGCAGCTTGATGATCTCAAGCCTATGCCAATCATTTTCATCTTCGCTTCGCAGCACATTCCGCTGGGTGGTATTTGTCGGCACAGCACCTTCGGTATTGAACTCACTGGCGTTACCCACAATCCACATAAGCTCACTGTGATCCTTTCCACGTATCCAATGGCAGGCAACAGCGGTATTTTTTCGCGCCGTTTTTTTCAGTAATTTTCTCAGGGTCGTCAACCCGTCCCAGGTGATCGGTGTTTGCCAGGTGCGATCCCCGCGCCGTTCAGCAAACTGATCCAGAATACGGCGTGTTTCTGTCAAAGCACGTTTGCTGCACTGGGAAATCAGCAATACATTCATGCCTTGGCACTCCCCAACTGCATGGCAATGTCTTTAAGAGTGTCGATCATGAAATCCAGTGCCTCTGCGCGAGTCAGGGCCTCAATGCAGTTGCGCCGAAACTCTTGCTCTTCATCCCCTCGACTCGCTGACAGGAAGGCCTGGGGTAATATCAAGGCATCTTTAACCAAATCAGCCACATCAAACACCAGGCCGCCTCTTCTGGTTTTACCGTGCAGCACCGCCAATCCATGCGGGAGACCAAGAACCCAGGTTGCTGTTGCACCGAGGCCATAAGCCAGGTAATTACCATGATCCAGAAAACGATTGGCGGGGTCGGCTCCTGAACCCCGTTTAGCACGGCTGAAATCGCCATAACTCAACTGATTAACTGCCAGTTTGTAGAGGTGCTTGGTTAGGCGAGCCTCTTCAGTCAGCAGTTGATTGACAGTATCTGCAGTTATTACCTTTTCATGATGCTGCTCAAGCAAGGGCTGCAAAGTAGTAGCCTCTATGGCAAAACCTTGTTCTCTTAATTGGCGATTATTTATCCAGTGCTTCTGTAGTTGGCCAATTCGTGCCAATTGAATCTGTCGTGCAGCCTCAAGGCGTTTCTCATCATCAAACCAGAAGTTAACCCAGGCTTGCAGGTATTCAGTGGGGCGATATTCACTTTGTGGCGAGAACCAGGCAACCTCAATATCCACTTCATTCGCTGAAAAAAG
>NZ_JACUUA010000349.1 GCF_014859565.1 Marinospirillum sp. | reverse complement strand
GAAGTTGGAAGCCTCGCCCGTGGCGCTTTAGCGCTTAGGGCGGGGAGCAGTCACCCATCCTTTTTTAATAATCATTTCGGAGCCTCCTTTCTGAAAGCGCTGAACCAATTAGCGCTGTTGGTAGATCTAAAGCTGGTATCATCTGTAACTAAACAATGTTGGCTAAGATAACAGGAACGTGTTTTTTTGTAAATCCCGAGTTTCGGATAGTAATAGATAGGGGGTGTTCCATGCACATTGAATTTCTGGGTGCCGCACAAGAGGTGACGGGTTCTTGCCATCTGATTCAAGTGGGTCGACAGCGTATTTTGCTGGATTGTGGTTTGATGCAGGGTGGTGGCAAGGTGCGGGAAGGCGAGGCTAACAGTGAGCCTTTTCCTTTTGATCCAGCCAGTATTGATGCGGTGGTGTTAAGTCATTCTCATCTGGATCATTGTGGGCGTATTCCGGTGCTGGTGAAAGAAGGTTTTAAGGGCAAAATTTATACCCAGCGTGCCTGTCAGGAAATGTGCCGGGTGATGTTTATGGATGCAGCCCATATTGCCAAGCGGGATGCTTACACCCAGAACCGCAAACGCGAGCGTAAGGGTTTGTCCCTGATTGATCCGCTGTTTACCACGCGGGATGCTGAAAAGGCGTTAAAACATTTTCGGGGCATGGATTATGCCCAGCCGATGCAGATTGCGGATGGGGTGAGTGTCACCTTGTTTGATGCCGGTCATATTCTGGGTTCATCCATTGTGCAGTTGAAGCTGCAAGAAGACGGCCATACCCGCACACTGGTGTTTTCCGGTGATTTGGGTCATGCCGGTGCGCCGATTCTGCGTAATCCTACTTTTGTACGTGAGGCCGATGTGGTGCTGATGGAAAGTACCTACGGCGGGCGTTGTCACCGCAGTTGGGAAGATAGTTTCATCGAGATGGGCGAGGTGCTTAAGGAGGCCCGTCAATCAGGTGGTAATGTGTTAATTCCGGCCTTTGCAGTGGGTCGTACCCAAGAGTTGCTGTACTTGTTTGCTAAGCACTACAAAGAGTGGGGCATGGCTAACTGGCAGATTTATCTGGATAGCCCCATGGCGATTGAGGCCACCGAGGTGTATGCCCATCACAGCCATTTGTATGATGCAGAAACCCGCGAGATGTGGGCAAAACATCAGTACAGGGATTTGTTACCGAATCTGCATATCACCCGCTCGCAGGAAGAATCCATGCAGATCAACACTACCAAAAAGGGTGCCATTATTATTGCCGGTAGTGGCATGTGTGAAGGTGGCCGGATTCGACATCACTTAAAAAACCATGTTTGGCGGGAAGGCAATCATCTGGTGTTTGTGGGTTTTCAGGCGCGTAATACTCTGGGGCGGCGGATTATTGAAGGTGCCACAACCATCAAGCTCTGGGGTGAAGAAGTGAATGTGGCTGCCAGAGTGCATACCATCAACGGTTTTTCTGCCCATGCGGATCAAAAAGGTTTGATTGACTGGTATCGCCATTTTAATGATTCACCACCCTTGTTGCTGGTGCATGGTGAGACGGAATCTCAGCAGGCATTGATAGAGGCGATTAAACCCTGGACGCTGGCAAGAGCACCGTTACCGGGACAGACATTGGATTTGCTGGATTTTTTCAGTCCTTTGCAGGGTGGTTTTAAAGCATCATGAAGTTAAAACAAGCGTTGAGATTAAAGAAAATCTTAAGATTGCCTCGTTGGTTGTTGGTTTTTGTACTCTTAGGTGGTGGTTTTGTTTACTGGCAAGAAGTGCAGCAGCGTGAATATCATGCTTATGCCGGTTTGCCGCAGGTGCAGGACTGGAAGGACTGGCAGAACTGGCATCGGGTGCTGCGTAATGAAGGGTTTATGATGGGCTATTCGGATTGGCGTCTGAACCCTTTATGGGTCATCTATCGTCTGGATAATCGCCCTACCAGCAGTATCGGCCCTCGCCCAACTCGCTTTGATGCAGACTGGCGTACCCTGCCTTTCTGGCAGGTCACTCACGATAACTATACCCGCAGCGGTTATGATCGGGGGCACCTTGCTCCCAACTATGCTATTGCCCAGATTCATGGGCGAGAAGCTCAGTTAAAAACCTTTTTAATGACCAATATCAGCCCACAAACACCTGAGCTGAACCGCCAGGTTTGGCAGCGCATTGAACAATCTGCGATGGATCATTTTGTGCAGATTAAAGGAGAGCTCTGGGTCATTACCGGCCCGGTCTTTGGTGATAGAAAGAATCGTTTAAGCAGCGATCCCAGAGTACATATCCCCGAAGCTTTTTATAAAATTTTTGTGGCTCCGCCGCGTGATGGCCGTCCATTAAAAGTACTGGCTTTTCTGGTGCCGCAGCAGGTGAATGGCCGGGAGCCATTGGATCAGTTTTTGGTGAGCGTACGAGAGGTGGAGCAGCAGACAGGTTTGAATTTTCTGCATCGTTTGCCGCAGGAGCTGCAGGATGAGCTGGAAACAGTCATTCAGCCGGAGCCTTGGCAGCTGGGGGTAGTGAATCGCAGGATGGGGCGCTTCTGAATACAAAAAAAGCGCCTTGTTTTGATCCTTTGATCAACAAGTCGCTTTCTTTGATGTTGCAGTCACTTCGTTGGTGCCCAGGAGAAGACTCGAACTTCCACGACCTTTCGATCACTGATACCTGAAACCAGCGCGTC
>NZ_JACUUA010000348.1 GCF_014859565.1 Marinospirillum sp. | reverse complement strand
ATTTTAGTACTAATACTAAAATAACAATTCCGTCTGAATTGTTAATGCCGATCCGAGCATTCGGACACTGCAGGACGGTATACCACAACACGGACGCGCGGGTATTTGGCTCTGCAAAGATTTGTGAGCCGTATCATCCAGGGGTCAAATAACAAAAACACCCACCGGCTACGTCCGGTGAGCTAACTGTTATGCAAACAGCCCTGTGTCTATACTGCCGTAGTGCTCTGCGGCCTCAAAAATACGCCGGGCTTTTTTGCCCTTGGATTGCACGAATTTTATAAATGGCATCCTGGTTTTACCGCTATCCAGCCACTCTTTAAATACGTCAACTGGTGCGCCGGTTACTTCCCCCACCCGCCATCCAGCAGTGAAATTCCGCTTGTAGGCATCAGTGGCCTGCTTCTTGCTGCGATACCCCAGCATAACCTTGTGCTCGTCAAATCGGCCTGTTTTCTGGTCTATTTGATCCACCACATACACCATATCGCTGTTGTTGGCCTTGCCCACATAAACATCCACATGATCACCATCGGCACCCTCGCTGCCATTGATATAACCATAATGGTCACTCATGGCGATAGACCACTCCTTGCCATCGGGATCAGTGCCAGAACGGGTAGATCCGCGCGGATTCTCGATACTGATTCTAAGGCCATACAAGCTGATATGGCCTTTGCGGTAGTTGCCAGACTCATACTGCGCCTGCGAAGGATCCGGCAAGCTGTTTGTGGGGCTGGTGGCGGCTTTGTTTGCTGCATCATCAATGGCTGACTCAAACAAACTACCAGGCTGCGGATTGGGTGTTCCTATGGAAAACTTACCTTCACCATATTCCTTTTCAATGGCATTGTTTGCCGCCAAAACGACATCGGCCATTGAAACCGTGCGCTCGCCAAACATATCAAAGCTGCTACCATGCTCAAGTTCGCGCCGGACAAATTGCGCCATTGCTTTAAATGCAACGCCGAGTCTTTTTGATGAGCGGTTATTCTGAGCGATAAAAACAGCCATTGCAGCAACACCTGGATCAATATCACCAAACAGTCCCATCTGGCTAACGTACTCTGCAACACCCATGTTTTCGCGCTTGGCCTGCCTTACAATATTTGCAGCATCAATCAGGGTTCTGACAGCCTCGTTATCAAGTGATAGGCCTATCGAGTCAGCAAGCTGACTGGATGCCTCCTGTGCGCCGTTTTCGTTTGATTCGCGAGCAAGGATAAATTCAGGTGCAGCAGCGGCCAAAGCCTTCACTAGATTAGCATTTTCAGGCTTGGCAGTATCAGCCATCAGCTCAAGTAGTCGCTCATCTTCATACGCCTTGGCAAAAACAGCTGCCTGTATCCTTGCGATCAGCGTACCTGTAGGCTCGCCGCTTTTTGTCGAGTATTGCGCAGCCTCGGCATCACCAAGGCTTTGCAGAAAGCCCATTATAAAAGGCCTGTTTGCAGCCACCAGTAGGTCGCCATCTTCACCTGGGCTGAACCGGCTCATCAGATCAGGTGTCAGCCTTCCAGCGTCAGCTTTGGCTTTTTCAGTTGCAGTCATTGCCAGTTTGTCATCTTGATTCGCCTCTACAGCAAACTCTTTGCGATTGATCTTGCTGGTTCTGACGCGCACCAGAACAGGCTGGCTCATTGCACGGATCTTTTCAGCAGTAAAGCCGTACATCTCTGCATCTTCAATCAGCCAATTTCGGTATTCTTCTGCTGCACCAATGCGGTAGGCTTCCATTATTGCAAGTGTTCGACCATTGCCTGATTCGACAATGCGATCAGATCCAATGATAGGCGCTCCAGAGTCAGCTTTTTTGGTTCTTCCGAGCAGTCCGGGGTCAAGGTCTTTCGCCGTTTTCTGTATCCATGCTTTTGATGAATCACGACTGCGGTCACGCGGCTGTAGCTCTTGAGGAAAATCAGGGTTAATACTTCCATCAGCAGTGTGACTAGCAATCAGGTCTGTGGCTTCAGCAACAGAAAATCGTGTATCAATCTTTGTGCCTTTGGCTGTACGAACCTGACTCTCCCTGCCTTCCGGCAAGAATGAACCGGCCATGTAGCCGGTCACTTCACTGATACTTGTCGCCGTGCCAATCATGGCTATGGCCTTGGTCACATCCATTACGCTGCCTCCAGTTTTTCCCGATTGAACTCAAGGTACTGAATGGCCGCTTGCTTGGCCTTGCCGAGGTCTTCTTCATCAGAGTAGGCCGACTCAAGGCGCTTGATGAAGTCTGGAATTGCAAGGCTGTTCAGTTCACCGGACAGCAGGGGCGTAAACGGTGAGTCGGATGCGACCTGCGCCTGCCGACTCTGATCACCAGCAATACTGCCACCTCTCAGCTTTGCCATCGCATCACGCAGCAGTTTCTGGGCTTCGCGCTTTTGCTTGAACGACAGCTGACCGCCCCGGAGGGCAGCCTTTTGTTCTGTAGCGGTTTTCTGTAATGCGCGTTTTTCTCTGAATGACAAATTAGGCATTTTCATCCTCCTGCTCAATAAGATCAGTCAGGCGGTCTGCCACTTGGTTCAGCAGACCATCCAGCTCGTCCATTGCACCGGCTTTTTCTGCGCGGGCAGCCAGCGAATCAAGCTGCTGGTCGATCACATCAGCATCGGTTTCATTCAGCAAAGCTTGCAGCTCCTGCGCAATGGCTTCTGATTCGGAGGG
>NZ_JACUUA010000347.1 GCF_014859565.1 Marinospirillum sp. | reverse complement strand
AAAAATATTACCCGAAAATCAGTTGGTTATTAGTTTCTGGATGGGCACTAGTTAGGCTACTACTGTTTATTAGTTCTGCAGCATAGCGATAAATCGTCAGCTGGCGCAGCAGCTGTGATGTTTCTATGCGCAAGCGAACCTGGGCATCCTGGCTGTCACTGCAACTTAATAGCGAAAGAATCTCGTCATAAAGAGAGTATAAGCTGATTTCAACAGGCTTATTACTGGATAAGGTATAGCGGAAAACACGACGCACAGGCGTACCACATCCCATGAGTTCCAACACCAGATGGAAGGTTTTCTGCCCTATTGCAGCAGATCTTAACCAGATTGTCATACCCAAAATTTGGTTTAAAACCAAATTATTTCTCTTGAGAGGCTTCCCTTCAGCATCCAGCACAGTGACACCAGTTAGCGGATAGGGAATTCTGATGGTAATGGGGTCTGCGGATATCTTTGGATCTGTCACTTCAAGTAGAAGCCTTTCCGGATGCTGCCCGACCTTATCGTCTAACAACAAATGGATTTCACCTGCTTTGCTCACTTGCTGAAACTGCACATTATCATTAGCCAGATAATACGACATGGCCGCTGATGTGGTTATCACGATACGGGCCGGGGTATTGGCCGAGGCAGCAATAGCTGTTACCCTAAAATCTCTGGGCAAAACACCCAATTTACGACGGGCAATAACCTGCCCTTCGTTGCCCAAAACTTCGACGTTCAAAGCCCCGTAATGATTGAAGTTAATCAGACTGCTCAGTGTTTTACCGTTAATTCGATAAGCCGCTGCGGGTTCGTGACTCCCATCGTTGTTACTCATTACACAGTGCGGCCACCCTTTCCAAGCAGATACAGGTAAGGTACTTTCCAAACACTGAGCACCACGAAATACGGGAGAAAGCTGGTTTTGGCTGCTTGAGGGTTCTATCAGGAAAAAGCTGCCATTATGAGAAATCCGAACAACTTCGGTAACGCAATACCAGCGACCAAATGAAGTTTCTGCTAACGGAGATAGTACAATATCATGCTGAAAATTCGGTGGCAGATGCAGCAGCAGCGTATCTGCTTTGCTTTTAACCGAGGCGCAACCTGTAAGCAGGAGTTCAGTCTCCTGCTTCTCGAAGACAACGGGTAGTCCTGCCCAGTCAATAACACTGTCCTGAATTTCCATATTCGGTAAGATCTGACCGCCACTGGAGCAAACCAGCCTTAAAACCTGCTCCGGATGTTTTCGCCGAAGCCTGATACGTTCTTTGGGCAACCTGATCCGGAGTCTATTACCATCCACCTCTCCATACGACACGCCAAGTCGCAGCAGCATCTGCTCCCCTTCGTACAGAGACAACTCTATTCGGGTTGTATTGAGTGCAACCTCACCAAGATCAACATCCAGCAACGGTGCCAGCTGAACCTCAACTTCAAGCTGAGCAGTGCTTAAAACATCAGGGAGTGCACCATGCCCAACTAATCGGTGCAAACAGGTAAAATACAGAGCCTTCTCTTCCTGTTGTTTACGCTCCGCCAGACGTGTACCCGCGTCTTTAAGCCACTCATTAACCAGACTTTCGCCATTATCTGCTTCAAGAGGAAGTGGGAAGGCATCCCGCCATTCAGGATTATAAAGATTGAGATACGCGGCCGGATCATTCTGCTGGTTAAGCTGATGCCTCTCAGCTAACGACATCAGAGATTCAACAACCTGTGCCAGCAACTGATATTTCTCGATATTGCGAAAAACTGTAGGAAAATACTCTCCATAATCTGCCATGAGCTGACTCAGATCCCGCCCTGATGAACGGTATTCGTGATAACGCTTTAACCCCCCTTTAATAGCCCGGCCAAAACCATGCTGATCATTACTCAATAGAGACCAAGGCAAACCGCCCTCTGCAAATAAAGAACCTAAATAATCATTCTGACCGTTATCTCTTTGGCGCAGTGGCCGTTGCCAGACATCTAGCCCATTTAATACTAAGCGTGTACGCTCAGCAGGCGACAATGTAAGTTCCAGTGTGTTTTCAAAACCTTGCCATGACCACTTGGCGTCATATTCTCTTCGGAACTTCTCTGCAACATATAAGCAAAAGCCAGCAGCCCAATATAAGCCAAAAACCGGATGATCTTTTTCATCGTGGTGCAAGCTGAGCAAAGCAGCAAGCATGTCGAACTCAGTATCTTTGGTGCTGTACTGATAAAGGGGAATCCCCTTTGATTGATTAGTGCCACGTTTCTCCAGAAACCTTACAAAAAACGTTTTTAGCTGCCCCTTTCCTGATACCGAATCCATGAGCAAACCTCCTTTTTAATCCATCCAGTAAATCATTAGCGCTAGCCCAGATTTCTCATAGGGCATAAAAGAAAACGGCAGGAGTTGTTATATTTTATAAACATTACCTATCACGCAAATAATCCTGCAATCTGTCTTGTAGGGGTGCACATACAAGAATCAAGAGTGGCCCAACAATAGCAGCGACCGTAAAGATCGTGGTCATTGGAACCCCATTCAGGTAGTCGATGATGCCCATGGTTAAATCCTCGTGAACCTCATATATCCGAGTATATCACAAAAGCCGCCAAGTCAAACAAGGCGGCTTTTCCCGGCGTTCACCATCAAGCCCTAGTCCAACTAGTGCCATCTTTGGTGTCTTTTAACAGGATGCCTTGTTCTTCCAGTTCCTTGCGG
>NZ_JACUUA010000346.1 GCF_014859565.1 Marinospirillum sp. | reverse complement strand
ATGGATGTATTGAAGAAGACTTGTGTGGGGTTTTGTCGGGTTTGAGACAAGAGTCGGTTACGCAGAGAAAGAAAAATACTCCCCCGGCACCACAGCCGAAGGGAGCAGTTGTTCACATCACACGATTGGTGGTCAGATACTTGGAGCCGGATTCCGGCCCGGTACCATCGGCATAAAGAGTGACACCGGAACGCAGGCAGATCGACAGGTTTTCGTGGGATGCTGCGGTTTCCGCAGGCAAGAGGTGTTCCACTGCCGCCTTTTCTTCCAGCAACTCGGTTTCGGTGGTTTTCATCATCTGTAAACTGAAGTCATTTAACTGCAGGCCGCCCACGATCTGATAACGACCGTAATTACAGCGCACTGGAAAAGAATAAAAGATGCCCTTGGTGATGCCATAACTGCCATCACTGACTATACCCATACTGACCAACTGACCGGGTGGTGTACCCAACACCCAGTCACGCATGTGATGAATCACCGCCTGAGCAGCGGAAGCAGCACTGGATACCCCGCGTGCCTCAATAATCTGCCCGCCACGGGTTTGTACTCGCTTGATGTATTCATTTTTATACCAGCTGTCATCAATCTGGTTCAGCACCGGCTCACCCAGCACTCTGGTATGGTGCAGGTCAGGAAACTGGGTGGTGGAGTGGTTGCCCCAAACGATAATACCCTCGATATCCTGCGGATTGGCCCCGGTATGGTTGGCCAGAATACCCTTGGCGCGGTTGTGATCCAGTCGGGTCAGGGCGGTGAACTGGGAGGGCGACAAACGCGGTGCATTACGACTGGCAATCAGCGCATTGGTGTTGGCCGGGTTGCCCACCACCAGCACCTTCACATCGCGGTTAGCATGATCATTCAGTGCCCTGCCCTGACGGGTAAAAATCTCGGCATTCACTTCCAGCAAGTCACGCCGCTCCATACCGGGACCACGCGGGCGGGCACCAATCAGAATGGCGTAATGGGCATTGTTAAAACCCTCTTCAACGTTATCGTGCAGGGTGATGGTGTGCAGTAGCGGAAATGCACAGTCCTCCAGCTCCATCGCCAGCCCGCGCAGGGCTTCCATACGTTCCGGCATTTCAATCAACTGCAGGATCACCGGCTGGTCATCCCCCATCATGCTGCCATCAGCAAGCTGGAATAACAGACTGTTACTGATGGCACCGGCAGCTCCGGTGATGGCAATACGGACAGGTCTTCTCATGGTGGCAAGCTCACTATTATGGTTTCTTATTGGTTATCAAGAAGGCTTATAGCTCTTGTGCCGCCAGCATAGACCAAAGTCAAAGAAGGGTTAACCCGTAGTCCCTGTGGTGTCTTGTCGCAATACCTCGAATCAGCAGGGAACAGGTGACACCATCACTGCAACCCGTTTACACTTGATTACATTTTTCCTGTACGGAACCCTTTTCCGAATCATGCACCCAGCCACTTCCGTTCAGTCATCAGTAAATCCCGCCGCCAGTCAGCTAAATCGCTTGCTGGTCTTTTTACTGTCTCTACTGCTTGCTCTTAATGTCATGCCTGCAAGGAGTGCAGCCGAGTCTTCCACACCACCGGTTCGGATGTGTATTGATCCGGACTGGGAACCGCTGGAAAGGCTGACACCCGAAGGTGAGTTTATTGGCATTGCTGCCGATCTGCTGGATATTATTTTTACCCGTGCCAGTCTGGAATATGAAGTACAACCCAGCCGTAACTGGGATGAAAGCCTAGCCATGACTCAGGTTGGTGACTGTGATGCGCTGGCACTGCTGAACCAGACTGAAGCGCGCAGTCTGTGGCTGATTTTCTCAGAGCCTTACCTGACAGATCCGAATGTCATCATTGCCCGCAGCAACCACCCCTATATTCACAGCCTGCAGGGTATCAGTGGCAGCAGGATTGCACTGCCCACCGGCACTTCGATCATGGAGCGGGTCAAACGCGATTTTCCTCAGCTAGGGGTGATTCCAGTTGCTTCCGAATTTGAGGCCTTTGACCTGATCGACAAAGGACAGGCCGACTTCACCATTCGCTCCTTAACAGTCGCGGCTTATACCATTCGCAAGGAAGGCTGGTTTAACTTGAGGATAGTGGGAGCCGTGCCGGAATACCGTAATCAGCTGCGCATCGGTTTGCTGCCAGAACATCTTGAATTGCGCGATCAGCTGGATCTTGCCATTCAGACCCTGACCGAGCAGGAAGTACAGGACGTCATCAACCGCCATATCCACATTGAAGTGAATCAGCCTCAGGACATGCGGCCATTTTTCCAACTACTGGCCGCAGCCTTGGCAGCTACAACACTACTGCTGTTATTCGGGGTTCACCAGTACCGCAGCAACCAAAGGCACATCCGGTTAAAGTGCCAGCTTGAAAAAACCCTGGCAGCCAAAAATGAAGTTGAAGCAAAAATGCGCTTTCTGGCATTACATGATTCGTTGACCGGACTGGCCAATCGTCATCTGCTGATGGAGCAAATGGAGCTCTTGCTGGAACAGGCAAGAGGCTTTGGCCATGCTCTGGCCGTAATTTTTATAGATTTGAACGGTTTTAAACCCGTGAACGACACCTGGGGTCACGAAGTCGGTGATCAGCTGTTAAAAGCTGTTGCGCAGCGACTACAAAACCAGTTACGCAGCACTGACTTGCTGGCTCGAATTGGTGGTGATGAATTTGTGGTACTGCTGCCACAGATCACTACAGCGAATGAACCGGCACAGGTGATGGAT
>NZ_JACUUA010000345.1 GCF_014859565.1 Marinospirillum sp. | reverse complement strand
AGCTGGGTGAGGCACTGAATCCTCCCGGTTCACTCACTGGCATCCTGCGGTTGGCAGCGGCTTGATAACAAGCCATTGATGGAGCAAAGGCCTATGAATGCACAGGTACAATCACCGCGCATCCGCTCACTGTACAGTCAGTGGGTGGGCTGCTCGCGTGGTGACATCAATGCCATTTATCTGGCGCGGATACTGGCAGCCCAGTCGGAAGGTCACTCGGTACTGAATGCTCGCTTGGGACTGGAGCCAGAAGATTATCAGGCACTATTAAAGCGTTATTTTCCGGTGGCTGACTGGCCTGTTCCCAGTGTAGCCACTAGTGGTAACCCGCTGCCGGTGAGTGAACAGGAACAGTTGGCAGGGTTGCTGCTGAGTTTTCGTGCGGCACGGGATGAAAGTGAGGTCTGGCTGGCGCAGATTATTGCTGCTGGTTGTGGCGGGCAGGAACACCTCTGGTACGATCTGGGGTTGTGGAGCCGCATGGATTTACAAAGCCTGCTGGCTCACAACTTTCCGGAGCTGGTGCGTAAAAACCATCTGGACATGAAATGGAAAAAGTTTCTTTATCGCCAGCTCTGTATGGATTCCGGCATCACCTACTGCCGCTCACCCAGCTGTGAAGCTTGTTCTGATTATGCTGAGTGCTTTGCACCGGAGTAGCTGAGGCTTGTTGCTACTTTGGCTGCCGCTGACGGTGGTCATGACGGTTGATGACCGAGGTCAGATGGTACAATTGACATTGACCATCACCTGATGAACACATAAATTGCATCAGAGCAAATCATTCAACGCACTCGAGCGATTTTCCTCTCACTCGATGTTCAAGTTTTTAGTTCTTGACTTTTTACCCTGGAAAATGATTTTTTAACCACCCGCTTTAGCTGCTCGGTAAAAGCGGCTGCCTCTCGGGTTAAGGCCGAAGAAGTCGGTTTTACAGAAAGGAGTCAGTGCCATTAGCGATGATGGGAGACCACAAGCTGCGATGTGGCCGGGATAAGATTGGCCAAGAGAAACAATTGCACCCAACGCAAAATACTCGCGGTTGACTCCCTGGCAGCAAGCCTGATTTTGCATTTTTTTAATCATCAAACGCATCACCAGGGGCAGGTCTCCACCCTGTTGTCACAGGCCGGTGAGGATATCGCGGTGACCAGTGAGCTTCTGGTGCGGATTTCCGAAGAAATGTCTGAGTGATCTGTTGTATTTGCTGTGCTGCAGCAGTTAATCTTTGCGCATCTATTTCCTGATTGCAGGTTAAATTCCATGGCTGTTATTGATTATGTACTGCTGTCACTGGCCGTTCTGGCATTGCTGGGTGTGGTGTTTGAAGAAATCACCCACATCAACAAGGCCAAGGTGACCTTATTTTTTGGCACGCTCAGCTGGGTTTTGTTGTTTGTATTCAGTGATGGCGCCGATCAGACTTCGGTTATATCTGCCGGGCTGGCAGAAAGTATTGCCGAGATTGCCGGGTTGTGGCTGTTTCTGGTAGCAGCAATGACGTTTGTGGCCTACCTGAACAAAAAAGGCATGATCGAGAATCTGATTCATCTGGTGATGCCCACCCGGTTAACTGAACGCAAACTGCTGCTTTTGACGGGGCTATTCTGTTTTGTATTTTCTTCACTGGCGGACAACATCACCGCCACGTTGGTGTCCTGTTCACTGATTTTATCTTTAAATCTGGATCTGAAAAAACGCCTGCAGTTTATTACCCTAGTGGTGTTTGCGGTGAACTCCGGTGGTGTCGCGCTGATCACTGGTGATGTAACCACCTTGATGATTTTCCTCGCTGGCAAGGTAGAAATTCTGAGCCTGTTGATGCTGTCTTTGCCTGCCGGTATTGCGGTGTTGTTGCTGGCTTTGTTGTTATCCCGCGGGTTGAATGCCAGCGTCACCCTGACCGGCAGCCAGATTCCGGTGCGCCGTGTGGATGGTGTGATTGCAGTGCTGTTTCTGCTGACTATTTTCGCCACCATCAGTGGTAACGCTCTGTTTGCCATTCCGCCGGTACTCACCTTCCTGTTTGGCCTGTCCGTGATGTTTCTGGTGTCACGTTTTATGAGTGACGACTCGGATCTTGATCCGATTTTGGAATACGTTCGCGCCATCGAATTTGAAACCCTGTTATTTTTCCTTGGTATTCTGTTGCTGGTGGGTATGCTCAAGGAGATTCATGCGCTGGATTCTGTGGTGATGGTTTATGATCTGCTGCCGCCGGTTTTTGCCAATTACTTGATGGGTATTTTCTCAGCGGTGATTGATAACGTGCCCCTGACGGCAGCTTTGCTGAAATCCGGTATTGAAATGACCGCAGGTGAGTGGCTGGGGCTGGCTTATGCCGTGGGTGTGGGTGGCTCGTTGCTGGTGATTGGTTCGGCAGCGGGTATTGTGGCAATGAGCAAAATTGAAGGACTGACGTTTGTGGCTTACCTGCGTTATCTGTTGCACTTGTTTTTGGCTTATACCCTGGGGTATGCCTGCGTGGTATTGATGGGTTCGTGGTTTAGTTAAACTTTTTTATGGTTCATTTGATAACGCACTGTTTTATTGACCATAAAGCAAAAAACCAGCCCGAGGGCTGGTTCTTAAAATCTGGAGCGGGAAACGAGATTCGAACTCGCGACCCCAACCTTGGCAATGCACACCCACCAAAACGACATTAAATGACCCATATCCTATTTTTTTATTAGCAAAAACAGCGTAAACCCTCACCCATTCGGGCGGGGATATAAG
>NZ_JACUUA010000067.1 GCF_014859565.1 Marinospirillum sp. | reverse complement strand
TGGCGCTTTAGCGCTTAGGGCGGGGAGCAGTCACGCGCCGGATCTTTTTTCGGGCTCCGGGCAATTCCTGGTGGAATTTCTTTCCAACCTCGGTTAGTTTAGGTGCTATAACCTAACCTTTTGGGGATGCACGATGTTGAAAAATCTGGATATTCAAAATGCCGGCGGCCTGGTGCCAATGGTGGTTGAGCAATCAGCCCGAGGTGAGCGTGCTTATGATATTTATTCGCGCCTGCTGAAGGAACGTATTATTTTTGTGGTGGGTCAGGTGGAAGATTACATGGCCAACCTGATTGTGGCTCAGTTGTTGTTTCTTGAGTCAGAAAATCCCGACAAAGACATCAGTCTGTATATCAATTCACCGGGTGGTTCTGTCACTGCGGGCATGTCGATTTATGATACCATGCAGTTCATCAAGCCGGATGTTTCGACCATGTGTATTGGTCAGGCCGCCAGCATGGGTGCCTTGTTACTGGCTGGTGGTGCCAAGGGCAAGCGTTATTGCCTGCCTAATTCCCGCATGATGATTCACCAGCCTTTGGGTGGCTTTCAGGGACAGGCTTCAGATATCGAAATCCATACTCGTGAAATTCTGGGCATCCGTGACAAGCTCAACAAAATTCTGGCGCACCACACCGGGCAAAATATCAAAACCATTGCCAAGGATACTGATCGTGATAATTTCATGGATGGGTCAACTGCGGTAGAATATGGACTCATCGATAAGATGCTGGAAAAGCGTCCTATCTGATCAGGCAGTTAAGTAGTGTTATCCTGCAGAGATGCGGGATAAATACCGAAGTAAACGGGGTTAAACATGGCCGAAGGCAAAAAAAGTAAAGACAAGCTTTTGTATTGTTCATTCTGTGGCAAAAGCCAGGATGAGGTGAAAAAGCTGATCGCAGGGCCATCGGTCTATATCTGTGATGACTGCGTTTCGCTGTGCACCGATATCATTCGTAACGAGTTGCAAGAAGAGCTGGGCGATGAAGATGAGCGCTTGCCGGTTCCAAAGGAAATTCGTACTCATCTGGATGACTATGTGATTGGCCAGGATCGCGCCAAAATGGTGCTGGCTGTAGCGGTTTACAATCATTACAAGCGGTTGCGTACTCAGGGTGGCAACGGCAAAGATGTTGAGCTGGGTAAAAGCAATATTCTGCTGATCGGGCCGACAGGTTCAGGTAAAACCCTGCTGGCAGAAACTCTGGCGCGAATGCTGAATGTTCCTTTCACCATGGCGGATGCTACTACCCTGACCGAAGCCGGTTATGTGGGTGAAGATGTTGAAAACATCATTCAGAAATTACTGCAAAAGTGTGATTATGATGTTGAGCGTGCACAACGCGGCATCGTTTACATCGATGAAATCGACAAGATTTCCCGCAAGTCTGATAACCCATCCATCACCCGTGACGTTTCTGGTGAGGGTGTGCAGCAGGCTCTGCTCAAATTAATCGAAGGTACGGTTGCTTCTGTACCCCCTCAGGGTGGTCGCAAGCACCCCCAGCAAGAGTTTTTGCAGGTGGATACCAGCAACATGCTGTTTATCTGTGGTGGTGCTTTTGCCGGTCTGGAAAAAGTGATCCGTGCCCGTACTGAAAAGGGTGGTATCGGTTTTAGTGCGGAAATCAAAAGCAAGCAGGAAGACAAGGTACTGGGTGAAGCGCTGACCGAAATTGAACCGGAAGATCTAGTGCGTTTTGGCCTGATCCCGGAGTTCATTGGTCGTTTGCCTGTAGTGGCTACCCTGACAGAGCTGGATGAAGATGCACTGATCCAGATTCTGACTGAGCCAAAAAATGCCCTGGTCAAACAATACGCCCGACTTTTTGAAATGGAAGGTGTAGATCTGGAATTCCGTGAGGAAGCCCTGCGTGCCGTTGCTAAGAAAGCCTTGGAACGTAAAACCGGTGCACGTGGTTTAAGATCCATTATGGAAAATATACTGCTCGATACTATGTACGAAATTCCTTCACTGGATCATGTTGCGAAGGTAGTGGTGGATGAGAAGGTCATTCAGGGTGATGCCAAACCTCTGATGCTCTTTGAAAATGATGAGCTGGAACAGTTGGCTGTTAACAGGGGTTAAGCCTTTGCCCACAACCTTGTTGAAGTCACTGCAAGAAAAAAAGGGGCCTTGAGCCCTTTTTTTCTTGCTCCTGAGCCACCATATAGACACATTACGCGCCGGACTGGCCGAACGAACTTGAAGAGGGTCCTCTGCGATGTCCCAGCAAAAAGATACAACTGCACCTGCAGTATTTGAGTTACCCCTTTTGCCCCTGCGGGATGTGGTCGTTTATCCGCAAATGGTGATTCCATTGTTTGTGGGGCGGGAAAAATCCATTCATGCGCTGGAAGCAGCCATGGCCAGTGATAAAAAAGTTTTTCTGCTGGCACAGAAGGATGCCGAGATTGACGATCCCGAGATTGAGGATCTCTACACCATTGGTACTCTTGCCAGTATCCTGCAGTTATTGCGCTTGCCTGATGGTACAGTAAAAGTGCTGATCGAAGGTGAACAGCGTGCTCGTTTGCTGGATGTGCAACACATTGATGATGTTAATGCCCAGGGTGAGCCGGTTAGTTATGTGGTGGCAGAAGGTGAGCTGCTGCAGAGTGAAATCCTCTCCGAGCGAGAACAGGAAGTCTTAACCCGTGTTTTACTGGGTCAATTTGAGCAGTATGTAAAACTGTCCAAAAAAGTACCGGCTGAAGTATTAAACAGCCTGCAGAGCATTGCTGATCCAACCCGTATGGTCGATACCATTTCTGCTCATATGTCGCTGAGTGTAAAAGACAAACAGCAGTTGCTGGAACTGGACAAGGTACGGGATCGCATTGAGTGTCTGATGGCGCAGATTGAGGAAGAGATCGATCTGCTGCAGGTAGAGAAGCGTATCCGTGCCCGTGTTAAGCAGCAGATGGAAAAAACTCAGCGTGAGTATTATCTGAATGAGCAGATGAAGGCCATTCAGAAAGAAATGGGTGATCTGGAAAACAGTGGTAACGAAATTGAGCAGCTGACTAAAAAGATTGAAGCTTGCGGAATGCCGGCTGATGCTAAAGAAAAAGCCAGCAGTGAACTCAGCAAGCTAAAAATGATGTCGCCCACCTCGGCTGAAGCCACGGTAGTGCGGGGTTATCTGGACTGGATGGTGAGCCTGCCCTGGAAAAAACGTTCGCGCGCCGGAATTGATCTGAAAAAGGCTTCCGAAATTCTCGATGCAGATCATTACGGTCTGGAAGAAGTTAAAGAGCGAATTTTAGATTATCTGGCTGTACAACAGCGCGTTAAAAAAATCAAAGGCTCCGTGTTGTGTCTAGTGGGGCCACCCGGTGTTGGTAAAACCTCGCTAGGTCAATCCATTGCCCGTGCAGTAAATCGTAAATATGTTCGTATGGCATTGGGTGGTGTGCGGGATGAAGCAGAAATCCGTGGTCACCGCCGTACTTATATCGGCTCCATGCCTGGCAAGTTGATCCAGAAACTGTCCAAGGTTAATGTCAAAAACCCGCTGTTCTTGCTGGATGAAATCGACAAGCTGGGTATGGATCACCGAGGTGATCCATCTTCAGCCCTACTGGAAGTGCTGGATCCAGAGCAAAACAGCAAGTTCAGTGATCATTATCTGGAAGTGGATTTTGACCTGTCTGAAGTGTTATTCATCTGTACCGCCAACTCCATGAATATTCCAGCACCACTGCTGGATCGTATGGAAGTGGTGCGTTTGCCCGGTTATACCGAAGACGAAAAAACCAATATCGCTGAGCGGTATCTAGTGCCTAAACAGATGGAAAATGCCGGTCTAAAAGGTACAGAGGCCGGGTTTGAACAGGCAGCGCTGTTGGAAATGATCCGTTATTACAGCCGTGAAGCCGGTGTACGTGAGCTGGAACGCCAAATTACCCGTGTCTGCCGCAAGGTGGTGCGAGAGCTGGGTGAAGGCAAGGTTCAGGCGCCTGTTAAAATTGATGCCACGGCCATTGAGCATTATCTTGGTGTGCGTAAGTACAACTATGGCTTAGCGGATGCTGAGAACCAGATCGGTCGTGTGACTGGTCTGGCCTGGACTAGCGTGGGTGGTGAGTTACTCAGCATTGAAGCCGCCATCATGCCTGGTAAAGCACGTCTGGTGAAAACGGGCTCGCTGGGCGAAGTGATGCAGGAGTCCATTCAGGCCGCTCTGACTGTAGTCAGAAGCCGCTGTATGGCGCTGGGTATTGATCCTGAGCTGTTCGAGAAAAAAGACATTCACATCCACGTACCAGAAGGTGCAACACCCAAAGACGGCCCCAGTGCTGGTATCAGTATGTGTACTGCTCTGGTGTCGGCCTTTACCGGCATCCCGATTCGTTCGGATGTTGCCATGACCGGCGAGATCAACCTGCGTGGTGAAGTGATGCAGATCGGTGGATTAAAAGAAAAATTGCTGGCGGCGCGTCGGGGTGGCATCAAAACTGTGCTGATTCCACAGGATAACGAACGGGATCTGAAAGAAATCCCTGACAGCATTAAGGGGCCGCTGAAAATTCTGCCGGTCAAATGGATTGATCAGGTGCTGGATGTCGCCCTGGCGGAGCACCCAGAACCCTTGACAATCGAGGCGTTAGGAAAAAAAGAAGAACTCGTTGCTGATTCAAGACCTGGAACCCACTAAATCGCCAAATAATTGCCTCAGGGTATTTCCCTGAGGCGGCTTTAGAGGCTAAGATACACGCCATACGGCTGATACAGCTACTTGAGTTGTTTTTAATGAAGTAATACTTGCATTCTGGACGTTGAGCCAAATCTTTACGGAACAGAAGCTTGTTAAATACCAAAAAAGGGGTGGAAGAGTGAATAAGTCAGAATTGATTGATGCTATCGCAACCAACGCAGATCTTCCTAAGGCTGCTGCTGGCCGTGCGCTGGATGCCGTGCTGGATACAGTAACCACTGCTCTGCAGAAGGGTGATAGCGTTTCACTGGTAGGTTTTGGTACTTTTACTGTCAAAGAGCGTGCAGCACGTACCGGTCGCAACCCACAGACTGGTGCTGAAATTCAGATTGCTGCTGCCAAGGTTCCGAGCTTCAAGCCTGGCAAGGGTCTGAAAGACGCAGTCAACTGAGTTTAACCGACCATTAAAGCGCACCCCTTGAGGTGCGTTTTTTTTTGCAGGCTTTTTCCCTGATTGGTTGTTGTACGGTAAAGCGCTATAATCCGGCGTTGAACTTTTCCTTTTGCCTTGCCTGGAGATGAGGGCTGCATGCTTGTAAAAATCAGAGAGAAATCCAAAGGGATAGTGGCTTATTTCCTCGTTGGCCTGATCGCCATAGCGTTTTCCATGTGGGGTATGGATTCATTGTTCACCGCCATGCGGGGAGACCCGAATGAAGTGGCGAAGATCAATGGTGAAACCATTAGCCAGATACAGGTGGATCGTGTTGCTCAGCAACAGATGCGCCAGTTGTTGCAGGGTGGACAGATCGATCCCGATCAGCTGGATATGAACCTGCTGCGCCAGTTCGCACTGAATCAGCTGATTCAGGAAGAGCTGCTGCGCCAGAAGGTACAACAATTGAACATGCGGGTCTCTGATCGTCAGATCGAACGTCAGATTGTTCGTATGAATGCCTTTCAGGATCAGAACGGACGTTTTAACCAGGATACCTACACTCAGTTGTTGCAGCGCGAAGGACTGACACCCGGTACGTTCAGAGAGCAACTTCGTGCTGACCTGCTGAACCAACAGCTACTGAATGGTTTGTCAGACAGCGAGTTTGTACTGGCATCCGAGCTGACCGAGTTTCAACTGCTGGTCGGCCAGAAGCGTGATTACCGTTACCGCATCTTTGCAGCTGATGAATTTGTGAGCCAGGTCAGCATCACTGATGAACAGATGCAGCAGTTTTATCAGCAACAGCAAAACCGTTTTATGACCCCGGAACAAATCCGTGTCAGTTACCTGTTGTTTGATCCAGCGAGCCTGGCTGAAGGCTTGACAGTTACAGAAGCAGAACTTGAAGCAGAATATGAACGTTATGTGGTTTCGCGTAAAGCTCAGAGTAGCAGTTATTCAGCGGCTCATATCCTGCTGACCTTTAATAATGCGGCAGAAAAACAAGCCGCAACCCGTCGCTTGCAAGAAGCTCGTGAGGCAATACAAGCGGGTACTGATTTTGCTGAGCTGGCCCAGGAACTGTCAGAAGATGTCGCTACAGCACGTCGAGGTGGTGAGCTAGGGCCGGTACAACCCGGTAGCCTAGATAGCCAATTTGAAGCAGCACTGTTTGGTCTTGAGCAACCCGGTGATGTATCGGAGGTTGTTGAGAGTGAGTTTGGCCTGCATTTGATTCAACTGGTCGCCAAAGAAGAAGCTTCCATCCCTTCTTTTGCCAGTCTGCGTGAAGAGTTGCACAGTCGTCTTCTGGCTCAGCCGCTGCGTGCAGCAACCAGCGATAAGCTGGAACAGCTGCGGAATCTGAGTTTCAGTTCAGATAGCTTAGCTGAAGTTGCAACAGCATCCGGTTTGCCACTGCAGACCAGTGACTGGCTGCAAAAGCAGGCGCTTAACAGTTTCTGGGCTGAGCGTACAATTGCCGAAGCACTTTTTTCACGTGATGTAGTTGAAGATGGTTGGATTACCGAGCCGTTGCGATTGGACGATGGTCGTTTTTTGCTGCTGACTCGTGATGCTTACCAGCCACGCCAGCAACAGCCGTTGGAAGAGGTTGCGACTGAAGTGCGTCAACAACTACTGCGCAGCGAAGCTGCTGCCCTGGCAACAGCTGCAGCTGAGACGGCTCTGCAGGAGCTGCAACAAGGTAAGAGTGTTAATGGGCGTTGGGTGCAACTGACTGAATCCAGCCGTAATAACCTCAATGCACCTCGTGAAATCAACCGTGAGGCCTTCCGTCTGAATGAACAGCAGGCAACCGGTGTGATTGCCACGACAGATGGTAATACCGCACTGATTGAGTTGGTTCGTGTGCAACCGGGAGAAGTCACTGAGGATTCGGGTGATCTGGCACAACTGGCTCGATTGCTGATGGAAGATCGTGGTTATCGGATGCAGGCACAGTTTGTTAATCAGCTGGAAAGTGAAGCCAGTATCGAACTGCGCTGATCAGATCTTTACAAGAACCAGAAAAAACCGGTCAGAGATAGACCGGTTTTTTTCGTCCTGAGCCTGGAGCGGGTTGCCTCAGCTTGCAGTGGATGCAGGAGGTTTGTTGATAAAGTACCAGCAGAGAGCCAGCACCTGAGCAGCCAGCATGGCAGCAAAAGCCGCAACATAAGCCATTTGTGGGTATTGGCCGCTGACATCCGGCGTCCAAAGTGCAATCACCACACCAATCAACCACTGAATCAGAAATGCAGAAGTAAAAACCAGCAGATTTAATGCCGTATTAACCCGTCCGGCCAGTTTACCGGGGAATTGTTGTGACAAGGCAGCGTACATCAGTGTTCCGGAGCTGCCAAAAAAGCCCAGCAGAACCCACAGTAGAGTGCTCGAAACAGGCAGACGTAACACCAGTGCCAGCATCGCCAGAGAAAAAATCAGCATACCGGTTACACTCATCTGGGTGGTGGTCAGTCCCATCCGTTGCAGTCGAGTAGTTAGCCATCCCAGCCCCATAAAACCTGCCACCATGCCTGCTGCAGACCAGAACAGCAGATCAGCCGCTGCTGAAGCTGTATAACCGTTCACCTCACGTAACCAGACACTGGCCCACAGGCTGAGTAGTGCAATATACAAGGCCTGATTTAATACACTGGCAGGTGCCACACGCAAAAAAGCCGGATGACGGAAAATAGCCAGGCTGTCACGGATCTGCACCCCCAGAGTATCCGAGCTGCGATTTTCTGCCGACAGGATTGCCGGAATTCTCAGGCGTATCAGTAGTGCTATCAGCAACGTCAGTACCGCCAGTGACAGAAACAGGCCGCGCCAGCCGATTAACGGCAGCAACCATTCTGCCGGTGCTGTTGCGGTCAGGGCACCCAGACCACCGCAAGCCAGCTGCAGCCCGTTGATCATAGCCAGACGCTCAACCGGCACCAGCGCAGCGTAAGCACGAAATGCTGACATCAGGCAGGCAGAAACACCCAGTCCGATCAAGCCGCGGCCAATCCACAGCTGGGTGGCATTCTGCGCCAGAGCAAAAATCACTGCACCGACGGCTGCAATCAGCAAAATGGCCGAAGCCACTTTACGGGTATCAAATCGATCCAGTAATACACCCAGTGGCAACTGTGCCGCCGCAAAAAAAAGAAAGTAGGCACTGCCAATCCAGCCCAGTGTGGCCGGCCCCAGAAGCAGCTCTTCGGCCAGTGGGCCGGTAATCACCGCATTCACCACACGGTAAAAATAAGAAAGGTAATAACCCAGCGCAAAGGGTAAAAAGACATGTAGAAAAAAACGTGTATTCAGCTTCACGGGATGAGTTAATCCAAGTTGGGTTAATGATGCACCAAAATATGGCATTACAGGCTTTTTGGCAAGCCAGCTGGTATCTGCTAGAGTTTGCGCCTGATTACTAGAATGGGATAACTGACATCATGTTGCCGGGTCGTTTGATGCTGGATCTGGAAGGACAGCAACTGTCTGCTGAAGAAAGACAATTACTGCAACGCCCCTCCGTGGGTGGTGTGATCCTTTTCAGCCGTAATATTGTGGATCAACACCAGGTTGCTGAGCTGGCCTCAGAAATCCGTGCCCTGCGCCCGGAGTTATTGCTGGCAGTGGATCAGGAAGGTGGACGAGTACAAAGGTTAAAAGAAGGTTTTACCCGTTTACCTGCGATGCGACAGCTGGGGTATCTGTATGATCTGAATGCTGCCGCAGCACTGGATGCATCCCGTCTGATTGGGCAGCTGATGGCAGCAGAAGTGCTGGATGTAGGTCTGGATTTCAGTTTTTCACCGGTGCTGGATCTGGATTACGGCAGCAGTCAGGTGATAGGGGATCGTGCTTTTGCCGCTGATGCAGGCACACTGATCCGACTGGCTGCTGCTTTTATTGACGGAATGCAGCGTGCTGGTATGGCGGCTACCGGTAAACACTACCCGGGTCATGGTCACGTTGCTGGGGATTCCCACACCTGTCTGCCGGTGGATGAGCGCAGCATGACAGAGTTGCGAACCACTTGCTTGCAACCTTTTGTCGCTTTGGCAGATAAACTGCAGGGTATAATGCCAGCACACGTGATTTATACGGCACTGGATAACCGTCCAGCTGGTTTTTCGAGACCCTGGTTGGATCTGCTGCGTCTAGAGCTGAGATTCACCGGGATGATATTCAGTGATGATCTTGCCATGGCAGGTGCCGTTGAAGCAGGCAGTTTTGCCCAACGAGCCGAGTCGGCACTGGCTGCTGGTTGTGATCAGGTGCTGGTGTGTAACGACCCAGCCGGTGCACGGGATGTTCTGGCTTGGATGGAACAAACTTCGGTCACCTCCTGTTCGGTGGCTTCGGCGTTGCGGGCAAGACCGGCTGCTGGACGCGGTTGGTTACAGTCGCCAGAAGCCTTGTTGGCCAGACGGCTGGCAGCAAGACTGGTCGAAGATGACTTGCAGTCTGCCATACACCTGCTGGTTTAATGCACTACAAACTATAAGGTCAT
This sequence comes from Marinospirillum sp., assembly GCF_014859565.1. Next base: position 6,960 of record NZ_JACUUA010000067.1, on the reverse strand, counting down.
GTTGTGAACGAGTTACTTGAAGTGGTTGCTTCTGTGGGTGGTGTCATTCCAAAAGAATTTGCCTGGATAATCCAGGTGTTTATAGTGATTTTTGTGGCTTTGCTGGCCAACTACTTCGCCCGGCGATTTTTTGATCGGCTGGAGCAGCGTTTTGCCAGCACCAATAATCACTGGGATGATCTACTGCTGGAAGCGGGGCGTAAACCAGCAGCAATTTTTATCTGGGTTCAAGGGCTGCTCTGGGCGCTGGATATTGTGCGGCTTAATTCCACGGTGGATCTTTTTGATGTTGTAGACCCGATTCGTCGAACCACGGTGATTGTGCTGTTAACCTGGTTTGTAGTGCGTTTTATTAGTGGTATGGAAGTCCGTTTGACCCAGCCGGGTATGATCGGTAAACCCATGGATCTGACCACTGCCAAGGCCATCAGTAAATTACTCAAGGCATCAGCAATCATCACAGCCTTGCTGGTGTTGCTGCAGTCTCTGGGCTTTTCTGTTTCCGGTGTACTGGCTTTTGGTGGTATTGGTGGTATAGCCATAGGTTTTGCTGCTCGTGATTTGCTGGCCAACTTTTTTGGTGCGCTGATGCTGTATTTTGATCGCCCTTTTGCGGTGGGTGACTGGGTACGTTCACCGGATCGCGAAATTGAAGGCACAGTGGAAGATATTGGCTGGCGACTGACCCGCATTCGTACTTTTGATCAGCGTCCTTTGTATGTACCCAACTCCATTTTTGCCAATATTGCAGTAGAGAATCCGTCACGCATGTTTAATCGACGAATTTTTGAAACCATTGGTATCCGTTATAGTGATGCTGATAAAATGAATGTTATCGTTGAGCGAGTGCACCAGTATCTGGTTGAGCATCCAGAACTGGAAACCGAAACCCGCACTCTGATTGTTAACTTTAACAAGTATGCAGCTTCATCGCTGGATTTCTTTGTTTACACCTTTACCAAAACCACCGCCTGGGTTGAGTTCCATCGCATCAAACAGGAGGTTTTACTGAAAATATTTGAAATCATTCGTGAAGAAGGTGCAGACATCGCTTTTCCAACACGTACCTTGCATATGGGCGACATCCTTCAACAGGACTCAGCCAGTGTTGCAGCCCAGCCATCTATTCCGGTACAACCTCAGCCATGATTGAAGAAACAAATAACGAAATTCAGCGTATTCGTACTGTCCTGGCTGATGCTGATTGTCTGGTCAGTGCAATACAGGTCAGTGATGCTTTTGATCAAATGGCAAAAGCCATTACAGATCGTTTAAAAAACCAATTGCCTGTGGTTTATTGTGTGATGAATGGTGGGTTGTTTGCCACTTCGGAACTGCTGAAGCGTTTGAGTTTCCCGCTGGAGGTGGATTATTTGCACGCTACACGTTACCGCCGCAAAATCCAGGGTGGTGATCTGCAATGGCGTGTGGAGCCAGAAATAGCCATGAAAGGGCGCAGTGTGCTGGTGGTTGATGACATTCTGGATGAGGGGGCAACCTTGGCAGCCATTCTGGAACACTGTCGTAAACTAGGTGCCAGAGAAGTTTTTTGTGCTGTGTTGGTGGATAAAAAACACAATCGCAAAGCTGTGGAAGGTTTCCGCGCTGATTTTACCGGTCTGGACGTGGAAGATCGTTACCTGTTTGGTTGTGGCATGGATTATCAGGGTTATCTTCGCAACCTTCCTGCCATCTATGCCCCCAAAGGGCTCTGAGAGGAACACGGATGCTGGCAATTATTGGTGGTACAGGTTTAACCCGAATGCCCGGCGTGGAGTGGCTGGCGGAACGATCTGCCATGACTTCGCTGGGTGAAGCTTCGGCTCCGGTACTGGAGGCTCAACTTGAGGGGCAGCGAGTGTTGTTTTTAGCGCGTCACGGCCATCCGCATAAAGTGCCGCCACATAAAATCAACTACCGCGCCAATTTGCTGGCGTTACAGGCGGCGGGTGCCAGCAGAATTCTGGCGGTTAACGCTGTGGGTGGTATTGATCCGGCATTGGTGCCGGGTACGCTGGTGGTGCCGGATCAGATGATTGATTACAGCCATGGCCGGGAGGCGACTTTTTTTGATGGCTGTTACTTGCCTTTAAAACACATAGATTTTACCTCACCCTATTCCGAGTTTATGCGGCAGCAGTTATTGCAGGCCGGAGAGTCAGAAGGCATGGCGCTGGTACAACAAGGTGTTTATGCCACCACCCAGGGCCCCAGACTGGAAACAGCAGCAGAGGTGCGCCGCCTGGCACAGGATGGTTGTACACTGGTGGGGATGACCGGTATGCCCGAAGCGGCGCTGGCTCGTGAGCTGGAACTGCCTTACGCCTGTTTGTCGCTGGTTGTTAATCCAGCGGCAGGTCTGGTGGCAGGTGAAATCACCCTGGCAGGGATGGAAGCCGTACTGGAACAGGGTATCGGCAGGGTCATGCAGTTGTTAAAAGCAGTAGTGCGCAGGCAGGCTGAACCAATGATTTAACACCCAGCCGATTATTATTCAGGTGCGGCATCTGCATCTGGAGCGCGTTCTATTTTAATCAGCAGGCCGAAATACGGGCTGTCAATCATATGCAGTTCACCACTGCGCATTCTGCGTCGCTGATGCATTCTTGCTGAATCACTGATCTGAAATCGCCCTTCAATCAGCCGAGAGCCGTTACGAATTTCATCCGGTTCGATCTTCTGCAGTAGCTGTGGCAAGTTCGGCTGACTGGTCAGTAACGGGCTATGACTGCTTTGCAGCAACTGGGTGACAGAGGTTTCCTGTGAATTGTCTATGGGTTTAAAGCGGCTGAAATAAAAATCCGTTTCTACATGCAGATAACGTGCAACACTGATTTTCAGCTGCCCTTGTAACTCAGGAAAACCATCATAATACTCACCACCCTCAATCAGCAGTGGCAGGCTTCTTTCTTCTGCAGTCACCGGCATCCGCCAGGCATCATGAAATAACAATCGGTAATTGGCATTACGCTGCAGCGCTTCGGCTTCTTTGACCAGCTGGGGTTCGGTGGGTGTGTAGAGCTGCAGTGGCAAATAACTCAAACGATTCCAAGCCGGTGCCGGACCAATTTTTAAAGCTGGGCTGTGCAGCTTGTCAAAAATTTTCGGGCGGCCTGGCATTTCGGTGGTGTTTCGGGCAATCGGCTGGGTAAACACCAGCACCTCAATGATGTAGTCTCGTTCGTTGCGGTGAGGTTGCAGCTCCTCCTGAGCGGCCAGTGTCAAGGGCAGCAGGCTGCTGACCAACAGCAGCGCGAGGGGTAACAACGGTGACCGAGTCTTGATCAGGTGCATTCAAAAGTTTCCCATGTTTCAACAAATCTGAGTTCGAAAGGTTAGGGCTTCACTGAGTTGAAGTCAAAGCCTTAACTCAGTGCATCCAACAGTTGCTGGAGTGCGGCAAAACAGCGTGTTGCATCACTCATGTCGCGGTTGAATTTCAGTGCCTGAGCACCATCCAGTCGGTAAACCTGTGGCTGGCGTTGTACCAGCTGTACCAGCTTGATGGGTTCGACCTGGGTTTGGCTGCCGAAGTGCAGGATGCCCTTATCCTTGCCGGCATCAATACGCACAATACCCAAATTCTCAGCCTGCTGCTTGATGTCGGTGAGTTTGAACAGGTTTTTGGTGGCTTCCGGCAGCAGCCCGAAGCGGTCGATCATTTCCACCTGCAGGTCTTTTAATCCGGCTTTGTCCTTGCAACTGGCAATGCGTTTGTAGAGTTGTAAGCGGCCATTCACATCCGGTAGATAGTCTTCCGGGATCAAGGTGGGCAGATGCAGGCTGATTTCGGTGCCGCGCTGCAGCGGTTGGTCAGCTCTAGGAGTTTTACCGCTGCGAATGGCTTTAACAGCATCTTCCAGCAAATCCATATACAGGCTGAAGCCCAGGCTTTCGATCTGACCGCTTTGTTCTTCACCCAGCAACTCACCGGCACCGCGAATTTCCATATCCTGTGAGGCCAGCAGGAAACCGGCACCCAGGTCTTCATTCAGTGCTATGGCTTCGAGGCGCTTTTCAGCGTCAGGTGTCAGCTTTTTACCATCGGGTGTCAGCAGATAGGCATAAGCCTGATGGTGAGAGCGCCCGACACGTCCGCGCAGCTGGTGCAGCTGTGCCAGTCCGAACTTATCCGCACGCTCAATGATGATGGTGTTGGCATTGGGCAGGTCGATGCCAGTTTCGATAATGGTGGAGCAGAGCAGCAGGTTAAAACGCTTGTGGTAAAAATCCTGCATGACGCTTTCCAGCTGGCGTTCCGGCATTTGACCGTGAGCAACACCCAGACGGACTTCGGGAATCAGTTCACGCAGTTTTTCTGCAGCATTCTCGATGGTTTTAACATCATTGTGCAGGAAGTACACCTGACCACCCCGCAGTAACTCGCGCAGCACGGCCTCTTTAATAATGGCTTCATCCCGCTGGCGTACAAAGGTTTTGACCGACAGGCGACGGGCGGGCGGGGTTGCAATAATGGACAGGTCACGGATGCCGGACATTGCCATGTTCAGAGTGCGCGGAATCGGTGTGGCGGTCATCGACAACAAATCCACATTGGCACGCAGGGCTTTTAGCTGTTCTTTCTGGCGCACACCAAAACGATGCTCTTCATCAATAATCACCAGACCCAAATCCTGAAACTTCACCGAGGACTGCAGCAGTTTGTGGGTACCTATCAGGATATCCACCTTGCCTTCTTGCAGCCGCTGGATGCTGGCTTCCTGCTCTTTGGCAGAACGAAAACGCGATAACAGCTCAATATTCACCGGCCAGTCGGCAAAACGATCTTTGAAGTTATCATAATGCTGCTGAGCCAGCAGGGTGGTGGGCACCAGCACCGCCACCTGCTTTTGCCCATGAACAGCAATAAAGGTTGCTCGCATGGCGACTTCGGTTTTACCAAAACCGACATCACCACACACCACACGATCCATGGGACGGGTACGGCACATGTCTTTGATCACGGCATTAATGGCCAGTTGTTGATCCACCGTTTCCTCAAAGGGGAAGGCGGCTGAAAACTGCTCCCAGGCTTCTTCATCCAAGGTGAAGGCATGACCTTGCTGGGCTTCACGCCGAGCATAAATATCCAGCAATTCAGCAGCGGTATCACGGATTTTTTCTACCGCCTTGCGGCGTGCCTTGTCCCATTGATCAGAACCCAGCCGGTGCAGGGGTGCTACTTCATCATTACTGCCGCTGTAACGGCTGATGCGATCCAGTGATGCCACTGGCACATACAGGCTGGCGTTGTCGGCATACACCAGTTTCAGAAACTCCTGGGTCTGACCACCGGCACTGAGGGTTTCCAGCCCCATGTAACGTCCCACACCATGATCAATATGCACCACAGGGTTGCCCGGTGTAAGTTCGGACAGGCTACGAAATGCCAATTCCTGATTTACTGCCGAAGTCTGACGGCGGCGGCGCTGCAGAATACGTTCACCGAACAGGATCGACTCAGTAATCAGCAGCACTTGTGGCTGCTCAATCCACAAACCCCGATCCAAGGGTGCCAGGGTTAATGCCAGCGGAGGGCGTTTATCCAGAAAGTCCTGCCAGTTGTCCACATCCACAGGATGCAGCTGATGGCGATGCAGCAGTTCCAGCAAGGCTTCGCGCCGGCCACGGGATTCAACGGTCAGCAGCAGGCTGGTCTGTGGGTGACTGCTGATAAAATCCTGTAGAGCGCCGAGTGGGCGACTGGTTTTAGCGTGGACTGCCAAGTCAGGCAGGGCGTGGGTGGATAATTGTAAATCGCCAGACAGGCTGTCAGTGGGTGGTTGCTGGTGCAGCTCCACCCGTGCAAAAGCCTTGCGTTCACGGTTCAGTTGATCCAGCGGCAGGTACAACTCATGCGGTGCCAGGCAGGGGTGTTGTACATCATGGCGCAGGCTTTCATAACGCCGTTCGATTTCTTCCCAGTAATGGCTGGCTGCTTGTTGTGTATTGCCGGTTTCTGCAATCAGTGTGTCTGCTGGCAGGTAGTCAAACAGAGTGGCAGTTTGATGGAAGAACAGTGGCAGCAAAAATTCCAGACCGGGAGTGACACGGCCTTTTAAAGTGTCCTGATACAGATCACAACGTGACAAATCCACATCAAACCGGGTCTGAAACTCAGTACGGAAGATAGTTAGTGAGGTTTCATTCAGTGCAAACTCATGAGCGGGCAAGAGCGAGATGGCATCGGTTTTTTGTTCAGTGCGCTGGGTTTCGGGATTAAAAAAGCGCAGTGATTCAATTTCATCATCAAACAATTCAATACGCAGGGGCTGTTCACTGCCCATTGGGTAAAGATCCAGCAGACCACCGCGAACCGTGAATTCCCCGTGTTCATACACGGTATCCACGGCTCGATAACCGGCTTCTTCGAGCTGGCGGCGAAAGGTGTGCATTGCCAGCTTCTGACCCAGCTTCAGATCCAGTGCATGACTGGCAACAAACTCTGAGGGGGGTAAACGCTGCATCAGGGTGCTGACCGGTACCAGTAATAGGCCTTTCTGCACACTGGGTAAAGCCAGCAGGGTTTTCAGGCGTTCAGATACAATATCCTGATGAGGCGAAAAACGGTCATAAGGCAAGACTTCCCAGTCGGGCAAACTCAGAACCGGCAGGGTGTCAGCAGCAAAAAAACGTAACTCATCAGCCAGCAGCTGAGCAGATTGGCTGTCTGGGCACACCACCAGCAAGGGGGCTGGATGAGCCGTGGCTGCTTCCAATAGCGCCAGTGCAGAGGCGGCATCATGCAGGTTTAACCAGCGCTGTAAAAAACCGGCTTTGCGAGGTGGCTGTTCAGATAAAAGGTGGCTGATGTTGGCCGGATGGGTCATCGGTTTCGTGGCTCTGCTGTTAATTAAAGAGGGGCATGATAACAGCCTGATCAGAAGGAAAAAATGCTCTGTACCTTGTGACTGCTCCCCGCCCTAAGCGCTAAAGCGCCACGGGCGAGGCTTCCAACTT
>NZ_JACUUA010000066.1 GCF_014859565.1 Marinospirillum sp. | reverse complement strand
ATGAAACTTATTTATCCACAAGTGGTTGTGTTAACCGGCGCTGGCATTTCTGCAGCGGGCAAACACAAGCCTGGTCGGGCACTTTAAGCCTTGAAGACAAGTGCAGTTGCTGTGAGCCAGCGCAAGCATTGCGACCCGATATTGTTTGGTTTGGTGAGACTCCCTACCACCTTGATGCCTGTTACAAAGCGGTCGAACAGGCCGATCTGTTTATTTCGATTGGCACGTCCGGTCGCGTTTATCCTGCCGCCGGTTTTTTGGATGCTGCAGAATCAGCTTACTGCATCGAGCTGAATATGGAAAAAACCAGTCCAGATTTTGAAGACGGGTTATACGGACCCGCCACACAGGTCGTCCCTAGTTTTTTTCATTTTCTCATCGAGCAGATGCGGTCAGGGACAAGTTGAGTTGCAATAGCTGATCAGCCATTTGCACCAGCTCTTGGCGCCAGGCCAGCAAGCCCACAAGGCATTTCTAAGTGTTGCAATGTTTTGTCCCAGCAGATCCACTCTTTGAGCATCATCTGCTCCAGCCTTACACCACCCAGACTATCCATCATGGTTACTATGAATTCACGCTGCGCCATGTTCGATCTCCTCTGTACCGATTCATTATCGCAGCGTGATGCGACAGAACAGGTCGCTAGAGCAAGCCGCTGGCACGCTGAACCTGACTGTTCAGTGTTGTCTGCAAGACTTTATCCTCACTGTAAATCAGCGTGAAGGCTTCACTGGATCGGGTGATGCCGGTATAGAGCAGCTCTTTGGTCAGTACCGGGCTGGGTTTGTCCGGGAGCACCAGGGCGGTGTGGGTAAACTCCGAGCCCTGGGATTTGTGGACGGTCATGGCAAAGACGGTTTCTACATCTTGCAAGCGGCTGGGCAGTACCCAGCGGATGCCACCCCGACCATCCGGAAAAGCGACCCTCAACAGCGGGCGGCCTGTTTCTGTCTGGGCGCCAGACCACGCCAGGCAAATGCCGATATCACCATTCATCAGTTTCAGGCTGTAATCGTTGCGGGTGACCAGCACTGGGCGACCGGAGTACCAGAGGCCACTTGAACCAGGCAGCAGGTCTTTCAGAGCGGCAGTAGCCAGCTGGTTCATAGCCTCTACACCCCAGGAGCCACGGCGTACTGCCGTCAGTAACTGAAACGCCTTGTGCTTGGCGAAGATTTTCTGCGCCCAGGCATCGAGGGCTTCGCGGCTGACTTCGCCATCCGCTCCTGGCACTGGCATATCATTTTTGACCACTTGCAGATAAGCCTTGTAACCCTGGCGCAGCAATTTTTTCAGGGGTTCCAGGTCGGTAGCGGCCGGTGGTCTGGATTGTTTCAGCTTTATCAGCCAGAGGTTGTGATCACGCGTGACTGTCCCTTCATCCTGACGCTGATAACACTCAAAAATACCCTTAATCGCTTTAAGGCTTGACTGACCTGAGTTCACCGCCTTTGCCAGTTTTCCGATACCCGGATAATCGGCAAAGCGGTAGCTGTGCTCAAGTAGCGTGGTGTAGTCGCTGGCTTCGGCTGAGCGACAAAGATCGCCAAGCACCGACCCTGCTTCAACGGAGGCCAGCTGGTCTTTATCACCCAGCAGTACCAGCCGCGTCTGGGGTGTCAGGGCTGCCATCAGTCTTGCCAGCATTTCCACATCCACCATGGAGGCTTCGTCCACAATAACCAGATCTGCGGGCAGGGGGTTGCCTTGATGGTGACGGAAATGCCGTGTGCCAGCCTGACTGCCGAGTAGGCGATGCAAAGTGGTCACTTCGGTCGGGATGTGTTCACGGCAGGCCTGCAGTGTCTCAGGCAAGTTAATTTTTTGCATACTGCCCGCGAGGGATTCACTCAAACGCGCTGCAGCCTTTCCGGTAGGTGCCGCCAAGCGAATAGTCAGCGGTGGCAATCCGGCCTGCTGTTGCAAGCCCTGCAAGAGTGCGAGCAACCTCACCACGGTGGTGGTTTTACCTGTACCGGGACCACCTGTGATGATTGAGAAGGATGAGCGGGCGGCCAGGGCGCAGGCTTGCTTCTGGTAGTCCACAGATGTGGGTGGTGGCTCAGGAAAAAGCGCATCCAGGAGGCTGTTGATTGCTTTGTCTGGCAGGGTGCGAGGGCTTTGTAACTGCTGATCCAGGTAAGCTCGTATCTGGCGTTCATAGAGCCAGTAGCGCCGAAGGTAAAGCAGGGGTTGTGCTGCAGTTCCTGCCAGCACCAGCGGGGTGGTGCCCGCACAAGGTTGTGGCTGATCGCGCTGATCACTGACCGCCTCGCTGGTGAGCAATGCCTGTGTCCAGCTGTCCAGCGTCCAGTTGTGCAGCAGCCTTGCCAGTTCTTGTCCGGGCTCATCGGTTTTATCCCCGGGGTCAGCCGGCTGGTAACGATCATCGCGCGCAAGCTGCTGAGCTGGTTTTTCCAGCAGCACCTTCAGATCCAGGCAGACATGCCCACGACCATTGGCCTCACTGACCAATGCTGTAGCCAGCAGAACGGGGTCACTCGCTTCAGGGCATTGTTCCTGTATCAGCCGCATCAAGGCCAGATCCAGCGGGCGCAGAGCACCGATCTCAACCCATTGAACGATCTGCTTTTCGAGCGCATTCATGCGTTAGCTCCTTGTTCTGCCTGGGCTTTGTCTGTCTTTTTCAGCATCCCATCCAGTTGCTCAATGAGTGCCTTGGGTGGCTTGTCACAAAACAGCCCCTGGGTTTGTGTATTGTGGGTACCACGCAGGAACACATAGATGGCTCCGCCGACATGCTGGTCATAATCGTAATCGGGCAGGCGGGCTTTCAGCAGCCGATGCAGCGCTACCAGATAGAGAACATACTGCAAGTCATAACGGTGCGAGAGGATTTGTTTCAGCATCGCTTCCTGAGTGTAATCCACATCCTGCCGCCCCAGGCGATTGGATTTCCAGTCGATGACGAAATAGCGCCCTTCATATTCGGCCACCAGGTCAATAAAGCCCTTGAGCAAGCCATTCAGCAGGTTGTTCTTGGCCTGGGGTCGCTCAACCTGACTTAGAGTCTGGGCACGCACGGCTTTGTCCATGCTGATGGCGTTCACCCAATGGCTTTCAACCATAAACTCCATTTCCACGGCAATCTGCGATGGTTTGAGGTCTTTGAGTGCAAAACCAAAGTCTTGGCCTTGAACAGGGCTGAGTGCATTCAGCTGCCAGGTGTTACTGACGAAATTGATCAACCACTGCCAGAGGGGCTCAATAAACGGCGGCTGAATCCGCCGCCGTTTACAGAAAGCACCGAACTGAGTTCGGGCATCGGTGTTGCCTGCGACCACTGCGGCAAAACCTTTGATCTTCTCGCCTTGTGTATCTTTGTATTCCTGCACTGCGGCCCACTCTAGCAGGGTGTGCAAGACGGTGCCCCAGGTGGCCCCGGCAGGAAAACGATGCAGCACGTTTTCTGCGCTCAACTCGCCTTCATGGGCATTTTCCCCATCAGATGAACCTATTGATATATCGCGCTGCTCTTGCTCATTCTGATCGTCTTTGGAGGTTTCTGGTTCTTGATCCTGATAATGCTGGGCACCCCCCGATTCCTCTGGATGCTCAGTTGCCTCACCCGCTGCTTCGCCCGCTGCATGGGATTGAAAGTGAATAGCAGAGTAACTGGCGATCCACCAGTTATAGAGGCTGTTCAGTTTGGGGGAAAGCCGGGCGGGTTGCAGTTGCTCTTGATTCTGAGGGTGCAAGAGAGTTTCGGTTGCTGCTGGAGCATCCTGCAAATTTATGTGGAGCGACTTGCCAGCCAGCTTTTGCAGATAGCTTTCATATAGATGAACACTGGGAAAGCTCCGCCCGCCATTGAGCAGGTATCCCCAAGCAGAGCGCTCTACTTGCGGTGTCTTAGACCGACCACTTTGCAAGGCAGCCACACCCAGCCAGAGTGCATGGCGTGCACGTGTTAAGGCAACATAGAGTAGGCGCATATCTTCACTGATACGCTCATCATTTGCAATTTCCCAAGCTTCACCAAAGGCTTTCTTGCCAGCAACCTCTTGATAATGGCCTTCTTTTTGCAGCCAGGGAACCTGTGTGGTATGACCGTCGATTTCTTTCCAGCTACCAATAAACGGTAGAAGCACTAAGGGGTATTCCAACCCCTTGGATTTATGGATGGTAATCACCTTGATGCGCTCAGCGTCACTTTCCAAGCGCAGCAGTTGTTGTTCGTCACCCGCATCCAGGTGTTCAGCCAGATGGCGGATCAGAGCCTGTTCACCATCCAGTTCACTGCTAGCCTGCTGTAACCACTCAGCTAAATGCAAGATATTGGTGAGGCTGCGTTCACCATCCGGTGTTTGCATCAGTCGAGCCGGCAAATCAAACACTTGTAACAGTTGATAAGCCATTGCCAGAATTCCTTTGCGCTGCCAGACCCAATGCAGTTGCTGGAAGCTCTGCATCTGCCCCTCCCACGCCAGTTCATCATCTTGCCACGCGGCAAGCTGCGTCAAAGGCAGGTTCAGGGTGTTGGTGCCCAGAGCAGCCTTGACCAGCCGTTCATCAAGTGGATTCGCGCAGGCATGTAGCCAGTGCAAAAGATCCTTGGTTTCCTGGCTGGAAAAAACGGACTCACGATCGGATAGATACACACTGGCGATCTGGCGTGTCTGCAAGGCTTTGCGAATAGCTTTGGCTTCGGTGCCGGTTCTGACCAGGATCGCAATATCTGCTGCTTGAAGGGGTTGCTCCACCTCACCGTTGGTACCAAAACCAGCTTGTCCTTTGGCTGCTGCTCCCAGCCATTTGACGATCTCGCTGGCCGCTGCTTCTGCAGCTAGTTGCCGCTGGCTCTTAATGCTCAAGGGCTTGGGTTCTTCATTTTTATCTGCTTCTTCGGGCGGAAAGTACCAGAGGTTCAAGGGGCTGACGCCTTCGGAGCCAGTGCCGGGCAGATACAGGGTTTCTTTACGCCCTTGGGCCTCTACGGCGATAAAGGGTATGGGGTTGCTGTTACCCTGCTTAAAACGAAAAGCAGCTCGCTCGTGATCCTCTGCATATTGGAATAGCGCATTGCAGGCATCCACCACGCCCTGAGTTGAGCGAAAGTTTTTCTTGAGGGTGTAATGGCGGCCTGTGGTGGCTTCCCTTGCTTTCAGATAGGTATGAATATCAGCACCTCGAAAGCTGTAAATCGCTTGTTTGGGATCACCAATCATGAACAATCCCTGGTCTTCGCAGTTCTGCTGTACGTCATAGATGCGGTCAAAAATGCGGTACTGCACCGGGTCGGTATCCTGAAACTCATCAATCATTGCCACAGGAAAGCGGTTTCTTAAGCTCTCTGCCAAGCGTTCAGCCGCATCAGATGCCTGGTTCGGATCCAGTGCGCGATCGAGTTCAATCAAAAGGTCATCAAACCCCATTTCAGCACGTTGTTTCATGCGTTGATTAAAGGTCTGTTGTACCCAGGGCAGGGCGTGCGCCACTATGGCAGCTCTTAAAGGAGGCTCGGGCGGGTCAACTGCGACTTGTGCCTGTAGGTTAAGCTCAAAAAGCTCCTTTAACAGACTGAATGCTTCGAGCGGCTTTTCCTGTTGAAAGGTTCCTCCTTTTTTGAATTTGAAGGCACCTGCCGCAAAATTTTTCAGCTTACCGGGCACTGCGCCTTTTCCCAGAACCCAATTCTGGATAGCCTCTAACAGCTTGTTATAACTCTCTTCCGTGGTACTGTCGTGACTTGTTCCATTCAGGCTAGAGCGCAGTTCCAGCAGGTGGGTTTTGATGGCTTCCCAATTGTCTTTCCAATGCGCTTTGACCTTATTTTCAAATTCCAGCCGCGCTTCTTTAGCTTCCTCAAAGACTCGATCCGCCTCGGCTTTAGCAGCCTGGTACTCCTGTGCAGCCTTTAGGTGACCGCTCAGATCATCAACCCGCAGCGGTGCACCCTTAAAGCTCGCTCCCAGGCTGCCCATTTTAAGCAGACCTTTGAGAGCCTGCTGCAAGTTATCAGGAGACTTGAAAGCTTCATCATTGATCAAAGCTGCGTGTTCAGCCGGCAGTGAATAAAAGTTACAGCGCCAGTAGTCCCTGACGACCTCTGCCAGGAGATCATTAATATCAGTAACTAGCTGACGGTTAAATAACCCACGGGTATCAAAGGCCTGCTCGACCAGAACCCGATTGCACCAGCTATGGATGGTAGAGATGCGGGCTTCATCCATGCTTTGCGCGGCGACCTGCAGTTGCCAGGCGCAGTGGTTCCATTGCGCCTTGTCAAAATCACATCGTAGTTGTTCCAGAGGGTCATCCTCTGAATTGTCCGGTAGGGCCTGCAGAAAATAATCCGCTGCTTCGACCAAGCGGCCGCGAATGCGGTCACGCAACTCTTCGGCAGCTGCTTCGGTAAAAGTCACCACCAGAATATCTCTGGGCGTTAGCGGCTGCTTAAAGGCTGTTCCCGCCTTACCATGACCGAGCACCAAGCGCACATAGAGCAAGGCTAGAGTGAAGGTTTTACCCGTTCCGGCACTGGCTTCGATCAAGCGGCTTCCCTTCAGAGGAAAGCTTAAAGGATTAAGTTGTTCAGTCATTGGATTCAGCCTCCTGCTGATCGGAATTAAAGACACGCATCAGAGGACGGTACAGTTGTTCAGCCAGCTCATGAAACAAAGCCTCTTGCTTCAGGGTATCGTAATCTGGCCAGAAGCGGGTGAATGCGGGGTGGTCACTCATTTCTCCCGACCTGTTATAACCAGGCTCATAGGTATCTGCAGGATTGCCTTGACCATCAATCAAAGTAAAAGCGGTTTTACAGGGCAGAGGTAACAGCTGGGTCATGCCTAACTGCCAGGCTAAGAGCTGTTCTTTCAGTAAAAATCTTGCCTTTTCTGCTGCAACGGGCGGTAAGGTGAGGTCGGTATCCGGCCCTAAAATATGCGTGCTGGTCGGTGCTTTAAGTTGTGCAAACAGGTGGGCAGACCACTGGCGAATCAGGTGATACCACTTGTAGCTATCCCCTTGGTGAATACGGCTGGCCTGTACCAGCACACGGAGGTATTCACCGTTTTCATTGATGCGTAAATCGGTCAGTTGATCTTCCAGTAGCAGCGTATCACTGGCCTCCACGCGGCTAAAAAAAATCTCTGCAGGATGGGTATTATTCAAGAGTTCTGCATGGCTTTGTAAAGGTTGCAACAACTTTTGCTGCAGGCTTTCACTTTGCAGTAAACCAAAAGGCGGGAAAGCCAGGCGACCTTTGTGCTGCAAACGCTGACAGGTGTGCTGAAGATAGGTTTCCAGATCCATGCTTGGGTTGTTGATCAAGTCGCGGGTCACTTGCTGGATCACTTCATTGTCCAGAGACCAGCCTTCCAGCCCGTTCAAATCAAAGACCTCTTCATCCAGCAGCATTTCTTTCTGGTCATACCAGTGAATGCCGAGGCGTTGACTGTAAAAGGTTTTGACCGGATGACGCAGAAAGTCCGCCAACTGCCTTAGGGTGACGGGCGTTTCTGGTTGCCACTTGGCTAGTTTCTGACCGGTAGACACCCTCTCACCTAGATTATGAAGTTGACGCCATTCATGTGCATAGGTAAACAGCTGTGGGTCTCGATCCGGTTTGAAGTATTTACGACTAAACGGCTGCAGCGGGTGTTCTGTGGTGAGTGCCTTCAACAGCGCTTGGCCAGCGGTGGTTTTGCTCTTTGGGTCGTGGCCTTCCAGCGTCCAGCCAGCAGCCAGGTGGTCGCGAAGCTGTCCAACTAATACCGAAGGTGGGCGTTCGCTGTTGTCTCGAATGCTGCGCCCGACCCAGCTGATGACCAGTTTTTCACGTGCGGAGAGCAGAGCCTCTAAAAAGAGATAGCGGTCATCCTCGCGGCGTGAGCGATCACCGGGTCGGTAGTCTTTCGCCATCAAATCAAAATCAGCCGGGCTCACGCTGCGCGGATAGTCGCCATCGTTCATGCCCAGCAGCCAGACCTGCTGAAAGGGAATCGCCCGCATCGGCATCAGGGTGGCAAAGTTGATCGAACCGCCGAGAAATTTTTGAGTCAGGTTGGGCTGATCCAGAGCGCTTAAAAGCTCTTCGCGCACCACTTCCAAGGGTAATTTTTCTTCGACCAGCTTCCCTTGCTGCCAGTAGCTTTCCAATTTTTCCAGTTGTACTTCCAGGTTGGTTAATGCCCAGGCATCCGCTTTGCTGGTTTCGACAAAAAAGGTCTGCAACAGCAGGTTGAGCTGTTCAATCCACTGCTCCGGGGCGTGACGCACTTTTAAAGCATCACGTGTGGTTTGCAGGTCACGCAGCAACAGATCCAACGGTCCTAACAGGGCGGCTTCCAGACCGGCCACTTCATCATGGGGTTCAATGCCTTTCCAGGCTTCGCTGTCACCGGCAGCAAAACCCAGCAGCAAGCGTCGCAAACCAAACAACCAGGTGTTTTGTTCGTTTGCGGGTAAATCCAGATCGGCACGCTGGGTTGCATTTAAGCCCCAGCGGATATTAGCGCCCTGGATCCACTCTTTTAAGCGTGGCAGGTCGGTTTCTGCCAGCCCATAACGCTGACGCAACGAAGGGGTGTCGAGTAGATCCAACAGTTCACTGACTGCAAAACGAGAACTGGGCAGATGCAGGAGTTTTTCCAATGCAATCAGCAGGGTGTTCTGGCCGCGTTGCCCCTGGTCTGCAATATGAAAAGGCAAAAAGCGCGGATCAGGTTGGTCGCCCTGACCTGCATAACGACCAAACACCGCTTGAATATGAGGCGCATAAACATTGATATCCGGCACCATCACCAGTACTTCGCGGGGCGGCAGTTTGGGATTTTTCTCAAACTCAGCCAGCAGTTGATCGTGCAAGATTTCCACTTCACGCTGGGGTGAATGAGCGATCAAAAACTGCAGACTGGTATCAGTTTGCGGGTTGATTTCGGTTTGTGCAGCCTGACGTTCTTGCAGGGATCGAAGGTTCAAAATGTCTGACTGCAACTGGATCAGCAGGCAGTTGTTGCCTTCTTCCTCTAAGGGGTCGCGGTAGAGGTCGATGTTGCTCTGAACAGCTAGCTGAACACGCTCCTGATAGCTGGCAGGCTCATCCTGTTCATCCAGCAGGTGCAAATAATCACGCCCCTGCTTGCCCCAGGAAGCCAGCAGCGGGTGACCGGCTAGGTGCAGGTCTTCAGGGTCGAGTGAGGTGTCAATTTTACGTTCAGCAATGCGCCGATACTCACGGCGCAGCAGCTCCTTGCCTTCAACCAGATCACCCCAGTAGTGCTGGCAGGGGTTGCTGGCAAAGATCAGTAGCTGAGTGAAAGGAGCCAGAGCCTTAAACAGCTCCAGGGTCTGATGTGGTAGAGACGAAATACCAAATACCAGCACTCGGCGTGGTAAGTCTTCCGGGCGCAGGTCTTCAGTAAACTCTTCGCATTTTTTAATAACATCCTGGTGAATGCTGGCACGGCTGGCACGCACCCATTCGGCTTTGCCCAGACTATCATCGGCCTCGATGTCAGCACACAACCAACGCCAAATCAGCGGCTGCCAGGAATCGGCTGCTGCTAATTCTTTTTTCGTGCCATCCGGCTTAATAAGGATGTCCGGCTGGTGTCCATCCTGATTTTTTTCCCAGGCTTTAAGCCAGTCTGCGCGATACACCTGATACTGATCATAAAGATCAGCCAGGTTAGCCGCGAGTTGATGCAGTCGGCGCGGATCATCATCCTGGTTTAGAAAACCTTGCAGTGGTTTTAGTTGTTCAGAGTTTGCTGGCAGGTTTCCAAGCAGGCGATACAAACGCCAAGTCAGCGGCGACTTGTCAAAAGGTGAAACCTCCGGCAGCTCATCAAAGATGCTGCGATAGGCTTGCCACAAAAATCGGCCGGGTAAGCCAACCTGCATCGAGGCGGCTATTCCGCAGCCCTCTTCATCCCGTGCCAGTGCCATTTTTAACCATTGGGCTATCCCGTTGCTTTGCACCAGAATGGTTTCGTTTTCCAGGGGGTTCAGCGGGTATTTTTTAATCCACTGGGTTAGCAAATCACGCTGATCTTCCAGACGATTACCCTGCAGAATGATCAGACCGGGTTCAAGAGAGTCAAGCTGTGCAGGCATGAGGCATCCTTGTTAAATAGTAATAAAAGTCCAACACGGGATCTTGGATTCTGCCAGCCCGTGAAGGAAAAACACAAATCATTATTCACCGTGTATCCCTTGCTGATGTGGGTCAAGAAATAGCGTCTGTCCCCAACTTGTGGGCACACGGCTGTCCGATGTCAGCACCCATAACACGGGGAATCCAGGCGGGTTTTCTGGTGCCAAGCGGCTGCTTTGCATCCCCGGCAGAATCAACCCCCTGTGCAGATGACGGCGTGAAGGACGGCTCCAGCTGCCGATCAAAATGGCGGGCAGCACAGTGCCAGACCTCATGTGCCAGCACAAACAACCGCTGGTCTGCAGTCAAAGTCTGCAAGAGCAGTGGGTTAAAAAAGACTCGCCGACCATCGGTGGCCGCCGTCATCACTCTGGAGTCAACAACTGGCACCAGCTCCAGATGCAAGGCCAGGCTGGCCGTAAACGGATGCTGCAATAAGAGTCGTGCCCGATCGGCCACCCAAGTCTGTAACGCTTGCTGCTTTAATGACTGTTCGGATTCATTGGGCAGACGATAGCTGTTTAACGTCATCAGTGTTCTCCCTTTTGGCTTGTGCCTAGCTTATCCTTGTCGTGCGACTCATTGTGTCGCAGTAGGGCGGTATGATCATTCCTCAACAGCTGCAGGAGGTATCGCCCCATGTTATGGAACCAAATTCAATCGACGAGCATCCCCACCACCACAATCAGCACCAAGTCTGCAAAAGAAGAGCAGCTGGTAGCACAAATGCTGGCTGCACGGCTGCTGGTACTGGCAGAACGTCAACATCAATTGAATGCCAATCTTAACTGGGAAGAACTGCTGCCGTTATTTGATATATCTATACCAGAAGAATCAGACGACGACTCCAAGCTTTTTGGCAGCCGTCGTCGCCGTTACCTTAGCAGTGAAACCGGCAGTCATCCTCAAGAAGTGGCTTTGCTGAAAAACTGGTTGAAACAACAGAAAACCCCGAAGGGCGCCTTTGAAGGGCCGCTCATGCAGGCTGTAGAACTGCTGGCTAGCCGTATGCAGCTCAGCTCAGCGGAAAAAAGTTTTTTGGGCTTGCTGTGGTTGAAAGTTCGTCATCCGGTGCTTTCTCAAGCTACCGATCAAGTGTGCATCAAGCACCTGCGCCATGGCCTGGATTTGCTGGAGCAGCTGCTGTTTCTGCCTGCGGGCAGCCTTTACTCTTTGGCCAAGGAAAACCATTTGCTCTATCGCTTTATGCTGATGGACAGAACCATGCACATCACTGATCTGGAAGACTGCTTAGACGCTGGCAGCATGACCAATCAGCTAAACAATGTTCTGGTGCTGCATCAGCCGGCCGAGCAGACCTTAGAGCAGCAGATAGATGATGCCTACAAGGGGCTTTGTCCCAAAGTTGAAACCCCGGTGCTGACACAGAAATCCTTTGATTATGTGCCAGAACTGCAATTCCTGTATGACTATTTACAGCAGGCCGTACAGCAGCGTAAAAAAGGGGTGAATATACTGCTCTACGGTCGCCCGGGGGTGGGTAAAACCCTGCTCGCCAGCAGCCTTGCCAGCTGGCTGAAGTGTGATCTTCATGCTGTGCCAGTAGTGGACTCAGATGGTGACATGACACCCGCTGCCAAACGCATCAACCTTTTGGTGCTTGGTCAGCTGATGTTGCAGAGCAAACCAGACACCCTGTTTTTGTTCGACGAAATGGAAGATGCCTTCCGTGATCATCGTAACCCGCCCCCCAAAGCCTGGATCAACCTGCAATTAGAATCCAATGCCTCCCCAACGCTATGGCTGAGTAACCGTATTGATATGCTCGATCCTGCGTACCTGCGGCGTTTTGATCTAGTCCTAGAAGTGCCTGTACCGAAAAAGCAGGCACAGCAGCAACAAAGGCTGGAGCAGTTAAGCCCCCTGCCGGTGACCGATTCTTTTCGTGAGTGGCTGTCGAAAGCGAACTGGGTTACCCCGGCACATCTGGCACAGCTCAAACGGCTGGGCGCACTGATGCACGAACAAAAACCCATACAGAATCAGAAGAAAATCCTCACCCTGCTGGAGCAGCGCTTAAAAGCAGAGGGGAAGAAATTTCCTGAAGACTGGTACCGGCCGGAAGTGCTAAAGGGTAAAACACAGAAGTTTCCAGAATATCGGCCGGACTGGCTGAATACTCGGCCGGGTATGAAGCGAGTCGTGCGCCAGATCCAGCGTATTGGTCATGCACGCCTATGCCTGCATGGGCATCCGGGAACCGGTAAAACCGCTTTTGCAGCTTATCTGGCAAAAGAGCTGGATCGTCCATTGCTGGTGAAATCAGCAAGCAGCTTGCTGGATCCCTACGTGGGCGGGACAGAAAGCAACATGGCGGGCATGTTTGCAGAAGCCAAGGCTAAAGGAGCCATTTTGCTGCTGGATGAAGCCGACACTTTTCTGAATAGCCGCAGCGGCAGCCACTTAAGAAGCTGGGAAATCAGCATGGTGAACGAAATGCTGGTGCAACTGGAGCGTTTTGAGGGCATCTTTATTGCCACCAGCAACCGCTTTCAGACTCTGGATACAGCCGTCATGCGCCGCTTTGATTTAAAAGTAGCTTTTGACTGGCTGGAAGCACAACAACTGCAAGGTCTACTGGCTGAAGTGCTTAAAGATAATCCAGCCCAGCTTCAGGCACTGGAAGACATGCCATTAAGCCGATTACAACGCCTGCAAGTCAGCCCCGGCAATGTAGAAACGGCAATGCGCCGCTTGCACCTACAGGGTAGAAGTATCGGGCTGCAATCCTTATTGCAGGCACTGGAAGATGAAATTGCCGCCCAGCAGCAACATCAAGCCAACCCCATTGGATTTGTGCACCCAGGACGACCCGCACCGCAACTGAAAGAAATGGAACGCCCAGCGGCTCGCCACAGTTAACTTTGACCTGCCTGGGATGAATGATGCAAGTGTTGATTCACCAATCCTGGTTTGACTGCTGAGCGTGAAACTTTAGAAGGTATTGAGTGTGGTTTTTATGGTGGTATAGTTCCGATTCCATAAATAAATTTGGCAGATTAGATCTAAAGTTTTGTCTCGAATATGTTGTGTTTTAATGGGATAGCATTCAAACCTAGCTTTCAACATTTCTTATAATTCAGGCAGGTGTACATGGAACAGTGGATCAGGGAATTTCTTGCTAGACGAGGGCTTCAAAAACCTGATGGACGCCCCCTTTTTGCTTACAAAACATCTACAGAAGAGTTTGAGGGTCTTTGCCAGCTATTACGGTCAACTCCTGAAGGAAGAGGTTTAACCACCCGATACTCTCAAGCATGGTTGTTGTTTGCCGCCGAATGGTGGAAGAGGAGATATTCAGGTGGTGCATGGCGCTGGGGGCCTCTGTGCGAGGAAGTCGGATTAAACGGACTGCCCTATAACCAGATTCGTCAGATGGTTATAGATGGTCACCGTCAGTGGCTTCTGCAAACCGCAATCCAAAATGAAGGCAAACGCTTCATTGGATTGGTTGCTGTCAATGGCGGCTTACCCATGCGCCTTGTCGAATCAGCGCAAGGTGGGTTATCTGGCCTATTGCGAATGGTGACCCGTCAAGCGCTCCAGTACGGCCTTCAGGATGATCAGATTCGCCAAGGGATAGAGGCTCAGGCTGCGTTGTTACCTGCCTGCTACCAGCAGGCACCAGTCTACGAGCTGCTGGATAATCTGGTAAAAACAGTGCTGCATATCCGCACTAGTTATGCACTGCAGGATGCAGAAGATCCAATCATACAGCTGCAAAATGAATGTCCCAACTGGGAGGGGCTTTTTCCAATAGCACTGGACTCTCAAGCGGCTGCCAGCCTGATTAAAGGACTTGTTAAAGAGGTTGCAGGCGTCAGACCACAGAGTCGTAGGCCGCCGTTCCAAATCCAGCGTGGTTTGCGTTTCAGTTCGGATGGTTCCTGTCCCATCTACGAGCTTTCCTTCATAATGCAGGCTCAGGCCAATAGCGGACAGATTGCCGAGGCTCTTGGCATGGAACAGGGCGCGCTGCCGCCCAACTTTCAACTGCTCCTGCGCATAGGAGAAAAAGAGCATCTAGTTGGCGAAGCATTGCTCAGAGATGACGAGTATCAATTGGTAGCCAGACCACTACCGGCAATCATCAACTTGTATGATGCCTCCCAGCTGATAGTGAGTCGCTGGGGTGCTACTTTGCATGTTGCCAATCTTCCCGGCGGGGAGGCATTGAGCCTAGACGAACCGCTGATTTTTGAAAATGCTTATCCTTTTGCCCGTCTGCTTGCACAAGGTGATGCAATGGTCAAAGGAGAGTCTGCTCTGGCTGCCATGCCTGCTAGAACGGTCATTTTTTCTGAGGAAGGTGAGGCCGAAGAGGTTTTTGATTGCCTTGCTGATGGACAAATTCTGCTTAAGCTTCCTGCTGGCATTACCCGGCTAACGTACAAACAACAACCATTCGTTGTCACAATCAATGCAAACACTTCCCAAGCCCCTGATGCGTACTGGCAGGGAAGTGCTCCTGAAGCCATATCAGTACCGGGATCATTGTTCCGAGGCAAACCACGCTTACGAATTGAGCATGAAGGTGGGCTCTCTAGTTATGCGCCCGCGCATGAACTCTTTGTTCGTAGCCAGGGCACAGAGGTTCCCCTCGAGCAGGCGGAGCCATCAGGCTTGTGTCGTTTATTATGGCGTAAAGATGGTCACCGCTTATTAAGTACCCGCGCTGTATTGTTAAATGCTGGGGCATACATCACCTACACTCCAGGCGCTAGCCCATCTGAAGGCTCAATTATTCTGCATCAATGGCCTGATGTGCCTGTACGTTGTGAGAGTGAACAAATATCGCTTGATTCTCGCCATGATGGTACTGATCTTGCCCTTCATTTAAAGAGCAGCAGCAATCCGCCTGCCAACACGGTTAAGCTTTGCCTGCAATGGCCAGATGGTGAACAAAAACTCACACTGCCCTTTCCAGGGTATGGCGTCACCTTGTTGCGCAACGAAACCCCCGTCAATTCGAATCAGGCCTTAACACTTGAAGAGCTGATTGGTTGTCGCGCGATCCTGATGTCAGCTCAAGGAGCCGAAAATTGGCGGATCCACTTAACATCTAGCGGGGGAGATCATCGCTCTACACTGACCCAGGAAATTCGTTACTCGGGTATCCGAGAAATCCGGTTGTTTGAGCTCATACCTACTATTCAGCAAATGCTGTCTTGTCATCCTGGACTTGATCATACTGTGCAGCTAGAGCTGATTCATGCACACCAAACGCTGGCTCGTTTGCAGATAGCTCGTTACTCAACTCGCATCCAGCTAAATAATCAGCGAACAATAGCGTCATTGAGCGACGGAAGTCGGGATCTCTTGCTCGACCAACCCCAAGCTGAAGGACTTATAATGGGCTTGCCATTGGCAGAGCCTGAACATGAACAGGTTATTCTTCCGCTACATTTCTCAGAGCAGGTTTTTACCGGTCAATGGTTGGTCAACTTGCCTGATGATGCTATTGGTCCTTGGTTGCTGTACACGCCGGATGACTCCTCTTTATACAGTCGCCCAGCGATTGTGCCGCCTGCAGACCAATTATCTAATTCATTGAGCCCACTTAAAGAGGCACTTTGTGAAGCAAGCTGGGAGGAGCGGTCGCGGCTCCTCAGGGAAGCATTAAGCAAAATGGCTGATGATCCAAAATCCGAAGACTGGCAGACGCTGGAACTTCTTCTGGAGAAGCTTCACCACCTGCCGCTGGCAAGCTTGGATATTTGTCAGGCGCTGATCCAAGAGCCAAAAGCACTTGCCATGTGCACTCTGCGTTTGGACGACTTCTCAAGTCATTTGGCTGAGCGGCTACCAAAAGAGCTGCCATTTGAATGGCTATTGATCGCACCCGACCACTGGTTGTGTGCCTTCGAAGTGCTTCACCAAAATTTTGTTGCGAATCCGACGAACCAGCTCTCTGAAAAAGGCAAAGACATCCAGGGTAAGAGTCAGTTCCTATCACGCTGGCAACCGGCTCTGCGTTTCATCTTTGATCAGGGCTTACATCGCTATTTCGACTTGAAAAGTCAGGACGTCGGACTCTTTTTAAATAACCCATCGTTACTCACCAAGCTTTGGTTGGGTCAACTTTTTGATGGGGGCGAGAGATCTGCTATGCAGCAGATGTTCCATCGGAATTCTGCTGAAAACCTTAACTATCCAAGTAGTGCCAGCATTGATATTGGCGCTTTCCTGGATACATCTCATGGTCAAATGCTTCTGGCTCGCTGCAATCTCCCGATCAATGATTTTAAGCTGACTGCCGTCATGCTCCCATTCATGGCTGCCTTCGACACCTACGCCGGTCACGGGCAACAATGGCAGGCGGAGCCGGCACGCTTGTTCAGCCTTAGAAGCGCACGTCAGTTCGATTCGATCTGGTTCGATTTAGCCTATCAGCTTGGCCTAGCTATGGCTCAAGCAGATTCAATAAAGGAGTGAACATCATGCTTTATCAGAA
>NZ_JACUUA010000344.1 GCF_014859565.1 Marinospirillum sp. | reverse complement strand
TGTATGTTATCTCAAAATCAGTTGGCTCAGGCTTAGGTTGACACACAGGGGATGCTAAGCGTCTATGGAATGAGCAGCAACGTGGAGCTATCAGGTCATTTAATGATTGGATTGAATGCTGTCGTATCGCATTGAAAGAATATGAACTCCATCGCCTGAACGACAATCAAAAACGCCTGGCAGAGAGCAATTTGCAATCTGCGTTGAAGTACCTGGATGATTTAAAACAGAAATATCCTCGCCTCCTGGTTGTCAGGCTAGATTTGTATTACAGGGCTAAGCACCAACAAAACAAAACTTTGGCTAACCTACAGAGTGATCGAGATAAATTTCTGAACAATCGTCATCGCTATGAGTATTTTGACAGTTTGGTGGGTTATGTCTGGTGTTTTGAGTACGGTAATAAAAAAACTGTGCACTGCCACATGCTGCTGCTCTTTGATGGTAAGCACCGCTGCAAGGATGAGTGGATCGGTAGGCAGCTAGGAGAGCGCTGGGAAGAAATCACCAAAGGACATGGTGGCTACTTCAATTCTAATGCATCTGACTCCAAAAGCAGGCTCAGAAAATGGCAGGCATCCGGAGGGGAGTATCTGGATAACCTGAAGCAGGTGTTTGGGGTGCAGAGGGGGCAAGCGCTGATGTTGATGACCCATAAAAATTTACTGAAGGGCAGCAACACCTTGGCAGTTGGCATGGTAAAAAACACAAGCAAAGTGGGCTGGGCAAATCTTCAGATGCAGATGCACTACTTCACCAAGCTAGAACAGGCTATACCAGGCGAAGAGCGTCCGTGGATTAGATGCTTCGGTAAAGGTCAAGTGTGTACCCTCAGTCATCACTAATCAATCGTTACAGACTCATCCAATCATCTGAACAGGGATGTTCGTAATCTCCAAGGAAGGGTAATGAGCGCTGGGCTGCTAGATAAGCCCAGGGAATTGATTTGATTAAAGGTGATGCCATGAGTCATACAGAAATTTTTGAGCAGCTGGAAGAAAACCGTAAAGAGAGCATGCAGAGAAGGGCCAGCAACAGAACCAATTCTGCCTTGGTTTTGCAACAGCAAGGAATTCCGTTTGAGTCAAAAAACGATGGTGCCCACTTGGTGGTAGGCAACAGGCCTAACTTGTTTGACTTTTGGCCTGGTACGGGGAAGTGGATATGCAGATCAAACCAAAAACAAGGGCGTGGCGTTTTCACTTTACTTGATGAGATTTGAACAAAGTATCAACACTCCTGCAGAATGCAGATAGTGAAGACAATCCTGTGTGGTATCAAACCCACACAGGATTATGTTGGTACAAGCATCGCAGCGACTGAGGGAGATAGCTGACTAACGCCTTGATTGTCTTTGGTACTCTTCCTGCAACTCTTTTAGAAACTCCTTGGTTAATGCTTTGTAATTACAGATGTACCAAACATCTTCACCAATATGGCCGCGTAATTCCTCAAACCTATCTTGGTCCATAACACGTCTAAAGCAATCTATGAAAAGTGGGTCAGTTTCATCAAAAGGCTTGGGAGGGGTGTTTAAAGATGCACGCTGATAACAGAGTTGCTCATAATCAGTATCAGTTACTCCATGCATGATTTTTTCGTGAATGAACAGCAGCTCAGGCTTGATTTTCTTGCTGGCATACCCTTTGTTTGTCACTGCCCAAGAAAGCACCCATTGGTTGATTGGCGCTTGATCATCTGCAGCTAGGTGGATTTCAGAAACAATATCGTGCTGGACTGCTTCAGACACTTTTTCAGTATAGTCATAGTCACCGCTACTCATGTACCAAGCAACATAAACAAGCCCATCGCAATCGGAGTCATATTGCGAGAACAGCTGATTATTTGACATGGCTGTCAGGCACGCGTCACCAGATTTTTTTAAAAGGCCATGAACACGGGCAAGGTTCCACTCAGCTTGGAGGCGATCAACCTGCTCAAGCTTGCTATTCATGTCATGATATTGATGCTGAGCCTCAGCCTTATATATCTCAAACAATGCGTTGGCATCTGCTAGAGCACCACTATCTGCAAGCATAACGCACGCTTCATGTTGCGTGTTCAACCCGAAGCCGTTTGCTGATAAGTTTGCACTACCTAAAATCAACTGCTTTTTTCCGATATAGAGTTTACTGTGCAACTCGTTCAGGAAATGGACGTTTTCCCAGCCAAGTAGCTTAGCAACTTCCACTATCGCACGAGGATTTGATCCGAGTGTTGGTGAGACGATGATTTCTTTTAAGGTAGTGGTGTCGATCAAGTCGCTCCACTCCTTTCCAATGTAAGCGACTGCGACTCTTTGGGGAGCAATTGATTTTACTGCAGCGACGAGATCACTAGAAATGATATTCATAGATGCCAACTCCATTTGTTAAGGAAAAAAGCAGTGAAGTGGATTTTGTCTTAGTACCTACCATTCCCTTAATATTAAAGAAAAATAATGGGCTTGGGTAGCAGTAAAAATACTAGCTCACCCTCGGCAGATCACTCCACCGTGTTGTGTAAGCCGGTGACAGTAGCTCACGCTTCATGCTCCAGCCTTGTCGGGTGCCTTGTGCAGCAAAGAACAGCTTGCCCAGCCCTCGTTTGTGGATCTGATCCAGACTGTCCATCAGCTTCTGGCTGTGAGGTTTTTGGGGCGCATCATCAAACAGCTGCTGCTGGTAAGTACCAGGGGCATAAAAATCACTGAGCACTATACCGCCCTTCATGTAGCGGTAGCCATCCTTCCAGATGGCTTTCAGTCCAGCATGTG
>NZ_JACUUA010000065.1 GCF_014859565.1 Marinospirillum sp. | reverse complement strand
GGCGCAGACTCAGCCGCAGCCGGGGCGGAACCTGCACCAGCCACTTCCAGCTCCAGAATCTGGGCACCTTCACTGACCTTATCACCTTCTTTGACAAAAACCTGCTTCACCACACCCGCCATAGGGCTGGGAATATCCATGCTGGCCTTGTCAGATTCCAGCACAATCAGGGTATCTTCCGGCTCAATACGATCACCGGGTTTGACATTGATCTCAATGACTTCAACTTCTTCACTGCCACCAATATCCGGCACTTTAATGATTTCGTTACTCAAGGTTCATCTCCTGAATTCGGTTGCAGTCATTGATTAGCAAAACAGCGGATCACATTTATTAGCATCAATGCCATATTTGCTGATTGCTTCACTGACTGTTTTAGCCGGTATTTCGCCACGATCTGCCAGCGCTTTTAACGCGGCAACCACAACAAAGTGACGGTTCACCTCAAAGAAATAACGCAGCTTTTCACGGGTATCCGAACGGCCATAACCATCCGTGCCCAGTACCTTGTAATCCATGGGCACCCAGGCACGCACCTGATCAGCAAAAAGTTTCATATAGTCGGTTGCGGCAATCGCCGGACCCTGACGTCCTTCCAGCAGGCTGGTGATGTAGGCTTTTTTCGGCTCGGCTTCCGGATTCAGGAAGTTATAACGCTCTACAGCCAGTGCATCACGGCGCAGTTCGTTAAAGCTGGTGGCGCTCCAGATGTCTGCTTCTACACCAAAATCAGCTTTCAGCAGTTCTGCAGCGGCTTCCACTTCCCGCAGGATAGTACCGGAACCCAGCAGCTGAACCTTTAACTTGGCTTCACCGCCTGCTTTTAACAGATACATACCTTTGATGATCTGTTCCTTGACCTGTTCACCATCCGGCAGTTCTGGATGTTCGTAGTTTTCGTTCATGACGGTGAGGTAATAGAAGCAGTTTTCTTTATCCTCATACATCCGCTTCAAGCCATCTTGAATAATCACTGCCAGCTCATAACTATAGGTAGGATCATAAGTGCGGCAATTGGGGATGGTGGCTGCCATTAAATGACTGTGACCATCCTGATGCTGCAGACCTTCACCATTCAGTGTGGTGCGACCGGCTGTGCCACCCACCAGGAAACCACGTGCCTGCAAATCACCTGCCGCCCAGGCCAGATCCGCAATCCGCTGGAATCCGAACATGGAGTAATAAATGTAGAAGGGCACCAGCGGGTAGTTGTGGTTGCTGTAACTGGTCGCTGCAGCAATCCAGGCCGACATAGCACCAGCTTCGGTGATGCCTTCTTCCAGAATCTGGCCTTTTTTGTCTTCCCGGTAGTACATGATCTGACCGGAGTCTTCCGGCTTGTACTTCTGCCCTTCCGAGGTATAAATGCCCAGCTGGCGGAACATGCCTTCCATACCAAAGGTGCGGGCTTCATCCGGTACAATGGGTACGATCCGCTCACCAATGGCTTTATCTTTGGTCAGACCCGTCAGAATCCGCACAAATGCCATGGTAGAAGAAATTTCGCGGCCTTTAGAGCCTTGCAACATGGCTTCATAGGTTTTGTCTTCCAGTGCCGGGGTTTGCAGCGCTTCAAAATTTGCACGACGCGCAGGCAGATAGCCATTCAGTGCTTCCCTTGCGCGGTGCATGTAGCGCATTTCTGGGCTGTCATCGTCAGGCTTAAAGAAGGGCACATCTTCCAGTTGAGCATCACTTAAGGGGATACCAAAACGATCACGGAATTTTTTCAGTGTGCCCAGCTGCAGGGATTTAACCGAGTGGGTGTCATTCTTGGCTTCACCATCATCACCGGTGCCATAACCCTTAACAGTATGCGCCAGCACTACGGTTGGGCGACCATTGGCGTTATTGACCGCTTCGTGATAAGCGGCATACACCTTGTAGGGGTCATGACCACCGCGGTTCAGGCCATAAATGTCTTCATCGGTCAGATCCTGGACCATATCTTTTAACTCAGGATAGGCACCAAAGAAGTTTTCACGAGTGTAAGCACCACCATTGGCCTTGTAGTTCTGGTATTCACCATCCACTACTTCATCCATGCGTTTTTGCATCAGACCCTTGGTGTCTTTTTCGAACAGCGGATCCCAGTGACGACCCCAGACCACCTTGATAACATTCCAGCCAGCACCACGGAACACACCTTCCAGCTCATCCATAACACGACCGTTACCACGTACCGGGCCATCCAAGCGCTGCAGGTTGCAGTTGATAACAAAAATGAGGTTGTCGAGATTTTCACGACCAGCCAGTGAAATGGCACCCAGAGATTCCGGTTCGTCACATTCACCATCCCCCATAAAACACCAGACTTTGCGATCCAGCATGGGTTTCTGTTCACGTGAATCCAGATACTTCATCACGTGCGCTTGGTAAATCGCCTGAATCGGCCCCAGACCCATAGAAACCGTGGGGAACTGCCAGAAATCCGGCATCAGCCAGGGGTGTGGATAAGATGAAAGCCCCTTGCCGTCCACTTCCTGACGGAAGTTATCCAGCTGCTCTTCTGTCAGTCGACCTTCCAGAAACGCGCGGGCATAAACACCGGGTGCACCATGACCCTGGAAATAAATCAGATCACCTTCAAAGTCATCTTTTGGGGAGCGGAAAAAGTAGTTAAAACCCACGTCGTAAAGAGTGGCGCTGGACATAAAGCTGGAGATGTGTCCACCAATGCCAGGTTTTTTCTTGTTGGCGCGCATCACCATTGCCATGGCATTCCAGCGAATCAAAGAGCGAACACGACGCTCCATGAACAGGTCGCCGGGCATACGGGCTTCGCGGTGGACAGGAATGGTGTTGCGGTGAGGGGTGGTAATCGAAAAAGGTAACTGGGAGCCGTCTCGGCGCATACGATCAGCCAGCTGAGACAACAGAAACTTGGCGCGTTCTTCACCCTCATGGGTCAGAACAGAATCCAGCGACTCCAGCCATTCCTGGGTTTCCATGGGATCCAGGTCTTTAACCTCCTGATTCATATTCACTACTCCAGTTCGATGATTAAGTAAGGTTTACAGTAATGTAGCCTGACTACAGCTTTTCGGTAGCAGACCGCGAAAAATAACCACAACCAGCAGGTCGAATCATCCAATGCTTTTAAGTAAAGCAGATAAATCACCAGCTTTCATGCTGCACCGCACCAATAATTCCAGGATTTTGCTGCAGCCAGAGATTGAATCCGATTCTTGTAATTTTACTACAAAACTGATCAAAAAAAAGCCCCATATCCAGTTATGAGGCTTTTGATTGTTGCTCAGATCCAGAAAATGGCACCCAGAGCCGTGACGGCAACCCATACTGCCAACGAGCGCCAAACCCTTTCTCGCAGCATGGAGAGCTCCTGATCGGCCTCTTCCGTCATCGGTTCGGGACGCTGACAATAAGCTCCTTCCGTATTGTCATCAGCGCTGAGAAAACCATAACCAGTCAGCAGCTGACGATTAAGAAATACTTCACTGGATAAAGAACCTCGCAACAGATCACCGGAAAACTGCCGCAGACCCAGCAGGGGTTTACCGGTCAGCGCCAGTGTCAGGCCCATCAGCCGTGCAGCAGGCCACTCCATGACTCGCTGAAAATGTGCCACCTGCTCATCACAAGCTTCATTATCCAGATCAAGGCGGCTACGCTTGGCGTTACTAATCGCCTGCTCACTCAGGCGTGCCAGCAAGGCACCCACCGGTCCCAACAGCAAATACCAGAAGAGCACCAGAAATAAGCGGTCAAAAGCAAAAAACACCAAGCGGGAGACCACACGGCAGTGCACATCTTTTGCTGTCATGGCATCCAGCGGCTCATCCAGAATTTCAGCGGCATAGTAAGATGCCGCCTGATAATCCCCCTGCCGCCAGGCAATCATATAACGCTCTACCCACATCAGATCGTTACGACGCCCCAGCGCATAAAAAATCACCAGCAGATGAATGAACAGCACTGGCAGATGCCAGTAAGTACCGTCCAGCATCCACAACACCAGCCAGAGCAGAATGACCGGAGGCAACACTGTCAGTAAAAAAGCCGGGGAGGCACCCAGTGGTCGTTTTACTTGTGCAGCAATCCAGTTTTGCCAACCCTGAAAAACACGATCCAGCGGTTGCGCCAGATTTCCACCGGGAACATTACGCAGTAATAAAATAGCCAGCATGACAAAAAACTTCATCAACAACTCCTTGGATCATTATCCAGTGTTTCCAGATAGGCCTGCCAGTCAAAAGACAAACCGGGATCTGTTTTCCGACCCGGTGCCAGCTGATCATGCCCACAGATACGATCAGGATTGATACCGGGGTAAGTCTGCATCAGCAACCGACTGACCGCAATCAGTTGACTGTACTGCAGCGCGGTGTAAGGCTGATCATCTGAGCCTTCCAGTTCGATGCCTACCGCAAAATCATTGCAGTTCTCTCGCCCCTGAAAATTCGACCGGCCTGCATGCCAGGCACGCTGATCAAAGGCAACAAACTGTACCAGCTCACCTGTTCGCCTGATCAACAGATGGGCTGAAACTTCAAGATGAGCCACTTCGGCAAAATAGGGGTGTTGATCCGGCGGTAACTCACCGCAGAACAGGGCTTCGATCCAGCGCCCTCCATATACTTTAGGCGGCAAGGCAATATTATGCACCACCAACAGGCTGATTTCGTTATCCGGCCGTTGATTAAAAAAAGGGGATGGACAGCGACGTGCATCTGTCAGCCAGTGATTATTGATCTGCATGGATCTTATCCCTTCACTTAACCTGTGCGGCAATTATAATGCCTGCAAATTCATTACAGTAAAACCTGCGGAGTCCTTATGGCTTTTTTACCTCCTAGCGAACAGAGTATCAGCCTTCAGGTGCAACTGGCACTGCAGGAAGATGTTGGTGATGGTGACATCACCGCCCAGTTGATTCCTGCCAATCGCCTGAGCCGCGCTCGCGTAATTACCCGCCAGCCGGGTGTTTTTTGTGGCGGCCCCTGGGTGCGCGAAGTTTTCCGTCAATTGGATAGCCGTGTACAGGTTTCCTTACTGGCCAAGGAAGGGGAGCGTCTGGTAGGCGGTCAAACTCTTTTCATTCTGGAAGGCCCTGCTCGCGCCCTGCTGACCGGTGAGCGCACAGCATTAAACTTTGTCCAGACGCTTGCTGCCACGGCTACCCGCTGCCGGGATTATGCCGACCGGGTTGCCCATACCAGAGTGCGGCTGCTGGACACCCGCAAAACCTTACCGGGTATGAGGCTGGCACAAAAATATGCCGTCACCTGCGGCGGCTGTTTTAATCACCGCATTGGATTGTTTGATGCCTTTTTGATCAAGGAAAATCATATTGCTGCAGCCGGTGGCATTGCACCCGCTGTAGCTGCTGCAAAACAACTGGCACCCGGTAAACCGGTTGAAGTGGAAGTTGAGAATCTGGATGAACTGGATCAAGCACTGATCGCCGGAGCTGACTGGATCATGCTGGATGAGTTTTCTGTGGCTGATACCCGCAAAGCGGTAACACACAACAGCGGACGAGCAAAACTGGAAGCCAGCGGTGGCATCACGCTCCACAATCTGGTCTCCGTTGCGGAAACCGGGGTGGACTATATTTCACTGGGAACCCTGACCAAGGATATTCAAAGCCTTGATTTATCCATGAGGATAACCGATTGAAAGAAGGTGTGATCCAGTTTCACTGCTCATTACAGCCACCCAAACAGACATGGCCAGACAGCCTGCTGGCTGAGCTGAACCTGTGGCGCGGCAAAATGATAGAACAAGGCTGGATTGGGCAGGATGCAGCACGCTATCAGGGGCTGGGGTTTGGCAATCTCAGCATCCGTTATACCCTGCCTAAAGCCCGTGATGCTTTTATTATCACCGCCAGCCAGAGTGGACATCGGGTCAGGCTGGATCAACAAGGCTGGCCACTGGTGGTCGCTGCGGATATTGTCAGCAATGCAGTGATTGCTTGTGGACTGCGACCACCGTCATCAGAAGCACTCAGCCATGCCGCCCTTTATCAGGCTAATCAAAAGATCAAGGCAGTAATCCATGTGCATTCGGAGTTTTTATGGCAGGGAGCCTTTAATCTGGAGTATCCATCAACAGCCGCCGACATAGGTTATGGCACACCCGCCATGGCAAATGCTATTCAGCAGCAGGCCAGGGAGGACAGCGGATTACTGGTTATGCTGGGGCATCAGGATGGGGTGCTGGCTTGGGGAGAAAGTCTACAACAGGCCGCAGAACAACTCGAAACACTAGAAAGCAGGCTAGGATAATCATCCCAGCCATTCTTTCAGTTCTGGTAAATGAAGTTGGTGAATAACACCTCAGTCACAACAGGATGACCAACCTCTCGCTGCAAGGCTTCCTGCAACACCTGAAGAATCTGCTGGCGTATCCGCTCCTGACCGGAAGCAGTTACAACATTGTTTTCGTTCTGGCGCGCTAAGTTCATCACAATCACGTTACGAATCAACGGTATCTGCTGCTCAATGACCTGAGCACTACGGCCACCCTCCACCATCAGAGTCATATCCACCTTCAAGTATTTCAGACGTCCAGGGCCACCATAGTTAGTCACAAACGCTGGCTGCATGGGAATATAAAACACATCACTGGAAGCCTGCACCGCAGGTGCTGAAAAGGGTGTGACAACCAAACTGAGAGCCAACAATAGATAAATGGCACCAAAACGCATATTTAACTCCCTGAAATACCTAAAATGATCACTGTGCCAAGTTTATTGATTTAACACCAGCAAGGCTAGTCCAACTGCGTAACAAAGGTAAGAGAAACAGTGTTACACCTTACAGGGCTTGCATATCTGACTGAAAATACGTGAAACTAACTACACACATCAGGTAGACCGTTCCATTTCGGTTAACCCGTGACTACGATAATAAAGAGGCTTGGATCATGCTGGAATCCTGCAAAAATGCTCAGGAACGCTGGGGCGGTGTACACCAGATGATTGATCGCTGGCTCGCTGAACGCCGTGAAATGCTGATCAGCTATAATCGGCTGAGTATATCTCTGAAAAACAAGGGTCAAGTCAGCACAGACCAGTTGGAAACCTTTCGTGAATGGCTGGTGGATTATCTGAGTGCCGGTCACTTTGAAATTTATGAACAACTGTTGCGCGAAGCGGAAGCCTTTAAAGACCGAGCCGCAGTAGAGCTGCTGGATACCACC
The DNA here is from genome assembly GCF_014859565.1 of Marinospirillum sp. The sequence continues at coordinate 9,656 of NZ_JACUUA010000065.1, read as the reverse complement.
TTGCCGGCATTACACGACTCAACCCAGTCGCTGATGCGGCTGGAATGTCAACTGACACCAGCGGCACTGAGCCATATCAAGGATACCCTCAGCCAGCTGGGTGAACTACTGGCCGAACGTTTTGAACAGGAAGACCTGTTAATCAAAATGCTTCATGCCGCTCACGCCCCGACTGCAACCACCACCAGTTCTCCTGCAGAAGCCTGAATAACTCAGGCTTCACCGCCTTCTTCAGCCAGACAGATGCCCAGATTGCTGACGCCCTGATTTCTAGCCAGATCACGGATCAGACGCAGCTGTTCGGGGTGGGGCTGAAATTGTGCCGCCACCTGCAGTAACAACTCATCCTGAAAATCATTTTCATCCTGCATTAACGGCTGCTGTTTTAACCAGATGGCTGTTTGCTGGTCATCCAGATCATCCGGGCACTGCATTTCCAGATACTGACGCACAGTAGATCGCGACAGTTTGCTGGCTCGCAGTGCACTTTCCGGATCCGCCTGCAAAGCCTGCTCAACCGCCACTTCCAAAGCCATCACTGCATCCAGCGCAGGATAAACACCGTAAACCTCATAATCCTGCGGTTCTGGCTGCAGCAGTGGTAGTTTTTCCTGCTGTACTGCCCAGTTGATTTTAGAAGCCTTGCTGAGCTGGGCTTCCCACAACAACCCCAACAACTTGTTAAAACCTGCCACATCACCAAAATCTACTGCTTCGCAGAACAGCTGGTAATTGGGTGCACTGCGTTGTGCCAGCGCCACCGCAAAAGCCAGCTGCTGCCAGTCACTCAAACGGCGTAGTTTCTGGTGAAATGAAGGTGGTTGTTCTGTTACCAGTTTTTTGTCTGCCATGCTCAGGCCTCCCAGCCTTCCGCGAGATGTTTGTCTTTCAGACGAACATAGTTACCGGCTGAATAACTGAAAAATTTGCGCTCCTTATCCGAAATAGCACGCAGCTGACGTGCCGGATTACCGGCATACACATAACCACCGGCCAGCGTTTTACCAGGTGGAACCAGTGCACCAGCGGCAATAATCACTTCATCTTCCACGGTCACCCCATCCATCACTATGGCACCCATACCCACCAGTATCCGGTTGCCCAGGGTACAGCCGTGTAACACAGCCTTGTGCCCGATAGTGACTTCATCACCAATAATCAGCGGATAACCACCGGGATTAAAATCACTGGCGTGGGTAATGTGCAACACCGCCCCATCCTGCACACTGGTGCCTTTACCGATGCGAATATGATGCATATCACCACGCACCACCGCCATCGGCCACACCGAGGCATCATCACCAAGCTTTACATCCCCCAGCACTACCGCAGTGGGATCAACAAATACCCGTTCACCCAGCTCCGGCGCCACACCCTGATAACGTCTAATAGTCATAACACCGCCTACAGTTTAAACAGCGAAACAATCAACACCAGCCCGGTCAGCGGGATGGCAATCTGTGCAGTCACCCTGCGCCAAATCAGGTAAAAATAGGCAACACACCAATTTGTGGTTGCCAAGCTTAACGCCTACCGGGTGGCTTGTCAGTTGAAACCCTGAGTTGAACTTGTCGTGTTTATTAAACCAGCCTCAGCCAAAGCGGCCTCTGTTAGAATGAGCCATCAGTATTTTTTGCATCAACACCAATCGGAGTTTTTTCATGACCACCAGTAATCCGTTGCTACACATTACCGACCTACCCCCTTTTGAGCAGATCACCCCGGATCAGGTCGAACCGGCACTGGATCAACTGCTGAGTAACAATCGTGAAGCGGTGGCTGCAGCATTAAAAACCCCACGCCCCAGCTGGCAAACCATCATCACCCCGCTGGATGAAGCCGGTGATCAACTATCCCGCAGCTGGTCACCTGTCTCCCACCTGAACAGTGTTCGTAACAACCCAGAACTGCGTGAGGTGTATGAAAAATGCCTGCCAAAGTTATCCGAATTTTCCACCTGGTTCAGCCAGCATCCCGGTTTATTCCAGGCTTATAAAAATCTGGCGGAAAGCTCTGAATCAGCCACCTACAGCACCGCTCAGAAAAAAATGCTGGAAAACACCCTGAGGGATTTTCGTTTAAGTGGTGTGGATCTGCCCAAGACTGATAAACAGCGTTTTGCCCAGATTCAGCAACGCCTTTCCGAGCTGAGCAACCGCTTCTCCAACAATGTACTCGATGCCACGCAGAGCTGGAACAAACTCATCACGGATGAAACCGAACTGCAGGGTTTGCCCCAGTCAGCACTGGATTCAGCTCAGGCTGCTGCCAAGGCTGGTGATCAGGATGGCTGGTTGTTCACACTGGACTTTCCCAGCTTTCAGCCGGTAATCACCTACGCGGACAACCGAGCTTTGCGTCAGGAGGTATACACTGCTTTTGTCACCCGTGCCTCAGATCAGGGTCCCAATGCCGGACACTGGGACAACGCCACCTTAATGGAAGAAATCCTGGCACTGCGGGAAGAAAAAGCAGCTCTGCTGGGTTTTGCTTCTTACGCCCACTATTCAGTGGAGCGCAAAATGGCGCGTAGTCCCGAAGAGGTGATCCAGTTCCTTGAGGATCTGGCTCAACGCGCTCATCCACAGGCATTACAAGAATATACCGAGCTGCAAGCCTATGCAGCAGAACAGGGTGTGGATCACTTGCAGCCCTGGGATGTTGGTTATTACTCTGAAAAATTGCGTCAGGCACGTTACAGCATCAGCCAGGAAGAGTTGCGCCCCTGGTTCCCTGCTCCACGCGTGATTGAAGGCTTGTTCAAGGTTGCCGGTAAACTCTTTGATATCGAAATCAAGGTAGATCCACAAGTCCGTACCTGGCACGCAGATGCTCAGTATTATCAGGTGTTACGTCAGGGACAACCTCTAGCTGGTTTTTATTTGGATCTCTATGCCCGTGAAGGAAAACGTGGTGGCGCCTGGATGGCTGACTGCCGTAATCGCCGCCGCACTGCCGAGGATCAAATCCAGTTGCCGGTTGCTTTTCTAACCTGCAACTTCACTGCACCGGTCAACAATCAGCCCAGCCTGCTGACCCACAACGAGGTGACCACACTGTTCCACGAATTTGGCCATGGTCTGCACCACATGCTGACACAAATTGATGTGTCAGATGTTGCTGGTATCAATGGTGTAGCCTGGGACGCGGTGGAGCTGCCCAGCCAGTTCATGGAAAACTTCTGCTGGGAAAGAGAAGGGCTGGATATCATCACTGGTCACATAACAACCGGTGAACCTCTGCCTCAGGCACTGTTTGAGAAAATGCTGGCAGCCAGGAACTTTCAGTCCGCCATGCAGCTGATGCGCCAGCTGGAATTCTCACTGTTTGATTTCCGCCTGCATCTGGAGCTGAAAAAGCCGGATGTTATTAACATCCAGACACTACTGGATGAGGTGCGTCAGCAGGTGAGTGTAGTACCCACTGCAGACTTTAACCGCTTCCAGAACAGCTTCAGTCATATTTTTGCCGGGGGTTATGCCGCTGGTTATTACAGCTACAAATGGGCAGAAGTGCTGTCCGCTGATGCTTTCAGCGCTTTTGAAGAAGAAGGTATCTTTAACCCGGAAACCGGCCAGCGTTTCTGCCGTGAAATTCTGGAAAAAGGCGGCTCACAGGATGCTATGGAACTTTTTATCAACTTCCGTGGCCGTGAACCCAAGGTGGATGCACTGCTGCGGCACAGTGGCATTGCCGGGTAGCAAGATACAAAAACTTGCAGAGACACAAAATGGCTGTTTATATATACCAATGGTTCAGACAGTTTCATGATGCAATAGCACCGTAGCTGCAAAGCTCCTCAAAACCTAGCTGGAATTTTATGCCATTGAAGTCTAGGCCTAAGTACGAAGAAAAGCGCTCAAGCAAGTGAGCGTTGGCTTTGCGGATTTTCCAAACGCAGCAGGGTGCGATAGTGGGTCCAGCTTAATTCGAGACGCAGTGCGTCCCGAAGCTGCAACTGCTATTTTCCATAGGCGGCACGGCTTTCGCCCGGCTGCTCCTGAATGGTGACGATGAGCCGGAGGGAAGATGGATCAGAGTTCTCGCAGACGTTCAGCGGCCTGTTGCAGGGTGTCGGCTCCCTTGGCAAAACAGAAGCGCACCCAGCGCAGGTGTTGCGGTGGTTGCTGGTAAAACACCGATAGTGGAATAGCCGCGACACCGGCTTCGCGGATCAGCCATTGCACAAATTCGGTATCCGGCAGGTCACTGATGGCCGCATAGTCCATCAGCTGAAAATAGGTGCCTGCGGAGGGTGTGAAGATAAAACTGCTTTGTTGCATTTCAGCGTTGAACAGATTGCGTTTCTGCTGATAAAAATCCGGTAGCTGCTGGTCATGTTGCGGATGAGCGTGCAAAAAATCACCCAGCGCCAGTTGCATCGGGGTGCTGGTGCTGAAGGTTCGGCATTTACCGGGCGGTCATAACAACGCTGCAGTTTCTCAGCAATGGCCTTGCGTAAAATCGGCACACCTATCATTGGAGCGTACTGATTGGCACCTTCACGGATGTAAAACCCCACCCGATCCAGCAGCTCCTGCGGGCCATCAAAATCTGGAAAACCCTGCGACAGGTTAATGGCCTGATGCTCCAGCGCCAATTGTGACATGGTGGTGAAAATAGTGGTGCCAATATTGGGCAATTTGGATGTCAGGCCGGGTGTAAGAAAGTGCATGGATGGCTCCGCAGGTGTAAGACATTTTGCTAGTTTAATGCACTAGTCGTAGCGCCCCAAATTCTATTTTGGTTATTAAACCAGATTCTTATATTCTTTTTGGTTTTGTTGTAAGTCTTTATAAAATTCTGGGCGCAGTGGGGCATATCAATACAGCCTCGGGGCATCATCGGTGGGAAGAAGGTTTCAGCTGGTTGTATCACTTATCAAAAATCTCTGAAAAATATCAGGCTGCGTGAATTTTTCAGAAAAATCACCATTCAGCAAAAAAAAGCCTATACTCTTTATGGAATAATGCACTCGGTTGGTGCATCAAACGGGGAGAGTAACGATGCAACAAACCACTAGTATAAGTATAAAAATAAAACTGGCACTGATGGTGGGCATTCCTGCGTTTTTTCTGCTGGTATTTGCTGGGTTAGGGGCTACGCAGCGTATGACCCTGACCAGCAACATGCAGCAGCTGGAAGAAGGTGTAGAGCTGTCAGTGCTGATGGGCTCACTGGCGCATGAGTTGCAAATTGAGCGAGGTATGAGTGCCGGATTTCTTGGCAGTCGTGGAGTCAATTTTGCCAATGAGCTGCCACCTCAACGTCTGGCATCCGATCAGCGACGTGAGGCACTGCAACAGCGGTTGAATAGTCTCGAAATCAGCCGGTTTGGTGCGGAGCAGGCAGCACTGATTCAGGCTGCCAGCAGTGGACTGGACGGGCTGGATAATCTGCGAAATCGCATCAGTGCTCAGGGTGTTCCCGGGCCGGAAGCCATTAGTTATTACACCACCACCATTAGTCATCTGCTGGCTGTTCCAGCCAGTTTAGTCACACTCAGTGATGATCGTTATATATCCCGTCAGGCGCTGGCTTACAGCAATCTGTTGTATGGCAAGGAGCGGGCAGGTATTGAGCGGGCGCTTTTGACCAATACCTTCAGTCTTGGGCGTTTCACCCCCGAGCTGCAGGTGCGGTATTTATCCAATGCTGCTGAGCAGCAGAGTTTTTTACAGCAGTTCACTTTTTATGCTGATGCCGGGCAACAGGCTTTTTTTACCGCCACAGTAACAGGGCGAGAGGTGGATGAAGTTGCCCGTATCAAACGTTATGCAGTGGATCAGCTGCAGGCACCTTCCCTGAGTATTCAGGCTCCGGCTTGGTTTGCCTTGTCCACCGCACGGATCAACCTGTTATTCCGGGTTGAGGAGCGGCTGGCCGCTGATCTGATGAAATCAGCACAAACTCTGATGAAGCAAGCCCAGCAGGGCATGTGGGTGTTTGCACTGGTGGCACTGGTGGTTGTGCTCTTCACTCTGGTGCTGGCAATCCGCCTGATTCATCAGTTGCTGGTGCAGCTGGGCGGTGAGCCGGAAGTTGCCACGGCAATTGCGCGCAGTATTGCTGAAGACCGTCTGGATCATCCAATTCATTTAAACAAGGGTGATGAAACCAGCCTGATGGCCGCCATGTTACGGATGCAAACTCAGCTTTCCGAGCGGGTAGCGGCCATTCGTGAGGCTGCTGGAGCTATCCATGTGGCAGCAAAAGAAATCTCTGCCGGTAATACCGACCTGTCTCAGCGCACCGAAGAGCAGGCTTCCAGTCTGGAAGAAACTGCATCCAGCATGGAAGAATTGAGCAGCGCGGTGAAGCTGAATGCTGAAAATGCTGTGGAAGCCAACCGTCTGGCAAGAAGTGCCAGCCAGAAGGCAGATGAAGGCGGGCGCAAGGTGGAGCTGGCTGTTGCCACCATTCAGGAGTTGACCCAAAGTACTGACAAGATCACCAATATCATCAGTGTTATGGATGGCATTGCTTTTCAGACCAATATACTGGCACTGAATGCTGCGGTAGAGGCTGCCAGAGCTGGTGAACACGGCCGGGGTTTTGCAGTGGTGGCCAGTGAAGTGCGTATGCTGGCACAGCGTTCAGCAGCGTCAGCCAGGGAAATCCAGCAGTTGATCAGCAGCGAAACAGCAGTGGTTAAACAGACCAGTGAACTGGTGAACGAAACAGGCCAGATGATGCAAGAGGTGGTTGTTGCCATCCGTAATGTTACTCGTATCATGGAAGATATTTCGGCGGCATCCGATGAACAGAGCCAAGGCATAGAGCAGGTCAGCCAGGCTGTGAGTCAGATGGATGAAGTGACCCAGCAAAATGCTGCACTGGTTGAAGAATCTGCAGCGGCAGCAGAGTCGCTGGAAGAACAAGCAGAACAGCTGGAAGAGTCTGTAAGAGCCTTCCAGCTGGCTGAAACCAGAGAGCCGTTACTGTTGAAATAAAAATCTCGAAAGCATCGTGCTACTATTGCGAAAATATTTTTGTTATGGAGTGTTGCAGTGGTGCTGAAAACTTTTCTGGGTGTGGCGCGAGTCAACTTTCTGACTTTGACGCTGGTGTGCGTGGCTCTGGCAGCCTCGCTGGGCTGGTATCAAGAGCAGGCTTTGTCCGGAAGTACGCTGGCGGCGGTCATGCTGCTGGCGCTGGCTGCTCACATCAGTGTCAATGCTTTTAACGAGTACTTTGATTTTCGCTCCGGGCTGGACTTTCTGACAGAAAGAACACCCTTCAGCGGTGGCAGCGGTACACTGGTGAAACACCCGGATCAGGCTGGTGTGGCGCTGGGTGTGGCTCTGGCAACGCTGCTGGTGGTGGTGGTGCTCGGCTTGTGGCTCACTCTGCAGCAGGGCGTGGCACTGTTGTTGATCGGTGTACCCGGTGTAGCCATCATTTATGCCTATACCCAGTACATCAACCGCTCACCCCTGCTGTGTCTGCTGGCGCCAGGGGTGGGTTTTGGTCTGTTGATGACACTTGGTGCGAGCTGGGTGTTCACCGACAGTCTGAGCCCTGCTGCTTGGGTGCTGGCCGTCATTGTTTCTCTGCTGGTCAGCAATTTGTTGTTGCTGAATCAGTTTCCGGATGTGGAGGCTGATCGCAAGGTGGGACGTCGACACTATCCCATCCTGCTGGGTCGTCCTGCCAGTGCTTTGATTTTTGTTGGCTTTCTACTGCTGAGTTATGTGTTCCTACTGGTATCTGTGATGCTTGGCTGGCTGCCACCGGAAGCCTTGCTGGGGCTGCTGACTCTGGCACTGGCGGTGCCTCTGATGCGGCAGGTGCTCAAACAGGCTGATAATATCCCGGCTTTAATACCGGCACTGGGTATGAATGTGGCACTTTGTCATCTTTATCCTGTCACACTGCTGGCAGGTCTTATCTGGGCCTCCTGATTTCCATTGTTAATTGTTAATTCTTAATCGGAAAGTTTTATATGCCAGCAAGCCAGTTTAAGATTCAGACAAAACGCAGGATCACGGGCGGCTTTCTGCTGCTGATGTATGTGTTTGCGCTGATGACGCAGGTAGTGGCTGCAACAACGATTCATCCAGCAGTTCCATCAACATGCAGCAGTGAGATGACTCAAGAGCACCACTCGGCCATGATTCAGTCCACTGTGCAGATGGATGCTGCTGAATCTGATGATTGCATTGATGCTGAATCCGGTTGCTGGCAGTGCAGTTATTGCACCACCCTGGTGGGTACAATTGAACGTAATAGCCTTTTGTACACCGAACTGAGCCACTTCAGTCTGCTTGAAGCGGCAACCCCGTTTTCCACTCGTCTGGATCGCCCACCAAAAACCCTCCTGATCTGAACATTTCTATTGTTTTTTTCAGTTTCCAATGAGGGTTACATCATGCAACGTCGTGAATTTTTGCGCCTTGCCGCGCTGGGTTTTATGGTTACTCCACTGGCAGCCTGTATGCCGGGTGGTCATGAACAGGGCAGTGGCACTGCTGCCCACCATCAAAATGGAATGATGGGTACGGCCAGCAATACTCCGGACTGGGCAGCCCGACTGCCACAACACCAACCTCTGCAAACTTTGCCAGAAATTACCAATCAGGCCAGCACCCCGAATTTTCGGGCCACACTGAATATTCAGCCCACCAAGGTGGCGCTGGCACCAGAAGTGAATACCGAGCTGTGGCTTTATAACGGCAAGGTGGCACCCCTGATCGAAGTGACCGAAGGCAGTGAACTGGAAGTGGTGGCCAACAACCATCTGGCTCAACCAACAACCATTCACTGGCACGGCGTTAAGGTGCCCGCCAGTCAGGATGGTGGCCCGCATGATCTGATTCCATCACACGGCAGCCGCACTTATCGGTTTACCGTGCCAGAAGGCAATTCAGGTCTGCACTGGTTTCATCCCCACCCGCACAACTATCTGGCGGAACAAATTGCCCACAGTTTGGCCGGTGCGCTGCTGGTGCGACCAAAACAAGACCCCATGCCAACAAACATTCCTGCTTACCTGATGATGGTCACTGACCTGCGGCTGGATGCCAATGCACGGGTTGCACCACATAGCGGGGTGGACTGGATGAATGGCCGTGAAGGCGACATCCTGCTGGTGAATGGCCAGCGTAACCCTCGGCTGGATGTGGCACCCGGAACCACCTTCCGTTTGCGTATGGTAAATGCCTGTGCGGGACGTTACCTGCGCCTACAGCTGGAAGATCATGGATTACAACTGATCGGCACGGATGGAGGGTATTTGGAAAGCCCAGTTGCCATGAATGAGTTGTTGCTGGTGCCGGGGCAGCGTTGTGATCTGCTGGTACGTGCCAGTGAGCGCAAGAGTAAGACCTTTGCCCTGCAAAAACTACCTTACGACCGTGACTGGATGGGGCCGGTGCCACCTCACTATACCCAGACAGAAACACTGCTGACCCTGCATACCAGTAGTGCTGATGTGCAACCGGCCATCACCTTGCCAAGCCGTCTGACCCGCATCAACCCACTGGGTGAACCGGCTGTGCAACGGCAGGTGGTATTAAGTGAAGAAATGCCCGGCCACGCTATGGGTGGGGCAGCGGAACATAGTCAACATGGAGCAGCTGCACAACAGGGTGGTCAAGGCATGATGGGTGGTGATCACAGCATGATGGGTGGTGATCACAGCATGATGGGTGGTG
>NZ_JACUUA010000343.1 GCF_014859565.1 Marinospirillum sp. | reverse complement strand
TTGACTGCACAAAGACTCAAGCCAGCCATGTTAGATTATCAAAAAAACTTTATTGCCTTTGCCCTGCAACAACGGGTGCTTCGTTTTGGTCAGTTCACCTTAAAATCCGGTCGTGTCAGCCCCTATTTTTTTAATGCAGGGCTGTTTAACTCAGGAGAGGCATTAGTGGAGCTTGGCAAAAGCTACGCTGAAGCCATTTCCCACTCAGCTATTCAGTTTGATGTATTGTTTGGCCCTGCTTATAAAGGCATCCCGCTAGGCACTGCAACGGCCAGTATGCTGGCTGAACATTTTGATCAACCTACACCCTTTGCTTTTAACCGCAAAGAAGTAAAAAATCACGGTGAAGGTGGTCAACTGGTTGGTGCTGATTTAAAAGATAAACGGGTTTTGATTATTGATGATGTTATCACTGCTGGTACGGCAATCCGTGAAGTGCTGCCATTAATTAAATCTGCCGGCGGCAAGGTTGCCGGTGTGGTGATTGCTCTGAATCGCCAAGAGCGTGGGCAAGGTGAACGTTCAGCCATACAGGAAGTGGAGCAGGATTTAGGTATACCAGTTGTCAGTATCATTGCACTAGACCAAGTGCTGGAATTTGTTCGTACCCAGCCGGAACTAACCACACACGCAGAAGCTATTGAAGCCTATCGCAAGGCTTATGGTGTCTGAATTATTTTGTAGTTTTCTTAACACTTCAGGAGGTCTCACATGCTGACCAAACCTTTAAATACTTCACTGGCAACAGCACTGCTGCTCGCACTCTCAGCGACCCAAGCAAGTGCGTTTTCTCTTGCCCCTGGCTCATTGGAAGCCAACATGAACAACAACACACTGCAGATTGAATATGACCGTCCAATGGTCGGCACCAGCAACCTGCATACCAATGCCAGTGTTCTTTATACTGAGAGAAATTCTGAAGGCAGTGCACTGGTGGGAACACTCGGCCTGCAAGGTGTCGAAACAGACGGTCGCACCTTCCGTGCAGCCATTGGTGGTCGGCTCTATTTAATTGATGCTCCCGGTTCCGAACATGGTGCAGCTCTGGCATTTGGTGGTTTGTTTTATCATGTGGTTCCCGGAGCCCAGCGTGTATCTATTGGTGGTTATGGCTGGTATGCACCACCGGTAACCAGCTTCAGTGATACTGACAAGGTGTATGAGTTTGGAGCCAGAGTGGCTTATCGCGCCATCCAGAATACTGATGTATTTTTAGGTTATCGTTACCTGTATCTGGAGAACGACAACGGATTTGATGGCAGCCTTGAAAAAGGCATGCACCTTGGTTTCCGCCTCAACTTCTGACCCCAGACTGCGTAATAACACCAAGCAACACCTGAGTCGCAAGGCTCAGGTGTAATTTTTTTCAGATCAACCTAGCCAGCACAGCTTGTGCCCATACCGCATTACCACCAGCCAACCCCTGATTACCAAACAGCCGATTAAACTCAAACAGGTAAGGCCAGTCATCCACCATGGCTACATCAAAACCGGCGTGGTCAATATCCAGCTGAGTGGCAATCCGCTGCACCAAATCCAGTGCTGCCTGCGGGATATCTTCCCGACTGATACTGCCACCCTGAGACACATTGTTCAAAAATCCACCTTCCGGTGCGATACGCCAGTAAGCATCCAGACAAGAATCACCGACCCAGACCACCCGTAGATCCCGCTTGATATCCAGTTTTTCCTGGATATACAACACCTCATGATTGGCTGCCCAGTCAAAGAGTTCTGCTTCGGTATGCAGCAGTGCAACTCCTTCACCCCGAGCGCTTTTAACTGCTTTTGCCACCATCGGAAACTCAAACGACTCCAGCAGGGTTTGCAAGGCATGACGCGAACTGCCGTGAATTGCCGTTTTTGGTAGATGCTCCGGACAAACAGCCATAAAGGTACGAGTCTGCTCAACCTTGTTGTGACCTAGATAATAACTGGCTGGGCTGGGGAAAATTTTCTTTTTCAAGCCGTATAACAGGGTATTGATCTGCCAGTATTCCGGGAACAGCAACCAGTCAGCCTCACGAATTTCATCCAGATGATCATACATACGCTCTGGCTTGATATAACGGGCACGCGGAAGACCCAGCGTACGCAGGGCGTCAAAGGTAATCAGTTTCAAGCTCAGAACCTCACAGGAAAGGAGATATAGACTACAGCAGACAGTTCTTTGAAAGGTTTAAACCGTGAACAACGGTTTGGATAGTGCAGCAGCATCAGGGGTCTTTGCGCCCGAGTCAATCACCAGAGTGTAACTCGGACGCAAAGAGGATCAGGCTGGGCGTTTATTGCTGGTCACGCGTTTATCTTTTAACCGGTGACCGGATGCAAACTCATTCACATTAATAACGTGATCTCCAATTCGCTCCAGTCGATTTAGTGCATCAATAAACACCACACCCGCACGTGGTGAGTAGTTACCGTTTTCCAGTCGAGAGTAGTGATTCTCACGGAACTGGTTACGCAGTTTGTTGACGTGTTTCTCCATGGCAATGGCTTCTTCCAGCTTAATTTCACGCGGTTCACGCGCCACATTTAACACCATGTTCTTGATGGCTTGATGCAAGGCTTCCATCATCACCCGGATTTCATCATAAGCTTCATCCGGCCAGCTGGATTTGGATTCGTGCAGACGATCAGACAGCTTGGTGATCTGGTAATAAATATCAGCAATCCGCTCCAGATCATTGATCATGGTCTGCATGTTACGGATACGCTCAGTTAATGCGTGCTCAAGGTTGGTACGTTCACTAATCCGTACCAGATAATCAGAAATCTCGATCTCCAGCAGATCAGTGGCT
>NZ_JACUUA010000342.1 GCF_014859565.1 Marinospirillum sp. | reverse complement strand
TAACCAGCGTATTACGCCCCTGCTGTTGATTGATTTCATCCATCACCTGCATCAGCCGTTCACTGCGTAGCCTACGTGCCGTTTTATCTGTGCTATCCAGCAAGGATAACTGCTCTGAACCCTGGCTGGTCAGATCCATCAGCTGCACACCAGCTTTGTGGTAACGATGTCCTGCCCGCCAGATACGCCGTAACAACTTCTGCGCGGCATGAAGCAGCTCGGAGGTATCCGCTGTAGGCTGATCAAACACCCAGACCATGGCATCACTGTGTTGTGGCTGATCCTGATCAAAAGGATTAGTGCGCAAAAACACTGAAATCACGCGTGCTTGGCTCTTCTGCGAACGTAATCGTTCACCCGCCCGATTAACATGGGCACGCACCGCCTCGGTTAGATCAATAAAGTCTCCTGAGGCTTTGCCAAACGAGCGTGACACTCGCAGCTGCTGGCGTGGCTGAGCCTGTTGTTCTTTACGGCGACAGTAGATACCCTGCAGCTCCAGCTTGGTTTTAAGCAAGGTGATGGAGAATTTCTTTTTGATCAGCGCATCCGGTGCCTCGCGTAGCTGCCAGGCATTGATGATACCCATCTGCTCCAGACGCTCCGCCAGACGAGCACCAACACCCCAGATCACCTTCACGGGTGTGTTTTTTAACAGCTGACAGGTGACTTCCGAGTCACTTTCCAGCAGTACAACTCGCTGACCATCTGCGCGTTTTTTGGCTTCCCTGTTTGCCAGCTTTGCCAGAGTCGGTGTTGCTGCAATACCTACACCAACCGGTAAATGAGTTTCCCGCATAATGGCTTGTTCTATTTCCTGCCCCAGCTCACGCAGGGTGCTGGTAAAAAATCCGGGCAAGTGAACAAAAGACTCATCAATCGAATAAGGGTCGACATCATCCGAAAAACGGCTCAGCACGTCATTCACTCGGCGGCTCATATCGGCATACAGGGGAAAATTGGAACTCATCAGCACTGCACGATAACGCCGCACCAGATGAGTCAGTTTCCAGGTTGGTGTACCCATCTCAACACCCAGCGCTTTTAACTCTTCACTACGGGCAATCACACAACCATCGTTATTCGACAAGACCGCAATGGGACGACCTTTCAGTCGCGGTGCAAAAGCCCGCTCACAGCTGACATAAAAATTATTCACATCAACCAGTGCAACCCAACGTTGATCTGCAGTGCCACGCTGGAGTGACAGACCTGTAACTGATTCAGCAGACATAATATAAGCCTCATCAAAAGCATGTTGTTTTGTACAGTATATATTTATGTACAGCACTTATGTCAAGTCGAAATCAGCACAAGGCTGGGCGCAATCGCCCCTAACCAGTAAGATGGACAACTTTCCAGTCATTCAGAAACTCAGGAACAAGCGTGCAGTCTCCAGATCAACACACACTCCATCAGGCAACCGGCCCCTTTTTTCTTCCCCTGGGTGGCGCGGGTGAGATAGGTGCCAATTTTTATCTCTACGCCAGCGGTGGTTACTGGATCGCCGTTGATTGTGGACAGGGGTTTCAGAACACTCCGGCTGGCACAGCAGCGATTCTGATTCCTGACATCAACTTTCTTGAAGATAACGGTATAAGAGTACAGGCTATCCTGATCACCCACGGGCATGAAGATCATATCGGCGCCCTGCCCTACCTGTGGAAACAACTCGATTGCCCCGTTTATGCTTCACCCTTTGCCGCAGAGTTGATCCGCTCACGCATCAAGCCGGAAAACCTGCCCGCAGCCATCAATCTCATCAACCCATTGCGACCTTATGCTTTTGGTCCTTTTACGGCTGAATGGATACCCGTGACCCACTCGATACCGGAAGCTCACGGCATCTATTTACAAGTAGCCGGTCGCCAGATTTACCATACCGGTGACTGGAAGCTCGACCCTGCACCGGTACTGGGGCAGCTGACTGCCATAAAGCGCCTGCAGGAGATCGGACAGTCCGGTGTGGATCTGGTGGTCGGAGACTCAACCAACGCCCCCAAAGCAGGCCATAGCCAGTCTGAGAAAGAGGTGCAGGAGGGTTTACTGCAACTGATTCAATCCCTGCCCAATCGGGTACTGGTCACCTGCTTTGCCAGCAATCTGGCACGCATCAGCAGCCTGGGCAGTGTGGCACGTCAAACAGGCCGCCATCTGGCACTGCTCGGTTTCAGCATGAACCGCGTGCACGGCATAGGCAATAAACTGGGTTACCTGCCCGATTTTCCACCTCAGATAGCAGTCACAGATCTGGGTTACCTGCCCAGAAACGAGCAGCTGCTGATCTGTACTGGCAGCCAGGGCGAACCCGGTGCAGCGCTTGCCCAGATGGCAGCAGGCAGACACCGCTTTCTGGAACTGGAAGCCGGAGATCATGTGGTCTTCTCTTCCAAAACCATTCCCGGCAATGAAGAAGCAGTGGAACAACTGGTGCAGCAGTTGCAACAGCGCGGCATAGAGATTTTCACAGAAGAGCATGGCGTGATTCATGCATCCGGACACCCGGCACAGGATGAACTGCGCCAGCTCTATGCCTGGCTGAAACCAACCCACCTGCTGGCCATGCATGGTGAGGCTTTTCACGAACAGGCACACACACAACTGGCTAAAAGCCTCGGCATCAATGCCAACCCGGCGCTGGATGGCGAACTGATGGATATCTCCGCATCACCCAGACTGATTGCTCGTATCCAGACAGAACTGCAGGTTGTACAACCCATCTACCGATAAGATAAGCAATTGAGTTAACGAAGGTTTCAGCGAACAAATGATAAAAAGCTGTTGACACCAACCAACCAGCTGATAAGATACGCGCCGT
>NZ_JACUUA010000341.1 GCF_014859565.1 Marinospirillum sp. | reverse complement strand
CCCGTGGCGCTTTAGCGCTTAGGGCGGGGAGCAGTCACTCCTGAAAAACAGGCATTAAAAAACCCACCATAAAAGTGGGTTTTTGTTCAAGCTGGACTACAAGTTATTTAGATAACTTGAATCTTGGCAGCTTGTTTTCCTTTAGGACCAGTGGTCACTTCAAAGGAAACTTTCTGGTTTTCAGCCAGGGATTTGAAACCCTGAGATTGAATTTCAGAGAAGTGGGCAAACAGGTCGTCGCCACCGTTATCAGGAGTGATGAAACCAAAACCTTTAGTGTCGTTGAACCATTTTACTGTGCCGTTAGCCATTTCGATAATACCTTAAAATAAATTAATATCAGAACTTTCAGAAGTGATTTCCCAAGCTCATTGTTGCGGGAATCAAGATAGGTCTAATGAAGAACTGATGTTACCGAAACTCTTACATAATCTTCGATCACAGTACTGTCACAACACTTTTTACTACCTTGCAACCAACGAACACACAGTGCGCTTATTCTTATTACAAGTCAATCAAATTCATTTTTATTTTATCCACCACCGGCAGGTTTGGGTGTCGCCCAAGCGGATGGACTCAGAACAGGTGACTGCTCCCCGCCCGATTGGGCAAGGGTTTACGCGGGTTTTGCTAGACAAAATTCAGCCCCCTGCCCTTTGCTGGCGCATATAACGAGTCAGAATCCGATCCAGCTGATTGGAGAACTCCCGTCGATCTTGCTGATTCAGCGCAGGCGGCCCACCGGTATGCACACCGCTGGAGCGCATGGTATCCATAAAATCACGAATATTCAGCCGTGCCTTGATGGTATCCAGCGTGTACAACTCTCCCCGGCTATTGAGCGCCAGCCCACCCTTGTCGATCACTTCGGAAGCCAAGGGTATATCACTGGTGATCACCAGATCACCGGCTTCAACACGTTTCACGATCTCATCATCTGCCACATCAAAACCTGACAACACCTGAATGGCACTGATCCACTCAGATTTTGGTACTTTGATCGGCTGATTAGCGACCATAATCAACGGCACCTTCACCCGCTCCGCAGCCTTGAAGAGAATTTCGCGCAAAACAACGGGGCAGGCGTCGGCATCAACCCAAATCTTCATATATCATTCCGCTGTAAACAAAAAAAGCATTGTAACCCAGATGCAGCCCGTCAACAGCTTCCCACCGATAGAGCCAACCACTTGGCGATTGCTGATTAGAGGGACTAGACTGCTCTAGAAGTGCATCGGCATCACTGCTGTTGGCCTGACTGCTGAGCGAAAGATTCAAGGAGACATTGAAGGCGGCTTCCATGGTGGTATAATTTTACCCATGGCTTTGGTCGTCGAGATAAGATAAGCCTCTCTTGCAAGAACACGTTATATTTCAATAGCATATCATTGCCATACCCACCTTTCAGCTATGTCTCATGAATAAGGCGGCTTAATGAAGGCGGCATATTCCAAGGAGAGCACGCAAAATGTTTACCAGTCAGAAAACACGAAACCAGCTGGAACAGGCCGAAAAGCAACTGCTGGCTGTCCGGCACACCTTGGATGCCATTCACGCCTACAACGCAACCATTGAATTTCTACCAGACAGCAGTATTGTCACTGCCAATCCGCTTTTTCTTGCAACCCTGGGCTATTCACTGGAACAGATACAGAACAAACACCACCGTATTTTCTGCACCTCCGAACTGACTTCAACATCTGAATATGCACAATTCTGGAGCAAACTGGCAAAAGGAGAAGCTCAGTCCGGTACCTTTGAACGCGTGAATGCTCGTGGTGAAACCATCTGGCTAGAAGGTAATTATTTTCCGGTCAGAAATGAACAAGGCGAGGTGACTCGTATCCTAAAAATTGCCATGGATGTCACAGAAAAACACCTGGCAGCTCTGCAGCAAAATGCGGTTCTGCAGGCTCTGGATGCATCCCAAGCCATTATCGAGTTCAAGCCTGACGGCACCATTTTGACGGCCAACCGCAATTTCCTGAACACTGTCGGTTATCGCCTGGAGCAAATCTGCGGTCAGCACCACCGCATCTTCTGCAGTGATGCTTTTTATAGGGATAATCCGCGCTTCTGGAACGAACTGGCGGCGGGTGAATTCAAAGCAGGCATGTTCGAACGACGTAATGCCCAAGGCAATGTACTGTGGATGGAAGCCACCTACAACCCGGTTCGGGATAATAGTGGGAAAGTGATCCGAGTCGTCAAGTTTGCCAGTGATATCACTGCCCGTATCCAGCAGAGCCAAGCGGTCCGAGAGGCAGCTGAAATTGCCAACAGTACCTCTGAAGAAACAGCCCAGATTGCCATTGAAGGTATGACAGCACTGCAAGAAGCAACACTGACATCAAATCAGATCTCTGAGCAGGTCAGCCATGCCACACAACTGACTGAACAACTCAACAATCAATCCAGAGACATTGAAGAGATTGTAGCTACCATCAAATCCATTGCTGAACAAACCAACCTGCTGGCACTCAATGCTGCCATCGAGGCTGCCAGAGCCGGTGATCAGGGACGGGGGTTTGCCGTGGTGGCTGATGAAGTTCGCCAACTGGCGGCCCGCACCAGCACATCCACCAGTGAAATTGCTGAGGTAGTGAACAAAAACCGCCAGATGCTGCAGGAGGTCACAGAAACAATCCTGAAAGCAAAAAGCACCTCGGAAGATGGTCGCAGCAAAATTGAGCAGGTTGCCAATATCATGGATGAAATCCAGCGCGGCGCAGAGAACGTATCCGCAACCGCTTCTAGACT
The DNA here is from genome assembly GCF_014859565.1 of Marinospirillum sp. Next base: position 67 of record NZ_JACUUA010000341.1, on the reverse strand, counting down.
GATCAATGCTGGCAGCTGATCAAACAACAGTGACTGCTCCCCGCCCTAAGCGCTAAAGCGCCACGGG
>NZ_JACUUA010000064.1 GCF_014859565.1 Marinospirillum sp. | reverse complement strand
TTTAATGCAGGAAATGAACCGCGAAGCCAACACCCTCGGCTCCAAGGCCATGAGTATGGACATGACCCAGGTTTCAGTGGATCTGAAAGTCCTGATCGAACAGATGAGAGAGCAGATCCAGAATATTGAATAACCCTGGATCTTATCCGTCATCACACAGCGCGTCACACAGACCCCAGAGTTTTGAACGTTATTGTTGTTGGTCAGGCTTGTTCCTGATTCAGAATGTCAATGTAAGCGCTGTAGGCAAAGACGCGATTACGTTTTTGTCCGGTGAGCTCACGCACTAGCGCAAACTCCGGCTGTGCCAGTTTATCCATCACCTTGCCTGCTGTGGCAGGCGTGATGCCGCTGTATTTCACAAGGGTGTTGATATTTGCTATGGGGTATTCAAACAACACATCTAAAACCTGCTGAGCGGAAGCCGCCATACGTCCAAGACTGGCAAGCTGGCTACGGTGGGTTTGGCGCAGTTGGTTCAGTTGTTGTGCTGTTTTCACGGCCTGATTGGCAGTGTCAGCCACGGCATCAACAAAAAACAGCAGCCAGCTTTCCCAGTTCCCGCTTAAACGAACCTGCTGTAGCTTGTCGTAGTAGACTTGGCGATGTTTTTTGAAGAATACGGATAAATACAACAAGGGTTCACTGAGTATCCGGGCTTCGACCAGGATGAGCGGGATGAGTAAACGCCCCAGTCGGCCGTTACCGTCCATAAAAGGGTGAATGGTTTCAAACTGCACATGAGCCAAAGCAGCTTTAATCAGTGGGTCGGTGGCTTCAGGCACATCGTTTATGAAGCGTTCCAGCTCAGACCAGCACTGAGCCAGTTCATTGGCTGGTGTTGGCACAAACGTGGCCTCATCTGCACGATGACCGCCAATCCACACTTGATTTTTACGGAACTCTCCCGGACCTTTGCTGATGCCCCGACCAGAGGTCATGAGGGATTTATGCAGCTCTGTCAGTAGCCGAAAGGTGATGGGATCGCCTTCTCTGATACGCTGTACCCCCAGCTCCAATGCATTGACGTAGCAAGACACTTCCTGCACATCATCCATTGGCACGCCAGGCACACCCTCCATTTCGTAGAGCATTAAATCGCTTAAGGAAGATTGTGTACCTTCAATTTGCGAAGACATCACGGCTTCTTTGCGTACGTAGCTATACAAGAACAGCCGCGAATCAGGCAAGAGGGTGCTGATGGCATCCAAGCGACCAAGAGCCAGCATGGCTTGATTGATGCGGCTTTGTAATTTGTTGTCTAGCTGTAATTCCGGGTTTGGCGGCAAAGAGGCTGGGATAAACGCCTGGCAGTTCACACCGCCAGCGATGCTAGGGACATAGCGTCCTGTTGTTCCTCGCTCCATAGACACCTCTTTGTTGGCTCACTCAGTTAAAATAAACATTCGTCATATTTTATTTTAAGCCTAAATCTAAAATAATGGGCGAGAATAATTTAACTTAAACCAGCAGCCACACAATTTTCAGATGCGAGAAGCCCCTGTATGGTTTTGAACTTTACATCAGCTGTTGCAGCAGCATGTAAGCCGCTGTGCCTGCCAGCATGGATAATAAGGCGTTACCCAGCCACAGGTGCAGCATAACGACCAGCAGTGCCGGTGCCAGTGCATCCAGCCCGAATACGGGTGTTTCCCAGTGGCCGGAGCGCAGTAAAAAAATCGCCACCAGCAATGCCATGATGCCTGCTGGCAGGTAACGCCCGAGATGCTGAACCAGCGGGTGGCTGTTGTAGCGCCCCAGAAAAACAAAAGGCAATAAGCGTGTTAATAGCGTGGCAACAGCCGTGACCAGTATAAAAGCCACCAGATACCAGGAGTCAGGAATCATCCGACGCCCCCGAAGGTGAAGAGGTATAAAGGTGCTTGCGTGAAGGGCACTGCCACAGCAGTGCTGCACCTACCAGGAACGAGGGTGGCTGGTCAGCAGGGAGTAGGTTTCATCCGTAAACACTTCCACCAAGCATAATAAGGATATTTTCAGGGCGGCCAGCCCGGCAGAGGATGGAAACAAGCGAACTCCGAAAAAAAGCGGAAATATTACCAGAAAGTGAGGCTGTGATAAGCTCTGCAACCCTAACCGAATTACTGAGGATGCACGGCACCATGTCGGACCATCAGGCCTTTCAGCAAAGTTTTCGTCAGGCGTTATCCAGAGAAATTCGTGAGCACCGCCTTATTGCAACAGGCATGGCAGTGGCAATACTGGTTGTTTTGATATTGCTGCTGGCAAGCAGTATCAGCCAGATAGGTCAGGCAACGGATTCCCGCTACAACAATGCCTTGCTGGGCGGATTGGGTGGATTTATTTCAACGGCCATTGGCGCCTTTATGGCGCTTTTTCTGCAAAAATTAAAAGCACGAACAGAAGATACTCTGCTGGGTTTTGCTGCCGGAATGATGCTGGCCGCCAGCTGTTTTTCATTGATCTTGCCCGCGCTGGATGCAGCCGGTAGTGTGATCAGCAGTGAGTTTCTGGCCGTTGTGATTGTGATACTGGGGCTGGCTCTGGGTGTTATGCTGATGCTGGGGCTGGATCGTTTTACCCCCCATGAACATGAAAATGAAGGCCCTTGTGGACCGGGTTGTCAGCGTATTGGCCGGGTCTGGCTGTTTGTACTGGCCATCACCCTGCATAACCTGCCGGAAGGGATGGCCATTGGTGTCAGTTTTGGGGCGAATGACCTGAGTGTTGGTCTACCGCTGACGGCAGCTATTTTCTTCCAGAATATTCCAGAAGGTCTGGCTGTGGCGCTGGCATTAAGAGCGGCTTATCTCACACCCTTGAATGCTGCACTGGTAGCAGCCGCAACCGGATTGATGGAGCCGTTGGGTGCGTTACTGGGTATCGGGATTTCCGGTGGTTTGGCACTGGCCTACCCGATAGGTCTGGGGTTGGCTGCCGGAGCCATGATATTTGTGGTTTCTCATGAAGTGATCCCGGAAACACACCGCAACGGCAATCAGACCTACGCCACGCTGGGGCTGATGGGCGGTTTTGCTGCCATGTTACTGCTCGATACCCTGCTGGGTTGAGCGGGTGAGCAGGTGCTTATTGATTACCTGCCAGCTGGTAATAGGGTGCCAAGACAGATCACAGCGCAGGTCTGAAACCGTGCGCGGCCAGTCTGTTTTCGCGCTGTTATGGTGCGTTTATCACCATCTGCAGCTGGTTGATAATCAGCTATAAAGTGTATCTTTATGTTTTACCAATAAAAATATGCAGTGGCATACTGCTTGCTTGGAACCTGATGCAACATCACAGTGTTCCTGGTCATGCTGTACGACTGAAAACTGAAAAATAGAGCGCTAGGGTTCCGATTGTCCGGGTCATTTATCTGGGCAATGACTGGTCCGAGAGCACTCAACCTTCAAGCGATGTTTGTTACTGAACACCCAGCGGAAGGTCACACGGCGGGATAAAAGCCCGGGAGATCACTGGCATTAGCCAGGAATACTCCGATAACCTGTGACAACCCGATGGGGATTTAACATGAAGCGACTGACTTCTTCTTTGCTGGCACTGAGTCTCAGTGTCGCCCTGATTTCCGCTCCAACACTGGCCAGAGCCGACACTAAACGCACTGATTTCAGCATCTGCTGGTCGATTTATGTCGGCTGGATGCCCTGGGGTTATGCTGCTGATGAAGGTATTGTGCAGAAATGGGCTGACAAGTACGGCATCACCATTGATGTGGTGCAGATCAACGATTACATCGAATCCATCAACCAGTACACCGTGGGTGAGTTTGACGGCTGCACCATGACCAACATGGATGCCCTGACCATTCCGGCTGCTGGAGGTGTGGATTCCACTGCGCTGATTGTTGGTGATTTTTCCAACGGTAATGATGGTGTGGTGTTAAAAGGTAAACGCAACCTGAGTGACATACGGGGTCAGCGCGTTAATCTGGTGGAACTGAGTGTATCCCACTACCTGCTGGCGCGGGCGCTGGAAAGTGCCGGTATGACAGAACGGGATGTACGGGTGGTGAACACCTCGGATGCTGACCTAGTGGCTGTGGCGGCAACCCGTTCGGTGACTGCTGTAACCACTTGGAACCCGTTGCTGAACGAAATTCTGTCCGCTCCAAACACCCATCTGGTGTTTGATTCCTCAAAAATCCCCGGTGAAATCATTGACCTGTTGGTGCTGAATACTGAAACCCTCAAGGCTTATCCAGAACTGGGTAAAGCACTGACCGGTGCTTGGTATGAAACCATGAGCCGTATGCAGCAGGGTGCAACAACAGCAAATGCAGCCCGCAGCCACATGGCAGAAGCATCCGGCACTGATCTGGCTGGTTACGAGCTACAACTGGCCAGCACCGAAATGTTCTACGACCCAGCGGCTGCCGTGACGTTTACCCGCAGTGGACAGCTACCGGCCACCATGCAAAAAGTAGCTGCTTTCTCTTTTGAACATGGCCTGTTGGGTGATGGCGCATCGGATGCTGGTTTTATCGGTGTGGAAGCACCCGCTGGTGTTGTCGGCAACAGCAACAACGTGCGCTTGCGCTTCACCGCTGACTTCATGCAGATGGCCGCTGACGGTAGCCTCTGATGAAACGCCTGCTGAACCTACAGCCCTCGCGCTTCACTCGTGTGTTGCTGGGTCTGGCACCTTTGCTGCTTCTGTTGCTGGTGTACCTAGTGGCATCAGACCTACGGCTGACTGCCAACCCGGATGACAAGCTGTTGCCTTCACTGGCACAAATGGGTGATGCCATCAGCCGTATGGCGCTGGAACCCAATCAGCGCACTGGAGATTACATCTTCTGGGTGGATACCTTCAGCAGTTTGCAACGCCTGCTGCTGGGTGTGTTGATTGCGGCATCACTGGGGTTGCTGGTCGGGTTATTGACCGGAGCCCTGCCACTGTTTGGTGCCGGTTTTTCACCACTGCTGACCATCCTTTCATTAATCCCGCCGCTGGCGCTGTTGCCGGTGCTGTTTATTGTGTTCGGGCTGGGTGAGCTGTCCAAGGTGGCCTTGATTGCCATTGGCATCACCCCGTTTATTGCCCGGGACATTCAACGCCGGGCACAGGAAATCCCGGTGGAGCAACTGATCAAGGCACAGACACTAGGTGCCAGCACCGCTCAGGTGATGGTTCGGGTGCTGCTGCCGCAACTGATGCCACGCCTGCTGGATGCCGTGCGCCTGTCGCTGGGTGCCGGTTGGCTGTTCCTGATTGCAGCAGAAGCCATTGCCTCCACCGATGGACTGGGTTATCGCATTTTTCTGGTGCGTCGTTATATGTCGATGGATGTGATTATTCCTTATGTCGCTTGGATCACGCTGCTGGCTTTTGTACTGGATCAGCTGCTGGCTTGGTGTAGTCGCCGCCTGTTCCCCTGGCATGGCAAGGGAGGTGTGTGATGATTGAGGCTCGTAATCTCTGGAAACGTTACGACGATAAAGTGGTGCTGGAGCGTATCAACGTGAAGGTGCAGGAGGGGGAGTTTGTCACCCTTGTGGGCACTTCCGGCTGTGGCAAGAGCACTTTTCTGAAACTGCTGCTGGGTACAGAAACCGCCAGCAGCGGGCAGCTGCTACTGGATGGTAAACCAGTACGGGATGAACCGGACTCGGATCGCGGCATCGTGTTTCAGCAGTATTCCGTGTTCCCGCACATGACAGTGCTGGACAACGTGATGGCGGCCCGTGCTTTTGCCCGTCGTGGTCTGACCGGTTATCTCTTTGGGCAGGCATGGCGTGAAGCGCAGGAAGCGGCAATGGAGCTGCTGAACAAGGTGGGGTTGGGGAATGCCCTGAAACTTTATCCACACCAGCTTTCCGGTGGTATGCGTCAACGCCTGGCAATAGCTCAGGCACTGCTGGCCAAACCCCGCATCCTGCTGCTCGATGAACCCTTTGGTGCACTGGACCCCGGCATCCGTGCCGACATGCATCAACTGGTGTTGGAACTCTGGCAGAGCCATCAGTTGACCGTATTCATGGTCACCCATGACCTCAAAGAAGGTTTTTATCTCGGTACCCGCCTGTGGGTGTTTGACAAGCTGCGCCACGATCCTCAGGCACCGGATGCCTATGGTTCAGGCATTACCTACGATTTGCCGGTGGGTAAGACGGATCAGCAGACCCTGAAAGTCCTGCAGGCGAACCTTAAGGAGTCACAACATGATTTCCCGAATTGAATACACCACCCAGTTGCCAACCGGTGGCCACTGGTCACTGCGCATGGCACGCGGCACGGTGCTGCGGCTGACCGACCTGAAAGGCGGTGCCAATGCCGGTTTGTTGTTTTATAACCCGGAAAACCTGCTGGAACGTTACAACGCACCGGACACTCTGAAATGCCAACACACTTTTCGGCTGACGCTTGGCCACTGCCTGTATTCCGATATGGGTCGGATTTTTTGCTCCATTGTGCAGGATGACAGTGGCTGGCACGACACGGTTTGTGGCAACAGCAATGCCCGAAGTGTGGCCGAGCGCTGGGGCAAACGGGATTACCAGCACCAGCGCAATGCCTGGTATCAGAACGGTCAGGATGCCTTCCTGGTTGAGCTGGAAAAATACGGTCTGGGGCTGGCGGATCTGGCTGCCAACCTGAACCTGTTCAGCAAGGTGGTGGCGGATGAAGCCGGTCAACTGCAACTGGATGCCAGTGAAACAAGACCGGGGCGTCAGGTGACCTTAAGGTTTGAAATGGACACCCTGGTGCTGCTGCATGCCTGCCCGCATCCACTGAATACTGCTGCAGATTACCCGGATGCACCGGTGCAGGTGGAGCTGGGACTGGCCGAGCCAGTCAGTGAAGATGACTACTGCCGCAATTTCCGTCCGGAAAACCAGCGCGGCTTCCAGAACAACGCACTCTATTACCTGGGACGCTGAGGAGGACAAGATGCTGAAAACCAGTGATCGCCTGCCGGAGCAGGCCAGTTTTCGAACCGTGGTTGATTCCGGTGATTATTACATCGGGCGACTGAACAAGGGCCAGACCCTGCGCATTCTGGATCTGGAAGGTAATCAGGCAGCAGATACCCTGTTCTATAACGCTGACAACCCGGCAGAACGCTACAGCATGAGTGACACCCTGAGTGCTCAGGGGCAGGTATACCTCACCACCGGCAGCCGCCTGATGTCCAACGAACAACGGGTGATGCTGGAGATTGTGGCTGACACCTGTGGTCGCCATGACACCCTCGGCGGTGCCTGCGCCACCGAAAGCAACACCGTGCGTTATGACCTGGAAAAACGCTGCATGCATGCCTGTCGTGACAGCTGGATGCTCGCCATTGGTGAACACCCCGAATACGGTCTGACCAAACGGGACATCGGCCACAACATCAACTTCTTCATGAACGTACCAGTGACCCCTGACGGCGGCCTGAGCTTTGCTGATGGCATCTCCGCTCCCGGCAAGTATGTGGAAATGACCGCCTGCATGGACCTGATTGTGCTGCTGTCCAACTGCCCGCAGCTCAATAATCCGTGTAATGGGTATAACCCGACACCAGTTGAATTACTCATCTGGAGTAGTTAATACAATCGCTATACCCAGTAAAGACTCACGTAACGAGCGCAGATCAGACAAGGCAAAATTGACCGAAAAAACGCAGTTTACACGCAGTAAATGAGTATTTTGAGGGCGATTTCAACGCAGTATGATCAAGCGCAGTCGTGAAGGCCGCCAAGACTTCAGTGGACGACCACTGTCGTATCTTCTCCGGGACGACCCGCTAGGATTGATGATGTTTTCCAAAGTTCTGATTGCCAATCGGGGTGCCATTGCTGTGCGTTTGTTGCGCACCCTGAAAAAACTCGGCATCACCTCGGTGGTGGTGTACCACGCCAGTGATGCCCGCAGCCTGCATGTGCAACTGGCGGATGAAGCCTGGCCGCTGGGTGATGGCTCGGCGGCTGAAACCTACCTGAACATGGATCTGCTGCTGGACATTGCCCGTCAGTCCGGTGCTGAAGCCATCCATCCCGGTTATGGTTTTCTCAGTGAAAAACCTGAATTTGTAAGGCGTTGTGAAGCGGCCGGGTTGGTATTTATCGGCCCGACAGCAGAACAAATGGAGATGTTTGGCCTTAAACACCGTGCGCGTGAGCTGGCGCAGAAGGCAGGAGTGCCACTGTTGCCGGGTTCGGATCTACTGAAAGATCTGGAGTCTGCCTGTCAGGTGGCAGTCGGTATTGGTTATCCGGTGATGCTAAAAAGCACTGCTGGGGGTGGTGGTATTGGTATGCAGGTGTGTGCTGATGAAGCCGCCCTGCGTGAAGGTTTTGAGCGGGTCAAACGCCTAGGCAGCAACAACTTTGCTGATGACGGGGTGTTTCTGGAAAAGTTTGTGGCGCGCGCCCGTCATATTGAAGTACAGGTGTTTGGTGATGGTCGGGGGCAAGCGCTGGCGCTGGGTGAACGGGATTGCTCCAGCCAGCGGCGCAACCAGAAGGTGGTTGAAGAGTGTCCGGCACCCGGCCTGAGTGATGCACAACAACAGCAACTCCATGTCACGGCTGAACGTCTGCTGGCATCGGTGAATTATCGTAATGCCGGTACGGTGGAGTTTATTTATGACGCTGACCGGGATGACTTTTATTTTCTGGAAGTGAATACCCGTCTGCAGGTGGAGCACGGCGTTACTGAAGAAGTTTTTGGTATTGATCTGGTGGCGTGGATGCTGCAACTGGCTGCCGCTGAGCCTCTGGATCTGCAACAGCAGAGGCAGGCACTGCAACCGCAAGGTCATGCTATACAGGTGCGGATTTATGCCGAAGATCCCTGGCGCAACTTTCAACCCAGTCCCGGCCTGTTGAGTCAGGTGCTGCTGCCGGAGTTGCCAGGGGTACGCATTGATCACTGGATTGAAACGGGCATTGAAGTACCGGCCCTGTTTGACCCGATGCTGGCCAAGGTGATTGTACATGGCGCTGATCGTGCCGCTGCACTGCAGCAGCTCCAGTCAGCCCTGCAACAGATTCAACTCTACGGCACCCAGACCAATCTGGATTACCTGCAGGCCTTGTGTGTTGATCCGGTATTGCAGGCCGGGCAGGTCACCACCGCCTACCTGAACCACTTCCGTTACCAGCCGGCGCGCATTGATGTGTTACAACCCGGTACCCAGACCACCCTGCAGGATTGGCCAGGACGTCAGGGGCATTGGGATGTGGGGGTGCCACCCTCTGGCCCGTTTGACAGTTACTCCTTCCGGCTGGGCAATCGACTGTTGGGAAATGCCGAAGGTGCCACAGCATTGGAAATCACCCTGCAAGGCCCGCTGCTGGAATTCAGTTGTGCCACCCAGGTGTTATTGGCCGGTGCCCCGGCAGAAGTCTTGCTGAATGGGGTGGCAGTAAGCCACTGGCAGGTGCTGTTGATTCAGCCGGGGGATAAGTTGCAGATCGGGCGCATTCAACAGGGTACCAGGGCTTATCTTTGTGTGCGTGGTGGCATTCAGTGTCCGGGTTATCTGGGCTCCACCAGCACCTTCACGCTGGGTCAGTTTGGGGGTCACAATGGCCGCGCCCTGCGCAGCGGTGATGTATTGCAACTGACTGCCAATACGCCTCCGGTACAGCCTCAGCCGCTGGATGCCGCGCTCTTGCCGGAAATTTCCAGTCATTGGCAATTGCGGGTGATTTATGGCCCACACGGCGCGCCGGATTATTTCACCGGGCAGGATATCCAGAGCTTTTTTGCTGCCAACTGGGAGGTGCATTACAACTCCAGTCGTACCGGCATCCGGCTGATTGGTCCAAAACCCGACTGGGCAAGACGGGATGGTGGTGAAGCGGGTATGCACCCCTCCAACATCCATGACAATGCTTATGCCTTCGGCACGGTGGATTTTACCGGTGACATGCCAGTGATTCTGGGGCCGGATGGCCCATCATTGGGTGGTTTTGTCTGTCCGGCCACGGTGATCACTGCTGATCTATGGAAACTGGGCCAGTTGCGAGCCGGTGACCGTATCCGTTTTGTGCCGGTCAGCCTGGATACTGCCGTGGCGCTGGAAGCGGCTCAGCAGCAGTCCCTGCAACACCTGCAAAGTGTACCTTGTGACTGGCAACCAGTGCTGCCGACCAGCCCGATTCTGGAACACCTGCCGGCATCGGAATTTGGTGATGACATCCTGATACGTGCTGCCGGTGATCATTTCCTGCTGGTTGAATACGGTAAACAACAGCTGGATCTGCGCCTGCGTTTTCGCGCCCATGCCTTGATGCAGTGGTTACAGCAGCATCCACTGCCGGGATTAAAAGAGCTTACGCCGGGGGTGCGTTCATTGCAGTTGCACTTTGACAGCCAGCAGCTGAGTCACCGGCAGTTATTAAAACACCTGCGCAGTGCGGAGCAGCAACTGGCGCGTCAGCTTAACCAGCTGACGGTGCCATCACGTACCGTCTGGTTGCCCTTGTCCTGGGATGATGAAGCCTGTCAGCTGGCGATCAGAAAATACATGCAATCGGTGCGTAAGGATGCGCCCTGGTGCCCCAGCAATCTGGAATTCATTCGCCGCATTAACGGGCTGGATAGCCTGGATGAAGTGAAGCGCATCGTTTTTGAGGCGGCCTATCTGGTGATGGGGCTGGGTGATGTGTACCTGGGTGCACCCTTGGCAACTCCGCTGGACCCTCGCCACCGACTGGTAACCACCAAGTACAATCCAGCTCGCACCTGGACGGCGGAAAATTCGGTGGGCATTGGTGGTTCTTACCTCTGTGTGTACGGCATGGAAGGCCCCGGTGGTTACCAGTTTGTCGGTCGCACCCTGCAGATGTGGAACCGTGAACGCACCACCCGTGAATTCACGCGCCCCTGGTTGCTGCGCTTTTTTGACCAGATACGTTTTTATGAAGTGTCGGCTGAAGAGCTGCAGCAGATTCGCCGGGATTTTCCCCTGGGTGACTATTCATTAAAGATCGAAGAGGGGCATTTCAGTCTGGCCGAATACGAAACTTTTCTGGAAACTGAACAGGCGGATATTCAACAGTTTGTGCAGCAGCGTGAAGTTGCCTTTGAAACAGAGCTGGCGCACTGGCATACCAGTGGCCAGTTCAACTTCACCCACGAAGAAGCAGAACAGACTGAACAGCAACTGGACTGGCCGGAAGGCAGCCTGTTGGCCGACAGCCCGGTATCCGGCAGTGTCTGGCAGTTGCAGGTGGCAGTTGGTGATTCGGTGCAAGCCGGTCAGACCCTGCTGGTGCTGGAATCCATGAAAATGGAAATCCCGGTGCTGGCAAGCGCTCCCGGTGTGGTGGAACAATTGCTGGTGAATGCCGGTGGGCGAGTCACCGCCGGACAACCGCTGGTGGTCATGTCAGCAACCGAAACCTGATGGCGCGCCTTTTCTGAAAATCACTGCACCGGATCAGTCACCAAAGTCCGGTGCAGTTTTCAGATGCTTGCTGATGACGTATTCACTGTAATACAGCGGCATCACATGGGGTTGCTGTTCAAGCAAGGAGGAGCCTTGTGTGCCAGTGAGCTTGATGCTTTTGTGGGGAGTACACTTGCTGATGTAAGACAGAAGTGATTTAGCGCGGGTACGTTTGCCACTTTTTACTTCGATCGGAACAACCCGGCCCTGATCGTCTGCGGCAATGAATTCAATTTCTGCTCTGGCATCATTCCATGAGTAAGTCGTATCCATACCCTGGGCGGCAAACTCCTGCTGGACAAAGTTTTCAGCAATATAACCCTTGTATTCGTAACCCTGCTGTTTGATTTCCCGATAACTGACGCCAAGCATGTGGTTGAGCAGTCCAACATCAAACAGGAAAAGCTTGACCAGGTTGTCTTTGCGGTAGGCTGCCAGTGGGCTGCGGGGTGTGCCTGAAAGGGGGTGGTTTTTCAGAATCAAACGGCATTTTTCCAGCCAGCTGATGGCACTTTCAAACTCACCATAACGTGATTTGCGCTCATGCACCTCTTTGAACTTGAAGCGTTTCACGGACTCATCCATAACACTTGACAGCTGTGATGGTATGTTACGAAACACGGCCTCAATCAGAGTCGCATCCACCTTGCCGGCATATTTTCCAAAATCCCGCATATAACCTGAAACCAGGTTGGTATGGATATCCGAGACAGCTTGTATGCGCTCAAGGATGCTGTTTTTTTCCAGTTCAAACCAGGTGTGAACAGCTTCAGGCATACCGCCGGTGAAATAATAATCTGTGAGCTTGTCGAACAGCTTGTTGTGGGCCGCAGCAGAATTCATCTGGGAGTCAAAAGCCTGAAACAGTGGTTTGTCACCTGATGCAATAAGAAACTCGCGAAAAGTAAGTGGGCGCAGATTGTGCTGTTCAACCTTGCCAACAGGAAAGGTGTTCAACAGGCCAATATTGGAGCCACTGGCTGCAACATACATCTGGGGGGCTTTTTCAGCGAAATACTTCAAGGCAGTGACTGCTCGCGGTGACTCACCAATTTCATCCAGAATCAGCAGGTCTTTGTCTGGGTTGAATGGTTGGCCAGTCAGTAGCTCAAGGTTTTTGATCACATCTTCTGGAGTCAGCGAGCCTTCAAAGGCAGCAGCCATGTCTGGTGATTCCAGAAAATCAATGCGTAATACCTGTTGGAATTGCTGGCCGAGCAGGGTCTGCAGCAGGTAAGTTTTTCCAGTCTGGCGAGCGCCATCGATCAACAGCGGTTTTCGTGTTGGTTTGTTTTTCCATGCCAGTAATTGTTCAAGAAGTAACCGCTGCATGCAAGATCCTCGGTGGGGCTAGGCAAGTCACCGATAATTACACTTTATGGCGCATAAAAATGCAAGTATTCACACTTTTATGCGCGTAAAAGTGGTGCGCTACCGTTTTGGAAGTTCACTGCTCAGGTGAGATTTGTAAATCTCGGTGCAGCAGGGTGCGCAGCAGGATGCCAAGCATTGGGCAGGCGGCCATCACTGCCAGCATCGGGATGGGTGAGCCATCACCCAGCAGGCCGACCAGTGTGCCGCTGGCAGCACCCACCATAAATCCGGTAGCGGTGATCACGGCGCTGGCAGTGGCAGCACTCTGCGGGAAATAATCCACTGCGCTGGAAATGCCGTTGGCCATGATAAAACCATGCTGTCCCATAAAGAGCATGATCAGCACCACCACCACCCAGAGCGGCAGTTCAAACAGTAAGAAAGCCAACAGCAGAGAGGCACCAAATATCAGTTGGATTGTCTGGCCGATTTTTAACAATCGCAGGGGTGAGGTACGGTTGAGGAAATACACATTCAGTCGGTTACAGACCACCAGTGTCAGGATATTCATACCAAATAAAACCGGAAACAGCTGCACACTGACACCGTAGTATTCCATGTACACCAGCGCAGAGCCGGTGATAAAAGCAAACATACCGGCATGACTGAAAGCGGTGGCACTCAAGAAACCAAGAGTGGGGCGATGACGGATCACTGACCAGTAACGCCGCAACGGGTTCATGGAAACCTGCACAGCCGCCTGACGGGTTTCCGGCAAGGTACGCAGCAGCACCAGTAACAAGGCCAGGGCATAAAGCATCAGGGCAGCAAAAATCCCCCGCCAGTTGCTGAACAGCAGAATGCCACTGCCGATAAAAGGAGCCAGCAGGGGTGCCGCCAGCATGATCGACACAATGCGCGACAAGGCACGGGCACTGTCCCGGCCACTATACAGATCTCGCACCACCGCCATGGTATTGACTACCCCAATACCGCCCCCGAAGGCTTGTAACACCCGCGCCAGCCACAAGACTTCAATGGAAGGTGTGAGCGCGGCCAGCAGGCTGCCCAGCGCAAAAATCCCCAGTCCGGACAGGATGGTCAGGCGACGACCGTACTGGTCAGAAAAGGGTCCACCGAATAACTGCCCCAGTGCAAAACCGACCAGAAACACACTCAGCGTCAGCTCCACATGGTGAATTGAGGTATCCAGACTGGTGGCAATTTGTGGCATGGCTGGCAGGTAGGCATCAATCGCCAGCGGGCCGATGGAAACCAGCCCGGCCAGCATCCAGGTCAGGCTGTGGAAGGATGCTGCAGGAATCTTCATCTTACGCGCCCTAATAGGTGGACTTGCTAGTCTAGCTGATTTAACAATAAAAAACCGCCCCCGAAGGAGCGGTAAAAAGCACAGCTATGACTGCAACAACACAACAAAAATATTCAACTTCAGGCGGGTTCGACCTCAGCAGCTGCTACCACCGGAACCGGGGTTCGAATCAGGTGATCAAAGGCACCCAGCGCTGCAGTTGCGCCGGAACCCATGGAAATGATGATCTGTTTGTAAGGTGTGTTGGTGACATCCCCGGCAGCAAACACACCCGCCATGGAGGTGCGGCCGTGGCTATCCACCACAATTTCACCGCGCTCAGTCAGCTCCAGGGCATCGCGCAGGAACTCACTGTTGGGCACCAGGCCGATCTGCACAAAGATACCGGCCACATCCAGCACATGAGTTTCATCCAGCTTGCGATCCTGATACTTCAAGCCAATCACCTTGTTGCCATCACCCAATACCTCGGTGGTCATGGCTTGTTTGATGATACGGATGTTGCCCATGGATTCTGCTTTGCGCACCAGCACCGCATCAGCACGCAGGGTGTCGGAAAACTCCAGTACGGTGACGTGTTCAACAATACCTGCCAGATCTATCGCGGCCTCAATACCGGAGTTACCACCACCAATCACTGCCACACGCTTGCCTTTGAACAGCGGGCCATCACAGTGGGGGCAGTAGGCCACACCCTTGCCACGGTATTCTTTTTCACCCGGTACATTCATTTCACGCCAGCGGGCACCGGTGGCCAGAATCACACTGCGGCTCTTCAGGGTGGCGCCACTTTCCAGCGTGACTTCGATGTAATCGCCTTTTTTCACCGCTGCGGCTTTCTGCTCGGTGATCAGGTCCACTTCATATTCCTTCACGTGCTGTTCTAGGCTGGCCACCAGTTTCGGGCCTTCGGTGTAGGGCACGGAAATGAAGTTCTCGATGCCTACGGTATCCATCACCTGACCACCAAAACGCTCAGCCACCACACCGGTGCGAATGCCTTTGCGAGCCGCATAGATGGCTGCAGAAGCACCCGCAGGACCACCACCGATCACCAGCACTTCATAGGGTGCCTTGTCATTCAGGGCGGCTGCCTTGCGTTTGGCGGCACCGGTATCCAGCTTGCTGACAATTTCATTCAGTGTCATGCGGCCCTGGCCGAAGGGTTCACCGTTCAGGTAAACCGAGGGCACGGCCATAATCTGTTTTTCTTCCACTTCCTGCTGGAACAGTGCGCCATCCACCATCACGTGAGTGATGCCGGGGTTCAGGGTTGCCATCAGGTTCAGCGCCTGTACCACGTCCGGGCAGTTCTGGCAGGACAGCGAAATGTAAGTTGTAAAATGGAATTCACCTGGCAGATTACGGATCTGCTCCAGGACTTCGGGGTCAGCCTTGGAAGGATGACCACCGGCCTGCAGCAGTGCCAGTACCAGTGAAGTGAATTCGTGACCCATCGGAATGCCTGCAAAACTGACACGCGGTGTTTCACCGACAGGGCCTATAGCCATACTGGGCGTGCGTTCAGCAGCCACTTGTTTAAGGCTGATCTTGCCAGACATTGCAGCAAGTTCGGTCGCCAGTTCCAGCAATTCCTGGGACTTGGCTTGGTCATCAGCGGACACACACAGCTCAATCGGATTCACGATGTATTGCAAGTAGGCGTCCAGCTGTTGTTTCAGGGAGTCGTCCAACATGATGTGTGTCCTTTGATCATTAACTTGGGGTTTACTTAGATCTTGCCTACCAGATCCAGAGAAGGTTTCAGAGTTGCTTCACCTTCTTTCCACTTGGCTGGGCAGACTTCACCTGGGTGAGAGGCAACGTACTGAGCAGCCTTAATTTTGCGCATCAGGTCGTCTGCATCACGGCCAATGCCTTCAGCAGTGATTTCAACCGCCTGAATCACACCCTGTGGGTCGATAATAAAAGTGGCACGATCTGCCAGACCCTGACCTTCACGCATCACACCAAAGTTGTTGGTGATGTTGCCGGTCTGGTCACCAACCATGTAGTAGTTGATCTTGCCGATGGTTTCAGAAGCATCGTGCCAGGCTTTGTGGGTGAAGTGGGTGTCGGTGGATACAGAGAAAACTTCCACGCCCAGCTTCTGCAGTTCGGCATACTTATCTGCTACGTCGCCCAGCTCGGTCGGGCAAACAAAAGTGAAGTCGGCTGGGTAGAAGAAAAATACTGCCCACTTTCCTTTAACATCGGCTTCGGTGATTTCAACAAACTTGCCTTGCTTGAATGCGGTTGCAGCAAAAGGTTTGATTTCAGTGTTAACAATACCCATGAGTTATTCTCCTGATTGGTAAAAAATTAGTCAGTTCTTGAACACAGGAGTCATATTATCTTTAGCTATCAAATCATGGAAATTGATTAGATTTAACGTGATGATTGGCTTCGGCTATCAGCACCTTCTGTGTTGATGTTAATATCAGGCCAAAGAGACAAACGAGGTGCCCATGCACAAGGATCAACACTCCACACAGAACAACAACCAGCAGGCCATCAGTCGGATTCTGGATAGCCTAGATGCGCTGGTGTACGTTGCAGATATGGATACTCACGAGTTGCTGTTCATGAATGAATATGGACGCAACCAATGGGGTGAAGCCAACGGACGTAAATGCTGGCAGGTGCTGCAAGCTGATCAGACCGGCCCTTGTGCCTTCTGCACCAACCATCGTTTACTGGATGAAGAAGGCAAACCGACCGGTGTGTTGGTATGGGAGTTTCAGAATACCGCCAATGAACACTGGTATCAGTGTCGGGATCAGGCAGTGGAGTGGTTGGATGGTCGGCTGGTGCGAATTGAGATTGCCACTGACATTACCGATCGTAAACACATGGAACAGGAGTTGGAAGTTGCCCGCCGCGAAGCAGAAATACTGGCCGACACCGATGCGCTGACCAGCCTGAATAATCGCCGTGCCTTTTTTAATCTGGGCAAACAAACCCTGCATCTGGCACAACGTAATGCCACCCCGGTCAGTCTGGTGATGTTCGATCTGGATCACTTTAAACAGATTAATGACCTGCATGGTCAT
>NZ_JACUUA010000340.1 GCF_014859565.1 Marinospirillum sp. | reverse complement strand
GTGAAAGCGCCTGATTGTCCTGCTGATTGCCAATATTGTCACTATGCCCCTGAATCACTGCCGTTGTTTCGGGATACTTGTTCATAAAAGTTCCCAGCACTGCCAGTTTCTCCATATCTTCGCGCTGCATTTCATCCCGTCTAATTTCAAAATGAATATCCAGAACACTGCAATACTGCTGGTTTTTTACAGCAACCGGTGGCGGTGTTTGCTGAACTGGAGCTGCTGACCGCTGAATCGGGGGTTCCGACTGCTGGCCAAAACGATAAACCATACCCAGCGAGAACAGATCCACATCACCATCGGATAGACTGTCACTACTGATACGGTAGCGCTCTGCTTCGGCTCGCATGGCCAGCGCTGGTGTGAAGTCATACTGCACACCAGCGCCGAACTTGTAATTTCCTGACTTCTCGGTTGTGCTTGAGTTTGCCGTGGTTACAGCACCTGTACTGGAAAAGTTATCTTTTGCATGAGCGTAACTGATCCCGACCCGTCCAAAGGCTGAGAGGCGTTCTGTCATCGGCAGCAATCCAACCAGATCCAGGTTCAGCCCCTTCACTTTGATTCTGCCATCCAGGCTCCCTGCCGGATTGGTGGTTGCTTCAAAATCAAACTGTCCAAGATCAAAAACCCCCAGCTCAATAGCAAGATTTTGATTGAATTGATAACCACCAAAAATCTTGTAACCAAGATCTTTGTTGTCTCTGTCAAACTCAGTGACATCCAGCGCTCCAGACTGCTCCAGCTCAGAGCGAATGCTGCCACTGTCTATCTTGGCTGCTGACTGGCCAATATTGGCGCCACCGTACCAGAAGCTATCCTCAGCGAAAGCTGGGGTAGCTGCCATCAGCACACACCCCATCAGACTAAGAGCCCTTGTGGTTTTAGCTGTTTTTTTCATGTTCTACTCCGGAAAATGGAAGGCTGGCTGTTACGCAATGAGCTGCTCATGGAACAATAATGGTGGTCACTGAAGGCGACGCTGCACCGGTCAGTGTAAAAGCACTGGCTCCTGATGCACCCGCCAGCACCCTTCCGGTTACGGTTGATCCATCCAGCACGGTGGCATCCCGACCTGCCAGAATATTGCCGTGCCAGGTTGTGCCTGAACCGATGGTGATATCCAGTCCCGTCACAAACCAGATATTCCGAGCCTGCGCTCCGTTGACCAACACAACACTGCTTGGCAACAACAAGGTGCCCGAATCCACCAGTGAGCTATCCACCTGGAATACAAAGATGGCATTGGCATCACCCAGTGCATCCATGGTGACTATGCCACCAGCCTGCAAACCCAGGGTTGCATTGCGATAAACACCTGGAGTCAAGGTTTTGCCACCCAGTTCATCACCGGTTACCGGGCCTTCAGTCATTACTTTGTTACGGGCTTCATTCCAGGCAATGTTCAGGTCGTTACTCACTGAGTTGGCTGTACCACCATTGTCATGGGGATCACCAGCCCAGTAGATGGAACCATTCACAGTCATGCCGGTTGGGCTGGCATAGGTTTTAACCAGACAGGTCTGGGATGCACCGGCATTACCCGTGGCGTCAGCACAGGCAGCCAGCGGATAAAGCGCCACATCGCCGTTCACCACCGTGATGCCAGTGGAGGTTAAACCCGCCTGAGAGGCGATTCCGAAAGAGTCTGCACCACGCAGATTCACAGCCAGAGGTAAGGGTGCCACCGTTGCCGCAGCAGTTCTGAACGTCCAGGGATTATTGGGTAACAGGACTGCAGGAACCAGTAAAGCATTACCCGCCAGATCAACTGCGGAATCACTGACTTGTGCTCTGTATTCCGTATCCGGCAGCAGGTCGCTCTGGGGCACAAAGGATGCGATATTGTTCTGCACATCATAAAAAACCGAACCAGGTACACTTGTCAGGGTCGCGGTTTCCACCAATGTAAAGTTGCTGGTGATCATGGTGCTTTGGCGAATTTCTTCATTAAAAGTGGCATTCACCGTCTTGTTAACAGCAACACCCGTTTCCAGATCAGCTGGAGAAGTGGCAGTTATTACCGGTGGAGTGATGTCTGCAACAGCAGAAGTCTGCCAGCTCCAGGGGTTGGGTAAACCACCAGCCAGAGAAGGCACGGGCAGAGCATTACCCGCCAGATCTTTTGCTGAGCTTGAGATCGATGAGGTGTACCAGGTATTCAGTGCCAGATTGGCATTTGGCCTGAAAGTCAGAACCATACCGGTATAAGTGACAACACCTTCCACACTGGAAAGGCAGGCACCACCTTGAACTGCACCGGTATTACAAACCGTGAAGGTGGTAGTTAACGGATCGGTAGAGGGAGATGATGAGATTAAACTGGACTCATCCATCAACTCATTAAACGTTGCAGTAATATCCCTGTTGATTGCCAGTCCAATACTGCCATCTGGCGCACTGACAGCCGTTAACATTGGTGCGGTGGTATCTGGCGGGATGACACTTCCAGTGTCGTTGCCACCAAGAATTGGGTCCTTTCCTGACGTGTCACAGCCTGTCAAAAATACAGCCAGCAATAAAAAGCCAAGCCACTTCAAGGCTTTTATATTTTTTGGGTTTTTTTTCATTTTAGCAGCCTCATTAACCAAGGGTTCGAGGCTGTACTTATCCTCCTAAAGAGGCAGAGGTATCTGTTCGGTAGCGTGCATAGGGTGGTTTTATTTAAGCCTCTGAAATAATCCAGGGGCTTGTCATCAATGGCTCAGTAAAACAAAAGCCCCGACCAAAAGGTCAGGGCTTTGTCAGCAGTATGAGGCACCTCACCGGTGCCTGTTTATTCTGTAGATCAGCTTTCGACCTGCTCAATCCCCTGAATCAGCCAGGGTGCATCGGTCTGAC
>NZ_JACUUA010000063.1 GCF_014859565.1 Marinospirillum sp. | reverse complement strand
ACTGTGCTGGCAGAGGCTCTAATTTTTTCAAGGTTTTCCTTTTGCTGCTCGCCTTTAAACTCGTCTTCTGTTGTAACAAGATGCACTTTAACTTCATTATCGGGCGACTTGTACCTGACTAGGGTTTCCAGCAATTCCATCAGGTTTCGTATCTGATAAAACAGCCGGATATAAGGATCGGTGATGATTATGCTAGAGACACCTTTGAAATAGCAGCCAAACAGAGCGTCAAAAGAAACGCCTTTTTGATTTTCCTGAAAGGTCAGATGTTGCTCCCTAGGCTTTGGTTCTGCATCTGACAGCGCTTGATGAAGCATCAAGGTCTTGCTTGTTGCTATCAAATCAGAGTGTTGATCTTTTACTTTATCCCTAACCACTCTGTCGTTAACCGCTCGATAATAATCATCGGGAAACATCTCCTCTTCAAGGGTAGTGACTTTTTTTGTGCTTCCGGAGGAGTCTGTGTAAGTAAAATTGACCTGAGCATAGGTGCTATCAATACGCATCAACTGGTCTTTAACCCGTTTACGTCCTTCTATGGCAAAACGAAGAAGCTCTTCCATTTCACTGTCGGAAGCTTGACCATGAGGAAACAAGATCTTCATCAAACCGGAGAAGGTTTTGTTTATAGCATCCCTGTCGCGGGTGGAAAGGTCGTGAGATAACGTCCATTTCCCCTGGTAACGCGCAGAAAAATCATCACTACGAAGGAAGCGCAGCACCTCAGCCAGGTAGTCCACAACAAAACCAAACCCGAATGAGAACATCTGATTGCGTAGATTCTCCATTTCCCAGCCAGGCAAAAACCAGTGAAGACGATCCAGAATCGCCTGACCATCAGCATTGCGATAGGTTTCTGGTAAATCCATGAACAGATGCCCATGCTTCAGCATGTAGGGCACATTCTGTGAAGTATTGCCGATAAACACCATTGAAGCCTCAGCCCCCTGCGGCCCCGTGCCACGGTTGAACGATTTGTTGGCCATGTAGTTCTTCAAAGTATCAATAAGCTTGATATCTGGCTTCTTGCTACTGCCAGCAAATTCGTCCATGGCGACTACATCCCAATAGCCTACTAAGCCTATCTTTCCAGTTGTATTGTTTATGAAAAGCTTAGCCAAGGTTGCCTCACCACCGGACACCAAAGTTCCATGAGGAGAAAACTCGGAATAGACATGCGATTTACCGGTTCCTTTAGGGCCAAGTTCCATCAGGTTGTAATTGCGCTCGCAGAACGGGATCAAGCGCACCAACTGGGTTAGCTTGCTTCTGCGCCCAAAGGCATCAGGGTTCAGCCCAATGCTTTGCATCAATAAATCCATCCACTCCTCTGTGGTGAACTTCTTGCGTCCTTCGATATAGGCATCGTAATCAAGGCTAGAAAGTTGAATCGGTTTTAGTGAACCCAAAATCCAAGGTGTCGACTGACCCTCTTCCGTGAAGTCGTATTCGATATCGCAAATACACCAGACACCACCAACCAGCAACCGAGGATGCTTTTTGATGGTGCCGGAATCAACTAATACCTTCTTGATACCCAGATTCTCAAACTCCCCCTCATAAACATCACGCGAGTCGTTCAGCGAGACGGTTACTTTATCGATGACTTTGTAACGTCCTTTTTCTTTAATATTTGAGCGAACTAATCCCGCTTCATTTCGGTGCACATAATGCTTGGCAAGAATTTCCTTGACCGTTTCGATACCTGTCTGGATGGTCGGCTCATCATTAGTGGCACAATACTGCCCCAGCAGGTATTCCAGCACATAAGAAGGAACGATGGCGTTACCCTTGACCATCTTTACCAGGTCTTTACGAACCACCATCCCTGGGAAATGGGTGTTGATTTTCTGGTCTAGCTCACTCACTGCTTATTCCCTCTTAAAAGTCCTTGTCTTAGAAATCAAAATCACTGGTAAATGATCGTCGCATCATATACCTGAGTGACTTGTATTCCTTGTAATGTGAAGTTCCGGCATGTTTTTCTTCCAGTCGCAGTGCGACTTCCTGCCCATTGGCATCATCGGCTTTACGGGTTAATACAAAGCGCACTTGCAGCTCACGCTCTCTGGGATTATCCGAGGTCAGATCAAAAGTCAGGTCATGACAGTCGGAGATCAGTTCACCGGTCTCGGTGTAGATACCTGCCCGCAACACACGGGGCTGGATCTTGTCAGTCACCGACCCAGATTGGTACAGGGTTACAGCCAGCTGCCCAGAGGTGATCACTGAGCTGGCGCCACGCAGTATATCGACCTCAACAGAGGTCACGTCGCTCTGGCGCTTTTTGTTGATTTTGAGTACGGGTATCACCACCTCTTGCAGTGCTGCTCCACCATGCACAAACCGACTTCCAGAGCCTTTTAAGCGAAGACGGTTAATCGACTTAGGAAGCTGCACCTCCACTTCACCAACAAGGCCCAGTTGCTCTGGTGTGAACTTGCACAAGCTGGATGCATCGCTAAGCCCTTTTCCAAGTACAAAACGTCGATCCCGGTACAAGATCACCTCGCCTTTGGCATCCACACTTGAGAAATCACTCTCCTCCAGAGCACGATGCTGGTAGATAAAACCATGATCGGCAGTGACTAGAATGTTGTTAGCATTGGCTGCGGTCAGCTTCTTAATCAGCCTGATGATGTCTTCCAAGGTGTGTTCTGCCGCCTCAAACGCCTGTCCCTCGGAATGCATTTTATCGCCTGTGTGGTCGATGCGATTATGGTAAATGTACAGCACATCGTTATGCTTCAGTAGCTCACGGCTGGCATCTCGATCCAACTGCATCAAGCCTTCTGCCGTTATTGCTGTGCCTCGACCATGGAGGGCTTTTTGCAGGATTTTACTGCGATTTGCCGTACCCTGAGAGCTTTGGTCATCTACAAGCACGGTGCCCGTTTCATTATCAGCAATCGCAAGCGCTTTATTGGGCAGCAGTGCCGCCATACCCAACTGGGTGTAGCTGGGCAGCATCGAAAGCAGCGGCTCCAACTCAGCCGCGTAGCGATCTTCCTGGCGAACCAGACCAAGCAGCTCTTCACCGATTTCATAACGCATGGCATCAGAAATAATGACACAAACCTTCTTATCCTTACGCAAGAACGGCTGAACCCAATGCTCAAAAAAATCCTTCTGACAACCTACGGGAAAGGCATCCCAACGAGAAGCCCTATCAACAAAGGTCTGGAAATGATCACCTAGCTTGAGCAAGTAGGTGTTGGAATAAAGGTTTTCGATCTGATCGGTCAAACTGCCCATCAAAGACGCCTGATTCGACATGCGGACATGATAGGTAAATTTGCGATACAGCTGATCCAGACGATACCAGCTATGACTATACCGCTGCACACCCTCTGCCAAACTGGTCATATCCAGTTTGACCTCACCCAGCATTTGGATGAACTGGGCGGCAAAATCAACCGCTTCGTACAGGTGGTGGTATTGTTTATACCAGTGGCCTTGCCGCCGCTGCCGCACCCAGATCGCCACATCGCCGCTGGAGACCGTGCGAGCTGCCACCGCTCGAACCAGATCACTGACAATCTTCTGATCAATCAGGCGGAAATAATCCAACTCCACCAGCTCGCGGAAATCCCGTTTAGTCAGATCCTGCTCAATGCCGAGCACCTCGGCGCACTCCCCTGAAAGGGCTTCAAAACCTTCTTCGAATTGACGGCTATCCTTCCAGCGTTTCAGAAACACCAGCGCATCACCGCTCAACCTCACTGATTCATCCGTATCCCTACCGCCAGCAGTCATCGCATAACAAGACTTAAATAGCTCGATGGCAAAATCACGGATACTCGGCTCGTCGGACTGATAGCCATAACAGCGTGTCATCTGCTCCCAAAAAAAGCTCTCCAGGCGACAGCGCTCAAGCAATCGACACTTCTCTTCACGGTTTTCTGCCAGCTCCTGAAGCAGGTTTTCCAGCACTGCATCCATGCGCGGTTCACTACCCGTACACACCGCCAGCATCTTCAGGCGTATCTGTGCGGCGGTGTCATCGGCTTTTAATAGCCTCTTCAGGGCATCCTTGCGTTTTATTGCCTGAAAAAACTCAACATGGCCTTTAACCAGCTCAGTAAACTCCAACCCAAGTTCCAGCTCAGCCAGCCAGATCGCCACCTGATCCGTGCGAAATTCACCCTGAGCCAGCTGCACATCCAGCAGCCAGTTATCCAGATCAGCAGGTTGAGCACCCTCACGGTAGAGCAAAAACTTCTGCTCTGGCTGTAGGCGCAGTATGCGGTACTTAATGCCGTACTCATTGTTAAGCAGCTCCAGCTTCTCCACACCCGGCAGCTCCAGTGCTTCATAATCTGCTCGCAAATCCTGCCTGGCGTCGTACCAGAAAACAATCCGATGTCGGTCAAAGAGTTTGGTCAGAGCCTGAGCTATGCGGTCGTTCATGTAGTACTCCCTGATGAACTTTGGCGCTTCATCATTTCGATGATGTTTGATACCCGACGTAACAGATCATCGTAGGTCATGATGTCGAGCATGTTGGCGTATTTGCGCCGAATGATTTCAAAGTCGAAACGCTGCTGACCAACAAAGTCGTTGTCGCGCCCGAGCAGGATCATTGCCTTTGGGTTGGTGATCTTCAGCTCGATTCCTGCGGGAAGTTCGGCTTTGCGCTTGTTGTAGATTTCCTGTTCACCTGCGTGGCCCCATTTATTGAGGTGAAACAGATACTTCTCGGCCTGCATCACCGACCCGGCCAGCTCTTTTCTTGGGGTATGGTTGTCACGGTATTTGTGGTGGGATACCAACGCTTTCGAAAACGGCTTTTTGACCTCGATGATGTCGATACTGCCGTTGGCATCGACCAGCATCAGGTCGATGTATCGGTCGGTGGCTTTGGATTGATTCGAGTAAAAATCCTTGATGTGAACATTCTCAAGCACGGCAACGTACTTGGGGAAAACAAATAACAGCAGGGCTAATATCTTTTTTTGCCAATCCTTTTCAGAGTAGCTGTCAACTTCGGACAGCATCGCTTCCAGCTCAAAATGAACATACTCGAACTTTTGCACTTCGAAGTTCGAAACAATGCTCTCACGGGATTGGGCAGGCAGTTTATTCTTGCGATTCAAGTACTGATTTAATTTCCCCTCGGCATCCGAGATTGTCCCGAAATAGTCTTTGAGTACCCGAGCGATGCGGGTTCTGGCGTAGTGGGTCAACTCCGTGCTAGTAGGGAATGTTTTCAGCAACAGTTCAAAATCGTCCAGCGGAACGGCGCTTTCTTCATTGCCCCCCACGACAATGGGCTCGTCAATCAGATCGTCGATCTTACGAAATACAGAAATGTCCCGTTGTGCAATGAACGACTTCGGCTCAATCTCCATGTCGCCGTCAAGCAAGAGGTCGTGCTTTATGCCAAGAATATCCTTGCCGATTTTGTAGTAGCCGCCTTCTAAAACACCCAGTAGAAACACACGCTCATCATCAGATGGTTCTTGTTGGACAAGCAAATCAGCGGATGTAAAAGTAAAAGTACGGCGCAGGGTCACTTCACCATCTTCTTGCAGCTTGTCATCGAGCCACCGCGCATCATTGAAGCGGTCAGCCTGATAAGTCAGTAACAGCTGGCTATTCTGTTTGGAAAGCCGGATCAAGATTCACCCTCCGGTTCATCTTGTGCCTGCAATTGCTGCAAATCCTGCTCAATCTCCTCCACCGTCGGCAGTGCTCCCTTCAGGTTGTCTGGTAAGGTTTCGAGGAGAGTATATTCACTCACCCCCATCGGCTTGTTCATGTCGCGCAGGGCAAACTCCACCTCGATATTATTCTTGTCGCGGCATAACAGCAGGCCGATGGTGGGTTGGTCGTCGTCGCGCTTGAGCAGGCTGTCTACCGCCGATAGGTAGAAATTGAGCTTGCCGGCGTATTCGGGGGTGAATTTGCGGTTTTTGAGCTCAACAACCACATAGCATTTCAACGTAACGTGATAGAAGAGCAGATCGATGTAGTAGTCGTTTCCTGCGATTTCAAGATGGTACTGACGCCCGATGAAGGCAAAACCCTTGCCCAGCTCCAGCAGAAATTGGGTGATGTGTTGGGTGAGCTGCCGCTCCACATCCCGCTCGTTGTAAGGCACCGTCATGGACATGAAATCGAAGGTGTACGGATCTTTCAGCGTCTGCTGTGCGAGATCGGATTGCGGAGCAGGCAAGGTATGGGAAAAATTGGTCACTGCCTTGCCCGCCCGGTCGTACAGTTTAGATTTGATCTGTAGCGCCAGAACATCGCGGCTCCAGCCCTGCTCGATAGTCTGCGCAATATAGAAAGCCGCCTCAGCGACACTGCTACACTTGGTAAAGATCAGGATATTGTGCCCCCACGGAATTTGGTCAACAGGCTGTTGACCAAATTCCGTCTTAGCGTGGGTGTCGGCGTAAAACTGAAAAAAACGTAGACAATACTTGAGGTTGGAGGTTGATAGTCCTCTCATATCTGGAAAGGCTTTGTTCAGATCCCTTGACAGCTGTGGGATGAGTTTATCGCCCCACTGACTGTGGGTCTGCTTATCGGCAATTTGCGATCCCAACTCCCAATAAAACCGGATCAGCTCACCGTTCGCTGCCAACGCAACCTTCATTCGCACGGAATGAATTCGCTGCTTGATCTGCTTTAACCAGTTTGCGTAGTCGGTATTGGCGATGAGCCTAGACGATTTCATGCGTTAATCCTCTTTCGCATCCAGGCCGACGATCTTCTTCAGGGCTGTGCCGAGCTTGGGGTAGTTGGCCTTGACACCGTCGTCGAGATCAATCTCGATTTGTTCCGTCGCCAAGGGGTAAAGCACTTCGCGTTCGTAGTCTTCCAGCTCAAGGATCATTTTACTGGTTTTTTCGATTTCCTTGAGTGCTTTGGTTTTTTCTGCCGGGGTGGCGCTGGCGCTGATACTGACGGCTTCCAGTTGGCTCTTGTGGGCAGTGAGTTTGGTGCGGAATTCACGCAGGTAGTCGTTGAGTACCACACTGGCGGTGTCTGCGCGGTAGCGGTGCATATAAATCAGCGCGTTGAAGCTGCTCCCGGATTTGCCTGAGCCACTGGAGAACAGCCAGTAGATGGGGCGTTTTTTGTAGCGTTTCACATGGTCTGCATAGAACTCGCCCAGAAAATAATCGCGGATGCCATAATTGCGCTTGCCCTTGAGGTTCAGCCCTTGCTCAACGAACCGCAGGTTTTCTTCGTAGTGCGCCTCACCCAAAGCCACGCGCAGGAACTGGCGGAAACGCTCAGTGATGTCGTCGGTAAACCAGTCGCCATCCAGCATCGGAATCACATTATCTGCATCCGGCATAAAACTCGGCTCAGGCAACTGCTTCAGGTAGTCCTCGATGGTCTCACCCTGATTGGCGAGGATCAGCCCCGGCTTGTCCAGTGCATAACGACCAAACATGCAGCCGACCGCATAACTCACCAACTCGCGCAGGGTGTCGGCCAGCAGCAGCGCCTCCAACTCCTCCTCGCTCTTGTCGCCGCCGTAGCGGTAATGCGGGTTGCAAGTCAGGGTGATTTCCTTCAGTGGCACCTCGGGCGTCAGCTCATCTTGCAGGCCGTAGGCATCAATAAAGATGCGGTTGTTCTCTTGCTCCAGCCGCTGCATCTCCAGCGTCATCTCCCGCCAGTGGGCGCGGAGCTTCTGGTAGGTGGCCTTCAGCGTTGGCTGACGGTAGTTGGGATTTAGCAGCGGCAGGGTAGTGAAGTCCCATGAGGTTTCGTAAGCGTCCCAGTCTTCCTTTGATATTCCAACTATCTTAGATATTCGTTCATTTGTGTTTGTGGAAACCACATCCTCGGCAAACGGCAAGACAGAAATGTTACCGGGCTGAAATTCTATAGTTGGATTAATAGCCTTCAATATTTGCGTGGCCGGTTTGGAAGCAAGAAATCCAAGAATAGGCAGTAGATTTTTCGTTTCCGTAAAATAAGATGAGCCTTTGTTGTCAAACAAAAAACCTTCATTGGAATACCGAATACCGAAATATGATGAGCTTGTTGCCGTAAATGTTAGGCAGGGTTTGAATATATAGTCAAGATTGAAATTGTGAGCCCATACACGATTTCCTGATGGATGCAATGTATTCTGCAATGCGTCACCATCATTTTCCCAATTAACTAGATTGTCGTTATTTCCGTACCATCGCCTAAATGGTCCGCCCTTATTGTAAGGAAACCACTTCTTGGATGACTTTTGCGCAAGCAGTCTTGATTGGCACCCTAAGCCTACATATTCAATTGACACTTCAGGCCAATTCCGAACATAAATATCATTGTTTCCAGTAGCCATACCCAGTCTTGGGGTGCCGACTTCGCCTAGACTTTTACACTGAGCGAATAGCTTTCTAATACGTTCGCTTATCCAATAGGCAATTGGACTCCCAGATATTTTTAAAAAATCAGAAGCGGAAGCGCGGTAAAACCAGCCGCAATTATGATTTTTGATGGCTTCCAATGTTTTCGGGGCTTGATTTACTGAACCACGAAAATCGGATAGACGCACATACCCGCCTTTGAATTCAGGATGGTGAGCGTTTTCAACAGTAAAAGTACAAATTGGCACCGTTGCACCTTCAAATCCTGAATACTCAAGCTGCACCAATGAAGTAATTGTTTTTTGATTGATCAGAAAGCTACGCAACTTTTCATATGATGAGATGAACATCCAGACAAAGGGGGACATAAAGCCAAGCTGACCCTTATGAATCGCCAGCTCTGCATTGCGAACGATAAAGGCTGAGAACAGGTCGGACTTTACATCTGGGTAATTATCTTTTAGCCAAGCCGCCAATCGGCCACTCATGCTTTTACCCCCCATATACGGCGGATTCGCAATCACCACATGGTATTTGGGGCTGAGGTAATCGGCCTGCCGCAGGGCTTGCAGCGCTCTTTGGTGCATGTCACTCAGGAACAACTGCCCGGAAACATCTTTAGCTTCCAGCGTTCGGCGTATTTCCTCCACGTCGGTGGCATCCGGGCGGATCAGCGAGCCGAAGTTGTCGGCCTCTTCAAATTGCTGAAGGGTGGTTTGCAGCGGCGCGGTGAATAGGTCGCGCCCAACAAAATCCATGTATTCCTTCAACTCATCAGTGTGGAAAGACACCTTTTCCAGTACACAAATATTCGGCTTGATGCCCTTGTTGAAGAACCGCCGTTGTCTGGCTCCTTTGTATTGCGCCGCTGCTTTCATGATCAAGGCAAAGGCCGCCAGCTCTCCGGCACGTTCGTCGATCTCGATGCCGTAAAGGTTGTGGGTGAGGATTTTTTCGGGAATCTCGGCGGGTTCGTAGCCTTCTTCCTCGTAGATGGCATAGAGCAAATCAAAGGCATAGGTGAGCATGTGGCCGGAGCCGCAGGCTGGGTCGCAGATTTTGATTTCTTCCGGGCTGCTGATGTTTAAAAAGTCGGTTTCCGGCTGCGCGGGAGCAATATAGTACTCCATCTGCTCGACCAGCTTCGAGTTCGGGCGGTTCAGTAACCACAGGCGACCGAGGGAGTTTTCTACCAGGTAGCGCACGATCCAGTGCGGGGTAAACAACTGGGTGGCAGCCGGGATGTTTTCGGGCGTGATTTTCTGGTTTTTTTTCAGGCCGTCGAACACGGCGTCTTTTTTCTCGGCAATATAAAACTGGTAGAGCCAACCAATGACCTCGACATCCACGCAGGCATCCGGGGTCATCGCCTCGCGGGTGTAGGCAAGAATGGAGTTGCCCGAGAGCAGGTCGTCGGGCATCAGCAGTTCGGTGTAGTCATCAATGTACTGAAACAAAAACGGCATCGCCTTGTTCCAGTGGTTGCAGGCGGCCACCACCAGCAGGCGGTAAGCTTCGCCCTGCGGATCATGGCTGGGGGCTTTGCCATCAAGCAATGCAAACACCTGCTGACGGGTGCTCTCTGGTACTAGGTCTTCATCAATATGCCCCATCTTGGCTTCGGCCAGTAGCTCTGGCTGGAATTGTCCAGGGTCGGCAGGTGAGACAAGATTCACGCGGTTATAGCGGTTTACATCCATAAAACGCAGGGCGCAAAAGCGGTTGAACCAGATGTAGGCCACCCGCTCGATCAGTTGCTCTTTATTGCTGTGCTGGATGGCTTCTTCCAGTTTTTTTACTGCTGTTGGGCGCTCGCGGCGGGCGGTGCTTTCATTGTTTAACACCCGCTCTAACTTGCTGCGAACCTGTTCAATCAGGCTGCGGCGGGCATATTGAGCGAATCGCTTTAACTTAAGTGTTTCCATCTTATTTATAATCCGGCTGTTGAAGTATTGGTCAAGCGAGTAACCGGCCACTTGGGGAAGTTTTCATTCCATGTCTGGATGTTAAAGACCTGACAGTTCTGGACAGGGTGTCTTTGCCACCGAGGTGAGCTTTTTCCGCATGGAGAGAGCTTGCCTGCTATCTCATCTGATAAATTCGGCAGCAACTCACTTTCGAGCGTCACCAGACTTAGGTAGTGGGTCGTCTTGGACAGTCTATCTTCTGCCCAACGATAAAAAAAACTGTCTATAAATTTTGATGCGAAGGTTGCGCTTAGGGTGCCGTTATTTAATTCCTTCTGAAACTTCTTCAGGCCTTTTTCCTGTGCCTTGGGGTTTCCTGGATCCTTCACTTCAACAAAGACGATGGCTTCTGCAAACTCGACGACAAAATCGACACGGTGCATTTCACCAATGCCGTGATAATTGGGTTGGTCTGCCTTCATTTGATCGAACACCAAGGCATCAATGGCATCGGTAAACTCGATCTCAATATCTCTTTCCCGTAACTTCACTTCCCCAACCCTCCCATTTTCTTGTTTACCTGTTGCTTGGTCAGGTCGTTGAAGGTGTCTGCGATAGCATTTGGGGAAATCGAGCGATAGTCTTCAGCGCTTTCCACGCATATCTCTCCGTTCGCCCCTCGGTAAAGCGCGTGGTAGAGAACGTGGTCTGTCTTGCTCGTTTCGAGATCCAGCCATTTGAGTAGGAAGTAATCATGGGTCGCCAGAATGATCTGCTGGCCGTTGCGCGACAGCTCCAGTAGGATCTGCACGAGCAGCTTCATCAGCTTAGGATTCAAGTTGGATTCTGGCTCATCCCAGAACAGCGGGCCGCTAACACCGGGCTGGATCGCGCCGGTTTCGAGCAGGCGGGAGAGTATCCCCGCCTTGCGAAAACCCTCGGCCATGGAATTGGCGGAGTATTCGGCAGTCTCGGTCTTGAAGGTAACCTTGCCGCCGCCATAGAAAACGAAACGTCCACCGCAGATGCCTTCGATCTCGGCCATGGCCCATTTGGATTTTTCATGCAGAGTTTCCGGGCGAACCTCGGGGAGATCCAATAGCAGGCAGATATCCTGATAGGTCTGATCAAAGGAGAGCCCGTATTTTTCGTATAAGCTGTTGAATCCTTTCATGAACGAGAGAACTTCCTTGGTCGGGATGAATACCGCCTCGGATTGGTACTGCTCATAGTTAGTGTGATCATGAATGGCCAGCGCCTTCGAGTTGTTGAAGAAGGTCGCAGCAATCTTCTGCCCCCCCGCGAATCGGGCCGACAGATAGGCCTGGTCGGTTGCGCCCTGGCGATGCATCTTGCCGAGCTTGTCGTCCAGCGGCATAAAAAGGCGCAGCAGCTTGGCGGTCAGCGCTGCTTCAAGCTCATCGTCGCTGACCCTGGGCTTGTTCTTAAACAGGGGTGCACCGGCGCAAAGCCCATAGGCTGCCTTGAGCAGGTGGGTTTTTCCAGTACCGTTCTCGCCGATGATCACATTGATTTTGGGCGAGAGCTCCAGTGTCAGGCCGGTGAAGACCGTGAGGTTTTTCAGTTCAAGACGCTCGATCATATTTGAATCCTTTTTCCTTTGCGGATTTCTTCCAGCAGCGCCTCGCGCATGGACTCCAGGTAGCGTTCTACATCGGTTTCGTCGGTCAGCCAAGCTTTGTCATAGGAGACGCGAATTTGCCGGGTGTTGATGGTTTCAATACGCGGCATGGGTGGCGGGGTTGGCCTCTCAGTTGTAACAGAAGGCTCACCGACATTCATGGTTGCTGGTTTAGGTGTTGCGATTTCAACCATTTTTCCCAGCAGTGTTTGATAACCCTGATCTTCAAAGTATCGCAAGCGGTCGTTGATTACGGCAATCAGCTGTTGCTCTTCGATGAATTGTGCCAAGTCAGCAAAGGGTTTATCCAGTTCAGCTCTGCGGGCATCAGGTAGTTTTTGATATTCATCGGTTTTCTGCATCCTTGCTTGCATTTGATGCAGGGTGTTCAGTGCATGCTCTCGGGCTTGTTGCAGTTTTTCATTCACCTGCTGTTTTACATGATCCAGCAGGCTATTGATTTGCTGAATCTTATTTCCTTTAAAGCAGCTGACATCCTTGAGCAAATGTTCCAGTGCTGCGGCTTCATCACCTTCAATATATGAAAAATTGGTTTTCAGGTTTTGCACTAAACTGCGGGCACGATCAAAGATGTCTTTCTGTGAGCCACTCATGAATTTGCGAATAGGGTCAATCACACTTTCTTTCATGTCCAGCAGGTTTTCTTCCTGGCGGGTAAGTTCGGTTAGGTGCCAGGTGTAGGGCTTGCCGCTCAGCTCCTTGAGTTTTTCCAATACCGGGGTGAGGGCGCTCAAGAATGGATACTGGGGCGTCTGTGCTGCCAGCAGGTTAAGCTGTTGCATGAGCTCCTGAAGTGCCGTGCCGGTTTCCTTGCCCAGTGCCTTTGCTTCACTGCTGCGAGGCGGGGTATCAAAGAAGTCTTCAAAGAGTTCTTTTAGGGCACGGGTCTGTGATGCGGTAAATTCAACCTGGGGCTCCAGCACCAGATTGCCATGACCATGAGTATTACACAGCGCCCGTTCCAGCTCGGCATCTTCCAGCAGGTTGCCATCGCTGCGAACCTCAACCTTGCCGCGAGCACAGAGGTGAGCCAAAGTGCAAAGTACAGCAGCGTAGTTCCAACCGTAGGGTTTGCGTTCGAATTTTTCCAGCAGGCTCTTCAGGGTTGTGCGTACACCACTGCGATTATTGCTCTGGATAAAGGCCAGCAGCTCCTGCTCAGATTCAGCAAGGGCGGTGGCATCATTACCAAAGAGGCCATCACCTGCGGCTTGCAAACAGGTGGCGATGTCCTTTTCTGTGTAGTTGATGCCACGCAGCATACGCAGGTTGGGGTAAGCGCAGCTGATCAAATCATGGAAGCCACGCAGCACCCGGGTCTGGGCATCCTCTGAGCCGCTCTCGATCTCGGCACCTGCTACAAACAGCTTGGCTTTGCCTAGTTGATTCTGAATACGCTGTTGCAGCTCAGCGTAGCGTTCCCGATTCTGGAAACCCTTGTCGGTCAGGATGCGTTTTACTGCTTCTTGCTGGGTGATCGAAATGTTCTGACGGATGTATTTTTCTGTCCGTTTGTACATTAGAAGGTCACGCATCATTCGTTCATCTGCGGGCATGACAACCAATAGTTCGTCCTGTTTATAGGTTGAGCTGGTTCGCAGCATCTGCTCGTTTTCTGCATGTTCATGGAACGGGCTGATCACATGAATCGTCAGCTCATACTCGCGCCCATGCAGGCGATCATCAAGCTTTCTGGAGAAGGGGTAGTCCTGCCCCTGATCCTTTGATGCCGCATCGCTGTATCGTATCTTGCGTTGCTTGATGACCTGTTCAAAGATAATTTTTTCAAGCTCGGCGGCAACATCCGTGGTTTCAACTTCGGTGTTCTTAATTTCCTGCTCGACGTCTTTTTCTTCATCAGTCAGGTATTCGTAAAGTTCGCCGTTGCGCTGGATGTAGGTCTGCTGCTCCAAGAGGTTAAGAGCTTCTTCGACACGTTTTTTCAGTACCGGCAAATCTTGGTTGAAGCGGTCGAGCATCAGCACGCACAGGTTGCGAAGGGTCGGCTTGAACTCCTTGACGTATTTGATGAGGAAGAGGGTTTTCAACATTTGTAACGCGAAGGGGGCACCCAGGTGGTTTTCTGCCTGAATTATGGCTCGCTGGATATTGGACTTCAGCGCGGTGCGTATGCCTTCGAACATCAGGTCGAAGGTTGCCAGCTGGCCGATTTCATGATCCCCGATCTGAATCGCCACCTGTTGGAACACGCCCAGCATGGAGCGCTCACCCACAGAGCTGTGTTTGCCTTCAAAGGCATTATGCTGTGATAGGTTCTGAATGGCTGATTGGAACAGCGCGAACTGGTAGGGGATAAACGGATAGCTGTGAATGAAATGCTCTCGATCCTGAAAATTGCGGTAGGTTTGTGAGCCGTCAGCAAAATCGAACAGGGTTTTGAAATTGTTGGATTGTGCGTGATAAATGTCCGAGAGTAGACCAACACCGTCTTCTGTTTTTGTGAGTAGGCGCTTCTGGATCACTTCTGCCACGTCGGCGCTGGTCAATTTCATGCGATTGGCAAAACGCGCCTGAATTTTGGTAAAGTCGTTGCCTTGTTGTTTGCCCATTTCGCCAACAACACTTCCCATGTCTTCCTGAGCGGTCACGATGACCCATGCCCGGCCTCGGCATTTGGTGGCGAGGCTTTCAGCAATGGTTTGCAAGTTGGTCATCAGCTTGACATTTTCAGCAATGTACTGACCCACTTCATCAACAAAGAAGTTCAGGCGAAAGTCTTTTTGCTTGCCCTGTGACACTTGTTGCTCAATGTAGTCATGCACCTGTTCAGCAAAGTCTTCGATAGATAGACGATAGTCCAGCCGATATTTGTCGAGCACTTCTTTTTGTTGCTGCTTTGTAACGTTGTTAAATGCCTGGTCAGCCTGTTCTGCTATTCGTGTCGGGCGGCTGCGACCCCATTCCCAAGGCTTGCCTGCGATGGCTGCAAACTCTTGTATGAAAGGTTGCAGGAGGTCGTCTCGATCCAGTTCACGCTCAAATTGTGCGATATAGGGTTGCTTGCCATAGTAGCCGCAGGCTTCATCAAATACCTTAACAAAAACGGCGAGAAGCGCATCAATCTGCGTCTTGCTGATAACGTCCGCTTTCTGGTCGATGTTAAACAGTATGCTTTTCGACGGAATGGCAACGGCTCGCTTGAGATCACCCCGAAGGATTTCGTTGTCACCACATTTGGGCAAGAACAGATCAAGTGCATAGGTTCCGTTGATCTGCCGGTTTTCTAGCAACAATGCCAGCATCTTCAGCAGGTGGGATTTACCTGACCCAAAGAAGCCGGAAACCCAAACACCATTGGCACCTTCATAGTTGTTATAGGCATCCAGAAAAGACGCCAGCTGCTTTTCCACCTCGTTGGTCAGTACGTATTCTTCAATTTCCAGAAGTAGGCTGGCCTCATCATCCGCTTTGATGACCCCTTCTATCGGGCGGTCAACGGGTTTGTTAAAAATGGTTTTAAGAGTCATCACGCTTCCCTCGTCTTTTGATGTTCAGTTCAGGCTTCACAGTGAAAGATATTGAATGCTCGGTAGTATTTGTCATCATGCAGCCTTCCGAAAAGATCAAGTGATGCACCAGACTCTAGGGAGTGGGTGTAGTCTCCTGGGAAAAACATGACGGTTGGCTTTTCTTTTGCGGTGCTTTGCAAGTTGTTCAAGACATTATGCGATCGGATGTAGGGAAACACCTCGCCAACACCAGAGAGAAAAAGAACGTCAAAATCAGTGCGTAACAGCTTGGTCGCAAGGGTGGAGATTATCACCGTTTCTACATCTAGGATGCCTTGAAGTTCTTCTTTTAGTTTGGTTTTTGGGTGATTCTGTTCGTGCTCAAGAATCCAGTCTAGATCACCTTCCTTGCTGAGAATTTCTAGCGAAAGGTCATACAGATTGATCTCCAGAATCCGAATACCATCTTGCTCAAGGCGATTGATCAGTTGACGCTGGATTCGCACCATTTCGACAGACTCTTCCGGCTTGTAGGGGCAGATAAAAAATGGAACCTCGTTACCAAGACCTTGCTTATTGAGAAATCGCTGGCCTGATATCACAGTAAAGAGATGCTGGAATCTGTCCTGCATCGGCATTTTAGCTAGGTCTGCTGTCACCGCCTCATCTCCTTCAGTTCGGATTCAAAGATAGGGAGGTATAAAACTTCCCTGTGACTGCCTTGATGGATGATCTGCAATAGTTGTGGACTGAGCAGGGCAGCATGGATCCTGTTATCGCCTGTTAAAAGGTCTGCCTCGCGCAAAAGCCGAAACAGAACCTGCCGTATTTTTTTTCGTGTCGCTGGGGTGATCTGATCCAATTCCAAGTGCCATTCTGCTTTCTGATCAAAGAATGAATCAAAATCCTCGTGGGTTAGGTCACTTTTCAGGGTAATATAACGCTCTCGAAGCACTTCGACGGCAAAATCCGCAATGAATGGGTAACGATGACAGATCGCTAGCCACAAGAGGTATGCCTGCTCCTGATGACTGGCTGTAATAAGAAATTCCAGTGTGTTTTGCGTTAGCGTTCTAAGCCGAGAAATGACTTCGCGACAAATGCGTTTGAGCGTACTCTGTGTTCTGGATTGCAGTAAGTTATCGGCGACAACCTTGTCTCGAACACTGCGCCAGTCGCCGAGTTCAAGATACAGCTCCGCAAGCTTCACCGATTCATGGTGAAAGAGGCTGCCCGTTGTAAATGACATGCTGTATTTAGCGTTACTCATTGCAGGCAGGGTTCCTTTCTCACATACGGATCAACCCACCGGCGCGGGGTGTTGATGGAGTTTTGAAGGACAGAGGGATGATACCGAGGTGATACTTGCTGGCAGTGGTGTGCAGCAGATGCCAATCTACAAAATGCTTGCAGCAGTTCTTGGGGTTGCATTGGTGTAAAGCCATCCTTCGGTGTTACAGAGTATGAAAAAACTGTTGCGCGAAGGATGGATTTAACGTGTTTCAGGGCAAATTTTCAACGGTTACGGAAGTTTGGCGCGCGTTTTTCTACAAAGGCTTGCATGCCTTCGCTCCGGTCTTCAAAGGCAAAACTGCTCTGAAAGGCACGACGTTCAAACTTCAACCCGGCAGCCAGGCTCGTTTCATAAGCCTGATCCACGGCTTCACGGATCATCAGGGTCACCGGGCGTGACTGGGCAGCGATCACTTCTGCTGTTTTTAATGCTTCAGCAA
>NZ_JACUUA010000339.1 GCF_014859565.1 Marinospirillum sp. | reverse complement strand
CTAAACTTTAAACCTCAAAACCCAGACCAAAAGCACTTTCTTCCATCGCCAGCAAACAATCAACACCGGCAGTCATGGCTGCAGCGTGAGCACGGGTGCGGGGCAACAGGCGGGCATAATAAAAGCGTGCAGTATCCAGCTTGGCCTGATAGAACGCTTGTTCACTGCTGCCTTCGGCCAGTTTTTTCTGCGCGATTTCTGCCATCTGTGCCCAGAAGTAGGCCAACACCACATAACCAGAATACATCAGGTAATCCACTGAAGCGGCACCCACTTCTTCACGGTTTTTCATGGCGGACATACCAATTTTCATGGTCAGATCGCCCCATTCCTTGTTCAGCTCAATCAGCGGTTTGGCAAAGTCGTGCATCAACTCTTGCTGACTGATGGACTGGCAGTATTTGTGAATCTGTTTGGTGAATTTACGCAGAGTTTCACCCTGATTCATCAGGATTTTACGACCCAGCAGATCCAGTGCCTGAATACCGGTGGTGCCTTCATACAGGCGGGTGATACGAGCATCACGAACAAACTGCTCCATGCCCCATTCCTGAATAAAGCCGTGACCACCAAAAACCTGCACACCTTCGTTAGTGGCTTCAAAACCAACTTCGGTCAGGAAGGCTTTAACAATTGGGGTCAGCAGGCCGAGGATTTCATCGGCTTCTTTTTTGTCTTCATCACTGCCGTATTCCACCAGATCCACCAGCTGAGCAGTATAAAGAATCAGTGCTCGACCACCTTCACTGAAGGCTTTCTGGGTCAGCAGCATACGACGAACATCCGGGTGCACAATGATTGGATCGGCGGCTTTTTCCGGTGCTTTAGGGCCGGACAGTGCGCGCATCTGCAGGCGATCACGAGCATAAGCCAGGGCGTTCTGGAAGGAGACTTCAATCAGTGCTTGTCCCTGAATACCTACACCAATACGGGCAGCATTCATCATGGTGAACATGGCGGCCAGACCCTTGTTGGGCTGTCCCACCATATATCCGGTGGCATCATCAAAGTTCATCACACAGGTGGAGTTACCGTGGATACCCATCTTGTGTTCCAGTGATCCACACACCACACCATTACGCTCTCCGGCTTCACCGGCGGCATCTGGCAGGAACTTGGGTACCACAAACAGAGAAATGCCTTTGCTGCCTGCAGGGGCATCCGGCAGTTTTGCCAGTACCAGATGCACAATGTTCTCGGATAGTTCATGTTCACCGGCAGAGATAAAAATTTTGGTGCCACTGACCTTGTAACTGCCATCAGCTTCAGGAATTGCGCGGGTTTTGATCAGTCCCAGATCAGTACCACAATGAGGCTCAGTCAGACACATGGTGCCCGTCCAGCGACCTTCAATCAGTTTGGTCAGGTAGGTCTGCTTCAGCTCTTCGGTGCCGTGGTGTTCCAGTGCACTCATGGCGCCGTGAGACAAACCGGGATACATGCCCCAGGCCAGGTTGGATGAACAGATCATTTCGTTCATCACCAGACCCAATGAGTGAGGCAGGCCTTGACCGCCGTATTCAGGATTCTGGGTCATGGAGGGCCAGCCACCATCTACATACTGCTGATAAGCTTCCTTGAAACCATCGGGAACTGTAACCACGCCATCTTCCAGTGAACAACCCTGCTGGTCACCAGGTAGGTTCAATGGAGTTAATACGTTTTCGGCAAACTTGGCACCCTCTTCCAGAATGGCATCAGTCACTTCAATGGCATCTTCGCCACCCGGCAGGGCGCGGTAGTGGCCTTCAAAATTGAGCAGTTCATTCATGACAAAACGTATGTCACGCAGGGGGGTCTTGTATGTTGGCATGGGTAACCTCTTGCTTCGCAGCTGATTGTTGTTGGTTTGTCTTTTGGTTCTGCCAGAAGTTCAAACGTATGTTTGAAAGTTAAGTCATGGGATGGCGGGTGTCAAGTGGTGAAAGTGCTTTTTTGAAAGGATTGGATCAGGCGACCAGGCTGAGCTGGCTGCCACGGACATAGGGGAGGCGGTTGGTGGCAGCAAGATCAAGTGTTTCACCTATGGCCTGAGCAGCTGAGAGGGGTGATTCATTACCAAAAATCGGCTGGCGCATGGCAACAGCAATGGCCATGGGACGGCGGATGCCAAAACCGAAAGTGAAAGGCAGAGGTGGGCGTTTGCGTCCGTGTCTTGCTTCTTCGCTGTGGGTGAAGGCTTCTGGGGTTGTGCCTTTGTTGTCCTGGCTTTTCAGGCTCAAGGTGAAGTCAGGGTAACTGTGGCTGTGGCTGCTATCTTCATCGAGCTGGAAGGTTTCATCGGGCAGGCTAGCGGTTCTCGAATTGCTTTCACCTGCCGCTACATCGTTCAGCTGACGTGGTTTAGTCTTTTCTTGATGAGGCTGCTCAGCCGTTTGAGCGGCTTTTTTTTTGACGCCGCCGGGCGCTGCTGTCTGCTGGCGAGACCAGGAGAGAGAGGAGGACTCAACTGAAAGCAGAACCATGGCGGAACCCCAGTGTCAGAGGAAGCTTAAAAAGCTAAAGTAAGTTTTTTAATCGACCATTTGCAGACTTTCTTTAGCCTGTTAGCTGAAAGTATAGATAAAAGCCCCTCGGCTGCCCAGTAAAAGACTGAATCTGTTACTCTTCAGTGTTTGCTTTATAATTGGATTAATATTTTCTGTTCAGGGACTAAGATGCACCTTTTAAATCGTCTTGCTTCGCTCAGAATACCAGTATTACTGGCTTTTACCCTGTTGCTAACCGCCTGTCAGGGTGGGGTTAATCATGGTACATCCAGCCATGTCAGTGTTGGTGCAACCCAGCCCCCCCCGCGAGAAACAATTCGTCCTCCGGTCAGAGCAACACCGGCACCGGCTTCTCGCCCGGCTCTAGCACCAGCTCCGGCACCAGCTCCGGCACC
>NZ_JACUUA010000338.1 GCF_014859565.1 Marinospirillum sp. | reverse complement strand
GAATAGTGAGTTGGAACATAAAGCAGCAGGGCCAGTGAAAGGCTTGCTGGCAGAGCTGCGCCAGCAAATTAATCGTCGATAAAAAGGATCAATAATGACCCAGCGTGAGCACCAAAGCCTTGTACAACAGGGAGCAAGTCAACTGCTTGATACCCAAGACCCAGCCTTTAGTTGGGATCAGCCTTTACTGGAACCACAGCAGTTTAAGCCTCTGCTGGCTGCCGAAGAAATCGATTATCGTTTTTTTCGTGTAACAGAAATCAGTCAGGACAAAGCAGAAGGTTATCGTTTGGCGATGGCGAATGTCCTATCCATTTTAAACGACAGTCAGGCAGCTCTGGCTTATTTACTAAATGGTACGCCAAGCGGGTTAGAGCTTTACGTGGGTGTTGTGGAGCGAGGTAGAGGCCGCCGCGCACATGAAGCTAGCCGCCAATTAAAAGGTGCGCTTGAGGGTAACTTCCCAGGCGTACAGTTAAAAGAAGTTAAGCAGGATGATGAAGCATTTAACCAGCTTTTCCGTACCAGCCAGCATCTGGGCTTAGTGCAGGGTGTTCCGTCTTTCAATGAACAGGCCCAAACTCCAGAGCAGCAGGATTTTCAAGGTATCGAACGCCTAGCCAACTCCTTGCAGGGCGAACACTGGCAACTGCTGGTGGTTGCTGAACCTGGGCAGGATGCAGAAATACGCGATCTTCTGAATCAGGTGTATGAACTGTCTACCGAGCTATCCGTTCACGCCAAACAAACCGTGCAGCAATCCGAAAGCCAAGGCACCCAGCAAAGTGAAACGCATGGCACCAGCCAAGGCACCAATACAGGTTGGTCTAATTCGGCAAATGAAAGCCTAACCAAGGGTGAAAACACAGGTGATAGCCGTACCAAAAATCTTGGCACCAGTACCAGCAAGAGTTCAAACAAGGGGAGCAATTCAGAAACATCATCTTCCGGCACCAACGAAAGTCGTTCAACCAACTCAGGCACTTCAGAATCTATCAGCACAGGTAAGAGCACCAGCCGTAGCGAAGGCTTAACTGTCAGTCGTTCGGGCGGTGAAAACACCGGAAAAAACCAATCCACTACCGCTGGTATTAACGAGAACAAAAGCCTGGCACTAACCCGCGAGCGCATCAATAAAAGCATTGAAGAAATGCAGAAGCACCTGAGTGAAACCCTGGTGGAGCGCCTTCGCCTTGGTTTGAGCAAAGGTATGTTCAAAACAGCTATATATTTGAGTGCCGAAAACCAGCAAACCTTCACGGTACTGGCGCAAAGTGTACGCTCTATATTTCAAGGTAATCAGGCATCGGCTACCCCTCTTGTTGTGCATAAACTACCTGAAGCTACGCACGAGTTAGCAGATGTGCTGCAACTGCGGCAACAGCTTTTGACACAACAGAATCCGATTAAAAACTTGTTGGCACACAGCCTGCCTTTTAATACTGGCAACCAGACGTTACAAGCCGCCACTTGGCTGAATACCCGTGAACTAGCCCTGTTCACTGGCCTGCCCAGCCGCGAACTGCCTGGTGTTCGTATTCGCCAGAGCGTTGATTTTGCCGTAAATACCCCAACCGTTTTAGAAAACAGCCTCCATTTGGGGCATCTGGTACAGCATGGTCGCCTGCTGGAATACAGCCCCTTGGCACTGGCGATTCGCGACCTGAATAAGCACGTTTTTATTACCGGCGTTACCGGCTCTGGCAAAACCACCACCTGTATGCGTTTACTGGAAGCCTCCGAGCTGCCGTTTATGGTGATCGAACCCGCCAAAACCGAGTACCGTGCACTCTATGCGCGTGGGCAAGAGGTGGATTATTACCTGCCGGGACGTGAGGACATCACCCCCTTTCGCCTCAACCCCTTCGAGCTGGTGAATGAACGTCAGAATCTAGCTGGGCATATCAGCATTCTCACCGCCACTCTAACCACGGTTTACCCGATGGAAGCCGCCATGCCGCAACTGGTCGAGGAGGCCATTATTCAGGCTTATTCAGAATACGGCTGGGATTTACACAGCGGCAAAAACTTCTTTTATGACGACCCTTGGGCCAATGAGGTGCAAGGTGCTTGCTGGCCAACTTTCAGCGATATGATCAAGCAACTTGATGGACTGATTGAGTCCAAGGGCATGGGTAAGGAGTTCGAAGAAAAATACCGAGGTTCACTGGTAGCGCGGTTAACTAACCTGACGCTGGGTGTGAAAGGCCAGATGCTGAATACCCGTCGCTCACTGGATTTTAATAGCCTGCTGGATCGCAAAGTGGTCATCGAACTGGAAGAGTTAAAAAGCGAGCAGGATAAGGCGTTGCTGATGGGGTTGATCATCACCCGCCTGGCCGAGTGCATGAAAGAACGCCACCGCCGGGATGCTAACTTCCAACATTTAACTCTGATTGAAGAAGCTCACCGCCTGCTGACCCGCCCGGAACCAGGTGAATCCGATGCGCGTAAAATGGGCGTGGAAATGTTCGCCAACTTGCTGGCTGAAGTCCGCAAATATGGTGAAGGGCTGATTATTGCGGATCAAATACCCAACAAGCTGATTCCTGATGTCATCAAAAACACCCACACCAAAATTGTGCATCGCCTGTTTGCTGCTGATGACCGCAACACCATTGGTGATGCAATGAGCATGAGTGATGAGCAAAAAGAGTTTTTGCCCCTACTGCAAACCGGTGAAACCATTGTTTATTGCGGTGGTTGGCACGGCTCGGTGCGTGCTCAGATTGAAGAGCTGACCCAAACCGATGCCACCAGCCTGCCCGAAGAAAAACTCAAAGAAAAAGGCCAGCAACAGCTATGGCAACAGCGACAGTGGTTATATCCACATTTAAGCCAGGCCGATGGAGTGGACTCGCCAGAAATCTTGGCAGCGCTAACCCAAAGCGGAACGCGCTTG
>NZ_JACUUA010000337.1 GCF_014859565.1 Marinospirillum sp. | reverse complement strand
TGTTCCCCAGATTAAAATCCCCGCCACCTATATGCGTGGCGGTACTTCCAAGGGTGTGTTTTTCAGCCTGACCGACCTGCCCGAAGTGGCGCAGGTGCCGGGTGAAGCGCGTGACAAGATTCTGCAGCGGGTGATCGGCAGCCCTGATCCTTATGGTCAGCAGATTGATGGGATGGGTGGTGCCACCTCCAGCACCTCCAAAACCGTGATTCTGGCGAAAAGCCAACAGCCGGATCACGATGTGGATTACCTGTTTGGTCAGGTCGCCATCAACAAGGCGTTTGTGGACTGGTCCGGTAACTGCGGCAACCTGACGGCTGCGGTGGGTGCTTTTGCCATCAGTAAGGGTCTGGTGGATGCCTCACGTATTCCCGAAAACGGCATCTGTACCGTGCGTATCTGGCAGAAAAACATCAGCAAAACCATCA
The DNA here is from genome assembly GCF_014859565.1 of Marinospirillum sp. Next base: position 2,481 of record NZ_JACUUA010000337.1, on the reverse strand, counting down.
TTGCCCATGTACCGATCACTAACGGTGAAGTACAGGAAACCGGTGATTTTGAGCTGGATGGTGTGACTTTCCCAGCTGCCGAGGTGGTGATCGAGTTTATGGATCCGGCTGACGGTGAAGGCTCGATGTTCCCCACCGGCAACGTGGTGGATGATCTGGAAGTGCCCGGCATTGGCACCTTCAAGGCCAGCATGATCAACTCCGGTATTCCGACCATTTTTGTGAATGCTGCTGATATCGGTTACACCGGTACTGAGTTGCAGAAAGACATCAACTCGGATGCCGAGGCGCTAGCAAAATTTGAAACCATGCGTGCTTACGGCGCGGTGAAGATGGGTCTGATCAAGGATATTTCCGAAGCGGTTGCTCGTCAGCACACTCCCAAAATCGCCTTTGTGGCTCCGGCGACAGGTTATGAAGCCTCCAGCGGCAAACAGATTAAATCCGGTGAGATTGATGTGTGTGTGCGTGCTTTGTCGATGGGCAAACTGCACCACGCCATGATGGGCACGGCTTCTGTAGCTATTGCCACTGCGGCAGCGGTTCCGGGCACACTGGTTAATCTGGCGGCGGGTGGTGTTGATCGGGACTCAGTCACCTTTGGTCATCCATCCGGCACCCTGCGTGTTGGCGCGGCGGCAGCACTGGTGGATGGTGAATGGACTGCCACCAAAGCCGTGATGAGCCGCAGTGCACGAGTGCTGATGGAAGGTTCGGTACGCATTCCTGGTGATAGCTTCTGATTGAAGCACAGCTACTGAAATAATCTGCTGCAAACAACAAAACCGCCTGTCGGATTATCCGGCAGGCGGCTTTTTATCAATAACGCGACCTTCGCCCTTAAAAAAACAGGCCATAGTCGGAACAGCAGGGGGTTAGCAGGTAATTGCTCTGATTCTAGGTGTCAGAATTTCAGAATATCCTCTAGTGCTTTGAGCTGCAGAGCATATTCATCCGGCCTGGCCGTTTTAAAGCGCTCCAGATTGAGCAACTTCCATTTCACCGATGGAAAATCCTGATAATTATAAATAGACCAGTCAGGCTCCAAACGGTTAAGACCTAACAAAAATTCCTTGTCCTGATCATCCAGCACAGATCTGACCTGCTCGATCAAGGTTAGCCTTGTACCTTCAAACTCTTCATAGCTGATTCACAAAGTGGCATTTTTTCCACCTTGCCCAGCAGGCCTCGCCCGACCATGTTAACTTCAATCTTTATGCTTACACCGCCTTCTTCAATCTGGAGCTTGCACACAGTATCCTTGTGCTGAACACGGATCGAAGAACGCAGCGCCTCCATGCGTTGTTTCATACTGAACAATCCAGCATTAATCCCTGACAGTGCTTCATCGCGGGTATTGATGTTCACATAGGTCAGATCAATGTCCACCGAAAGCCGTGGCATATCACGCACAAACAAATTGATTGCTGTGCCGCCATGCATGGCAAAACATTGCTCTTTGGCTACCTCAGGCAGCACATCAAGCAACAATTTGACCTGCTTTGTGTAAGCATCATTCATAGGTGTTGTTCCAGTTCCCTTGGCACTGTGATCTGGTATTTAGAAACATAGATCCCGTTCGGCACGATCGCACGCTTGCCTGAGCCCAGATCCACTTTATCTAGCTTGAGATACTCCAACCAGTCGTGACCAGCCTTATCGGCCAGATACAGGAACAAACGTTTCACTTTGATCGAGTTACAGTTTTCCAGCAGTTTTTGCACATTGGTGGGGCGCAGATTATTCAGACCCTCCATCAGCTCTAACACCTCAAGCAAGGGTTGAAACCTGGGTGCCAGATACAAGCATTCCATCACGGCTCTGGCCGGTGAGGATATTTTCACCGAAAAGCTCTTATGCTCAAACTCGACCAGTCCGAGCTCAGGCGGCAGAAATGCGCTCAGCTTACAATCAAGCTCAAGCCCCCACTCATGCTTCTGAAACCACAGCGGCAATGCATCATCAGCCCCGCCAAAGAGCTGCACTTTTTTGGTAGCCAGCTTCAGATAATGTGACCTGCCCAGCATCGACAGGGCTGTTTTAGCAGCCGGATGTACCGTAAGGCCAAGCTGGGATTGCAAGGCGTAGATGCCGCCCAGATAATCCACAGGATCACCATGGCGCACCAAAGCACCTTTCCCGATAGAGTCAAACCACTGGCTTTTGCGATACTGCTTTTGCAGATCCAGACTATAACCTTGGTCGGCCAGCCATGACGATGCCAGCACAACCCCTGCCGGCTGTGTGCTTAAGAGAGTGTTTAATTTTGACTTTCTTGCAGTATTCATACTACCAATATAAATGATTTTTTAAACCTATGCATCGAATGGTTTGTTTTTGTGATTTAAAGGTATTCTGGATACGTTTAAATATAAATTTTTAAACCTGGATTCTGCAGCAGCTACCTGCAGGGAACGCATTAATTACTGTGTGTTGAGATGAGGTTCAGATCACCCGTTTGATGGACAAATAACCACCTTT
>NZ_JACUUA010000336.1 GCF_014859565.1 Marinospirillum sp. | reverse complement strand
CTGTCCCAAGCCAACCAGGCTAGCCAGGTGATTCTCGGCTTGTTATAAGGATTCAGTGCGCAAATCAAACCCAGAGTGTTTTCTTGCGCCGGTAAGAAATCTCTGGGTTTTTTATGGAGTGACACTAATGGCGATTGAAATCTATTCACACCTGGCCTCCTTGCAGCGCCAACAACCCATTGCACCTGCAGCACGAACGCAGGATGTTGCCGCAACACAGCTGCGCGTGGAAGCAGAACAAACCACTCCGGCAACACCCCAGCTGGCCAGAGCGGAGCACCTGTGGCTGGCCGAGGGGCTGGGGCAAGTGCAGGTTACACGTGAGGCTTTACAGCAGATAGAAGAAGCCTTGCAGCAAGCTAAGCAGCTGATACAGCAAGAATCCCATACCACGGATGAACAAAAGGCGGCGAGCCAGGCACAACTGGATAAAGTGGCCTTGTTTATTGCAGACACCATTCAACAGGCACAGCTGAATGGTGAGCCCTTGTTAAATGGTGCGGCACTCGGCAAGGTAGTGCCTGAGTCCCTGGTGGCTGAATCTGCCGGTGGGTCGTCAGCGGGTTACCTAAAGCTGGGGTTACCCGGTGGGCTGGCAGCAGCAGTGCAGCTGGATGATCAGCAGGCAGGTGATCAGCAGGCGGTTAATCAACCAGCAAGTGGCCCAAGTATTGCCGAGTTTCGTTTAAACAATCAGGCCGATATTGTTACTGGCGAAATCAAGGAATGGCCAGATTCACCCTATTTTTCCTCCAGCGCTTATCAAGCCGTGCAAGCTTTTCGAACCACGCTGGCAGAAATGCTTCAGGCACCTTTAGCGGCAGAGCCTGATCAAGTCACTATTGGATCTGAACTTGGGGCAGTGGCGCGTGAGCTGGTGGCTGAACAAGCTACAGAACAAAACCTGGGGCAATGGCGGCAGGCCGCAGTGGATTTTCAGGGGCACAGTCTGCGGGTAGAAGGGCAGGTCGAGCTAAACAGCCAGCAACAAGTGCAGTTTGATGAAAATGCTGCCATGGTCATTGAGGTGAATGGCACACAACTAACGATGGAAGGACCCTTTATCCGCTTTTTGGGGCCAGTCGATGAAGAGACCTTCAACCTGCCAAAAGATGAGCAGGGAAAACCCTATGTGGCTGTGCAACCACAGCTGTTGCAGGCACTCAGCCACCCACAAGCGGATCCACGCCAGTGGATGCAGCTTAAAGATGCCGGTCTGGCCAGCAGCCTTGCTGAGGCGTTGAGTGGTTTGCAGCAACTGACCCCGCAGCTGGATACACAGGTTAATGCACTGGTCAGGCCAGTTGATGGTAAACCACTGGAGAATCATCAGCAGGCACTGGCTGTCTTGCAGCAGACACAAAGCCTGATGGAGCAGCAGCAACAGGCGGCAGTGGCCGCTCAGGGGCAGCTGTCGACGGAAGCCTTGTTGACCCTGGTGGAGCCAGGCAAATGAAAATGAAGTTCCCTGAGCGGCGCACAACCTACCTGATGCAGCGTAAGGCTCAGGCTTGGGCCGAACAGGTGAATTTTAATCACCATTTGCGCAGTGTGATTGATTCAGCCGATCCACATGAGCTGATCAATCTGCTGTACCAAGGCTTAACCCACCACCTGGAGGCCTTAAAAGAGGCCTTGACGCGTTTTGAACCGGCACGCAAGATGCTGCACACAACCAAGGCGCTGTTTTGTGTGAACGAGCTGCGCTTGTCGCTGCGTTATGAGCTCTACCCGCAGCTGGTGAAGAATTTGAACCTGCTGTATGAATACCTAACGCGCCAGATCGCCTGGATGTTATTGCAACCAATGAGCCCTGATTTCTGCCGAGAAGCCCTGCGTCGTCTGGATGAAATGGACGCGTTGCTGCAACCCTTGGTAGACTCCTGGTTACGCTTGACCGAGGGCGCCAAGGCACAGGGTCTTGGTCAGCAACCTGGCGCTGGAGCCTAAATGCAATCCGAGTCGAATTCTAACGGTGATTAAAGTAGCCTAGGGTGATTAAAGTAGCCTAGGGTAAAAAACCTTCGACCTGTACCAACCGCTGAAGAAGAGTAAAGTAAAAGATGATTAAAAGACGCCAGACTCCTTATCAAATGCAAAAGTCGGCTGAAGCCTGGGCCTCACAGGTCAATAATAACCGGCATCTGCAAACCGAGGTTCAGGAGGCGGATGCCCACAAGCTGACTTTGATGCTTTACACGGCCATTATTTCTCATCTAAATGATGCATTAAGCGCGATAGACCGCAAAGATGAGCCATCCAAGAATAAGTGGTTACAAAAAGCCCACGCAGGTGTTAACGAGCTACGCGCCACCCTGCGCCATGATATAGATCCAGATTTTGCCACCAACCTGGATAATCTTTACGAATACTCTGGCCGTTTAATCAGCAGAGCTAAAGCCAGCAATAAAGCAGACCCGGTGATTGAGGTGATTAACCTGCTCACCCCAATTAAAGAAGCCTGGGAAAGTGTTGCAGATGAAGCCCGTAAATTCCGCGAAGATCTGCTGAAATTCCAGCGCGAGCAGGCATCTAAAGCCCAGCAGGAACCACCAAAACCATGAGTGCTGAACCGATTGACAACCTCAACCCAGTGCAAGCATTGGAGCAAGCCATCAAGGCCACGCGTTTGCTGTTGGATGAGATCGGCAAAATGACCGAGGCAGAAGCTGATAACGCGGAAAAAACCGAAAAACTGGCTAAAATCCGCGATCAGCTAGTGCATCAGGTATTCAGTCAGAGCTGGTCAGAAGCGGATGTCCAAAAACATTTAACACAACTGCAAACACTGGAAACACTGGATGCAGAACTACAGACCAAGTCACAACAAATCCGCACCAGCCTTCATCAAATGCGTGCTGATAACCAGCACAACCGCAAGGCAGTTAACGCCTACGGCCAAGCCAAAGGCCAGTTTT
>NZ_JACUUA010000335.1 GCF_014859565.1 Marinospirillum sp. | reverse complement strand
AGAACTTATGGTGATTTTGAAGCTGGGATTCCTAGTGCGGATACCCTGGCAAGAGTGATTGGCATGATCAGCCCCAAACAGTTTCAACGCGTGTTCGCAGACTGGATGAAGGAATGTCATACCGCTAGTGCTGGAGAAGTGATTGCTATTGATGGTAAGACGTTACGTGGCTCTTACGATAAAAGCCGTAGGAAAGGGGCAATTCACATGATCAGTGCCTTTAGTGCCGCCAACGGTGTGGTGCTGGGGCAAGTTAAGACGGAAGAAAAATCCAATGAGATCACGGCCATTCCTGAGCTATTAAAGCTGCTTAACCTGCACGGTTGCTTGGTCACTATCGATGCCATGGGTTGCCAAAAAAAGATTGCCTTGGAGATCGTTAATCAAGGCGCCGACTATCTACTGGCCGTCAAAGGCAACCAGCGAAAGCTTGCAGAAGCCTTCACGGCTCATTTTCCAATGCGGTTGATAGCGACCCTATGAAGGCGACTCTTACAGTAAGCAGGAAAAAAACCGTGGCCGACTAGAGACTCGGCACCACCTTAGCAGAAGAAGGCAGGGATGATGGATAGTTATCTGGCTACAATCCTTGGAGCATAAGGGTTTTCATGCATTTTCCCTGCGAGTCTGGTTCATGGAAAACTTTCGATCAAGTGCGTACTGTCCTTAAAAATGACCAGACAAATTGTATTTACGCCTTTCGCAGAAAAGGGCGGCAATGATTAAAGCTACCTGGCTACAGTCCTTGCGGGATAATGGATTTCATGCGTTTTCCCTGTCAGCAGAAATACTTTACGGGGAGCTCTCAGGGGCACTGGGAACCAGCGCTGATGCACTTAATAGTTGAAACCAAGACTACTGACAAAACAAATGCAAAACCTGCACAACAAATGCCTCGCAACTAGGAATTTAGTTTGAAAGACATAGTAATTTTTAAAAGTACAAAAGACACAGAAACTCAAAATGAAGAGGCTAGTGAAAGAAGCTGTAAATACACGATTTACAAGTCGATTCCTGAAAATGGACTGGTGGTCTACATACCAGGATTTGGTGAAGACCTAGGTACATATAGAGATAACTTTTGTATGAGTATCTGCAAAGAACACAGAATCTCTGCTATGACCGTTGACTACCATTGCATTGGCTCGAGACCAATCTCAGGCGCCCAGATATACTTTGAAGAATCAGACATTGAAGAAATCAGGAAGGAGATACCAGACTTCAATGAAAAAGATTGGAATAAAGAGCTAGAACAATATGCGAAACAGACAAAAAAAGAGCTTATATTTTCTGCTGGGATTTCACCTACAAACAACGAATACCAGAACTTCGGAATACTGGCAGCAATCGATATCATAAACGCGATAAATGATGCATTACAGAGATATAGAATAGATAAAAACAACATAACACTGATTGGATCTTCATACGGTGGTTATTTGGCAAACCTAGTAACAAAAATTAAACCAGGAGCAATAAGACTGGTTCTAGACAATTCCTCATGGGCCAAACCAAATTTATCATACATAGTTGGAAGAGAAATAAACTCACCAGAATTCACTTACTCAATAAACAATAAAATAAAACTTCAGCTTTATGTAAAAACACCATGGACTTTAAAAGACAGCGGCAACAATAGATTTACTGGTGCAGTCAAAGAAATCAGATCGTTCACCATTGATCAAGTTAAGCAAATGGCAAACCAAGGTGCAACCAACACTGAATACATATTCTACCACTCAATAAAAGATACTTTTATCGCTCCCGTAAGCGAAAAAAAACAAATGATTAATGACATGGAATCTCAAGGATTCATGAAAATAAATTTTAAGATATTTAACATATCAGACATAGGAAGAAAAAAAATAAAAAGTCTCGACCATGGCATGAGACTTTCGATGAAAAACTTCTTTAAAGAACACTTAAAAGAAAACAATGACTTTAGGTGCTCAACCATAACAGAGTCAACCTACACTGCTGTGGATCACATATACAAATTCAAAAACCTCAACTCATTAATAGAACTAGACATAGCAAAGAACCAAAAAGAGAAATAAAAATCATGATAAAAAAAATTGGACGGGTTCTTATAACCGGTGCCGATGGTTTTATCGGCTCTCACCTTACAGAACTCCTTGTTCAACAAGGCTACCAAGTCAAGGCATTGTCCCAATACAACTCTTTCAACTCCTGGGGCTGGCTTGACAATATTGCCTGCCTGGATCAAGTTGAAGTCTTGAGTGGTGATATTCGTGACCCTCATTACTGCAAACAGATCACCAAAGATGTGGATGTAATTTTCCACCTGGCAGCCTTGATCGCTATTCCCTATTCTTACCAAGCACCGGATAGCTATGTTGATACCAATATCAAAGGCACCTTGAATATCTGTCAGGCAGCCATGGAAAATGGTGTCAAGCGTGTTATTCACACCTCCACAAGCGAGGTTTATGGCACAGCTCAATACGTACCCATTGATGAAAATCATCCACTACAACCGCAATCCCCGTACAGCGCTTCAAAAATCGCTGCTGATGCTATGGCAATGAGCTTTTACAATGCATTCAATCTGCCTCTGACAATTGCAAGGCCTTTTAATACCTATGGCCCTCGCCAATCTGCCCGAGCAGTCATTCCTACCATTATCACTCAAATTGCAGCAGGTGAGAAAAGCATTCAACTGGGTGATATCTCCCCCACACGTGATTTCAACTATGTTGAGGACACCTGTCGTGGGTTTTTAGCTTTGGCTGAATGTGATGCTGCTATCGGTCAAACAGTGAACATTGCATCTAACTATGAAATTTCAGTCGGGGATACTCTCAACCTCATTCGTGAGCTGATGAACAGCGATGTTGAGTTCATTACCGATGAACAACGCATCAGACCTGAGAAGTCTGAAGTTTTCCGCCTATGGGGCTGCAACCAAAAACT
>NZ_JACUUA010000334.1 GCF_014859565.1 Marinospirillum sp. | reverse complement strand
GATTCCAAGAGCATTTTTGAAGTTAATCGACATAACAACCTCCAGTGACTTTGCCGTTATGCATTCAATTTTAGTGCCATATTTGTTTTTTTCTTTAAATTCAACAGCAAAGCTAACAACCATCACCAGAAATAAACCACCTCACAATCAACTAACCCCCTCACCGGCCAAAAGCGGCAAGACTCTGCCGCCATCAAGGGTGGCATCAGCGGTTTCTTTGATGCATTATTTGCACCACAAGACAAACCAACAGGGAATACAAGGTTAATGGATTTTGCTTTTTCACTTTTACGCCAGATGCGTGACAGCCTTCGTGACCTCGCTCCCGTTGTTCTGGTTATCGGCTTTTTTCAGCTGGTGGTTATCCGCCAGCCCCTGCCAGACAGTGTGGAACTGCTGGATCTGATCACCGGCCTGCTTTATGTGGTGATCGGCCTGACCCTTTTTATCAAAGGGTTACAACTGGGGCTTTTTCCGGTCGGAGAAAATCTGGCTCAGGCTTTTGCCCGTAAAGGCTCTGTCTTCTGGCTGATGCTCTTCTCTTTTTCGCTAGGTTTTGGCTCCACTGTTGCAGAGCCAGCCCTGATTGCTGTTGCTGCCAAGGCTGCTGAAGTCGTAGCAGAAGGTGGCTTGATCATCAACACACCAGCAAGCCAAGCGGACTTTGCTTTTAACCTGCGGATGGTGGTTGCCGCCTCGGTAGGTTTTGCCGTAGTAGTGGGTGTGTTGCGCATCCTAAAAGGCTGGCCATTGCACCTGATGATTATTGGTGGTTATGTGCTGGTACTGCTACTGACACTGATTGCGCCAGAAGCCATAGTGGGCATAGCCTATGATTCCGGTGGCGTCACCACCTCCACTATCACTGTTCCCCTGGTAACTGCCTTGGGTGTGGGTCTGGCTACGGCCATCAAGGGGCGTAATCCAATGCTGGATGGTTTTGGCCTGATTGCTTTTGCCTCGGTGATGCCCATCATTTTTGTACTGGTCTATGGTCTGATCAGCCTCTGATATCAGAGCATTCACGAATAAAGGATTGTCACGATGCAGTTTCTGAACATTTTATGGGACACCCTCAAAGATATTCTGCCCATAGCAGCGATCATTTTTGGTTTTCAGTATCTGGTGATCCGTAAAAAAATTAAGCACCTCGCCAGTGTACTGGCTGGTTTTGTTATGGTGCTGTTTGGTCTGGCTTTTTTTCTGCTGGGTCTGGAGCAGGCATTATTCCCGATGGGCGGCTTGATGGCAGAACAGCTTTCTTCTGCCAGCTTTCTTCCTGCCATAGCAGAAGGGGCTCAGCGCCATTGGAGTGACTATTACTGGGTGTATATTTTTGCTTTTGCGATTGGTGCCAGCACCACCATTGCAGAGCCATCACTGATTGCTGTATCTATCAAGGCCGGTGAAATCTCCGGTGGCACCATCAACCCTCTAATGTTAAGGATTGCCGTGGCACTGGGTATGGCTTTTGGTATTACCCTGGGCAGCTGGCGAATTGTGATGGGGTATCCTCTTCAATGGTTCATTCTGGGAGCCTATATTCTGGTTATTATCCAGACCCTACGCTCACCCAGAAGCATTATCCCACTGGCATTTGACTCCGGCGGGGTTACCACCTCCACCATTACCGTTCCCATTATTGCTGCACTGGGGCTAGGGCTGGCTACATCCATTCCAGGACGCAGCCCAATTCTGGATGGCTTCGGAATGATTGCACTGGCTTGCCTGTTCCCGATCATCACAGTAATGGGTTATGCACAAATTGCCGAATGGCAGGAAAAACGAAAAGGGATACCCTCATGAGATTCAAACTGATACTGGCTTTTGTGGACGACGATAAAACCGATGCACTGCTGGATGCGGCTAGAAATGCCGGTGCCACCGGTGCCACCATCATCAATAATGCCCGCGGCGAAGGCATAAAAAAATCCCGCGGGATTTTTGGTCTGGAAATCACCGCTCAACGCGATGTGCTGTTGTTTCTGGTAGAAGAACACCATTGCCGCAAAATTCTGGAAACCATTGCCGAAGTTGGCGAGTTTGATGACTCACCCGGAACAGGTATTGCCCTGCAACTGGATGTCGAAGACGCTCTGGGTGTAAAACACCAGATCAAAAGCCTGACTGATCAATTGCAAGAATCCATTTAAGCCTCAAGGAGTAGCAGAATGAACGACAAAAAACTCATGCGTGTGCGGGATGTCATGCACAGTGGTCATTGTATTGTGGATGGACTCACCACCGTTGCTGATGCCATCAAACTGATGCGTGAAAAAAATGCCCATGCCCTGATCATCGACAAGCGCGATGAACACGATGAATACGGGTTGGTACTGATCTCGGATATCGCCAAAAAGGTACTGGCACCCAACAAGGCACCCGACCGGGTGAATGTTTATGAAATCATGTCCAAACCGGTACTGGGTGTACGACCCGATATGCAGCTGCGCTTTTGCGCCCGTATGTTTAATCAGTTTGGTTTAACCATTGCCCCGGTAATTGACACTGCCGGTGAAGTGCTGGGTCTGATCAATTATGACGATCTGGTACTGCGTGGGCTGGCAGTGGATCTGGAATAACACATGGCTGATTCAGTCGCCCGTGCCCAGTTATTAAAAAAACTGCTGGTATTGCTGGAGCAGCGCCTGTTACAAACTGGTCACTGGCAGGTTGAAGCCCCACCACCAGAGGCCTTTAACAGCCCCGAGCCCTTTTGTGTGGACAGCATGAGCCTGCAACAATGGTTAAGGTATGTTTTTATTCCCAGGCTGCAAGCGATTATTGATGCCAACGCATCACTGCCAGATAGCTGCGCCATCACCGCTCAAATTGAAATGGCACTTAACTGCAATAAAAAAGCCAGAGTCATGGAAGTGACTCTGGCCATAGATTTATTACTGACTGAAAAACAATTGCCGCCGCTGCGTATGTTAAAA
>NZ_JACUUA010000062.1 GCF_014859565.1 Marinospirillum sp. | reverse complement strand
AGCAGGACTCGAACCTGCGACCAATTGATTAACAGTCAACTGCTCTACCGACTGAGCTATTCGGGAACAACCGTGTTTTATTGCTTAAGAAAATTCATCTTAAAAAATAACACGTTACTCAACAGGGCTACATTCTAGAGCAATTTGTTGTGGGGTCAAGCCCCAATTGCGAGTAACCCGATTCACCTTGTTAAGGGTGGTGGCTATGCCCTGATTTGAACAGGGGACCCCATCATTATGAGTGATGTGCTCTAACCAGCTGAGCTACATAGCCAACGGCTGCGCATTATAATGATCCTCAGATCTTTAGCAACCCCAAAGGTAAAAACAGTCGATGTTTTTTGTTTTTTGGGCTTGCTGCACTTGTTAAGCCATGCCATTGTTCGGGTCAGCAAAACATTGCATTTTTCACTGAGGAGGAAGGCGGCATGACCAATCTGGATGCTTCGTTGAGAGAACAGGTCAGAGTTCTGGGTGAGGGTTTGGGTCGCACCATGAGTGCTGCTCTGGGGGCAGATTTTCTAGCTCGGGTGGAATTCATCCGCTCTTTGTCCAAGCAGGTGCATCAGGGTGAGATGCCTCCCCAGGCTTTAAGTGGGGCGTTAAAAGATCTGGCTGATGAAGAACTTTTGCCGGTGGCGCGTGCTTTCACCCAGTTTCTGAATCTTGCCAATGCTGCTGAGCAACACTACCGTGCTCGTGAGCGGGTGGTGGAAGATTATCGTCGAGGTGAACAACCCGGGTTCACCTTGCTGCTGAACAAGCTTCAGGCTGCAGGTCTGCAGCCTGATGAAATTTTTAACAGCCTTTGCAATCAACGGATCGAGCTGGTTTTTACTGCTCATCCAACCGAAGTCAGTCGCCGTACCCTGATCCAGAAATATGATGCGCTAGATGCCTGTCTGACGGATTATGAACAGTCCAGTAACGAGAAAAAACGCCTGCTGGTATTACAGCGACTGGAAGAGTTGATTGCTCAGGCCTGGCACACCGATGAAATCCGCAGTCAGCGCCCCTCACCAGTGGATGAAGCCAAATGGGGGTTTGCGGTTATCGAAAACTCCTTGTGGCAGGCCGTGCCTGCATATTACCGGGCGCTGGATGAGCGTTTGTTGGCTGTTACCGGTCAGACCCTGCCGTTGGATGTGGCACCCATACGTTTTGCCTCTTGGATGGGGGGGGATCGGGACGGTAATCCACGAGTCACCTCTCGTGTCACTCAGGAAGTCTTGTGGTTATCACGCTGGATGGCGGCTGATTTGTACCATCGGGATATTGATCAGTTGCGTTCAGAACTGTCGATGCATGATGCCTGTGATGCATTAATAAAACGTGTTGGGCCGGTGCGGGAGCCTTACCGGGTGTTGCTGGGGCAGGTGCGTGACAGGCTGCGAGCCACACTCGACTGGTTAAAAGCTCGGCTGGATGGCAAACCCTACGAAGATGAACGCATTTTGTTTGATGCCGATGGCCTGCGAGAACCGCTGTTGCTTTGTTATGAGTCTCTGTGTGCAAAGGGGATGCAGGTGATTGCTGATGGGCTGTTAAAGGACATACTGCGTCGTCTGTCTGCTTTTGGCATGAACCTGCTGCGGCTGGATGTGCGTCAGGAAGCACCGCGTCATGCCCAGGCCATTGCTGAGGCAACCCAATATCTGGGGTTGGGTGATTATGCGGAGTGGGACGAACAACGCCGGGTGGATTTTCTGCTGCATGAGTTGACCAATCCGCGTCCGCTGCTGCCGCAAAGCTGGCCGTGCAGTGATGAAACCCGAGAGGTGCTGGATACCTGCCGGGTGATTGCTGCGGAGCGCCATGATGCGCTCGGAGCCTATGTGATCTCCATGGCGGGTCAGCCTTCGGATGTGCTGGCAGTGGCACTGTTGTTAAAAACAGCCGGGCTGGATCGCACCATGCGGATTGTGCCGCTGTTTGAAACCCTGGCGGATCTGGAGCGGGCGCCCAGAGTGATTGACGGCCTCTTGTCGCTGCCTTGGTATCGTGAGTACACAACCGGGCGACAGGAAGTCATGATCGGTTATTCCGATTCTGCCAAGGATGCGGGTCAGCTGGCCGCCAGCTGGGCGCAGTATCGAGCGCAGGAAGCCGTCACCGAGGTGTGTGCCCGACATCAGGTACACCTCACTCTGTTTCATGGTCGTGGTGGTACTGTGGGGCGTGGTGGCGGTCCGACTCAGGCGGCCATTCTGGCGCAACCGCCGGGTTCTGTACAGGGGCGCTTGCGGGTCACTGAACAGGGTGAAATGATCCGTTTTAAATTCGGCCTGCCAGCTCTGGCCGAGCGAGCGCTGGAGGTGTACACCTGTGCGGTGCTGGAGGCTACGCTGGCACCACCACCGGCACCCCGCCTGGAATGGCGCGTGCTGATGAATCGGTTGGCTGAAGAAGCAGTGGCTAGTTACCGTTTACTGGTCAAGGATACGCCCGATTTTGTGCGTTATTTCCGCCAGTTGACCCCCGAGCAAGAGCTGGCCAAACTGCCGCTGGGTAGTCGACCGGCAAAACGTAAACTGGGTGGTGGTATTGAGTCATTACGTGCCATTCCCTGGATCTTTGCCTGGACTCAGGTACGCCTGATGTTACCTGCCTGGCTGGGCAGTGATACCGCACTGGAGCAAGCGGTGGCACGAGGTGAAACCCCCGCGCTGCGTGAGATGATTGAAGGCTGGCCGTTTTTTGCCAGTAACATGAATATGCTCGAAATGGTGCTGGCGAAGGTGGATCTTGCCTCGGTTCGGGAGTATGAAGAGTTGCTGGTGGAAGATGCCCTGAAGCCTCTGGGTGAAAACCTGCGTCAGCGGGAAACTCAACTAGTGCAATGCCTGCTGACACTAAGAGAACAACAGCAACTACTGGAGCAGGTGCCGCTGACCCAGCAGGCGATTAGTGTGCGTAATCCCTACATCATTCCGCTGCACCAGTTGCAGGCTGAGTTGCTGGCAAGGGTTAGAGCCTGTGAGCAACAGGGTGTTTGTAGCACGACCGCAAACCAAGCCATGCTGGATCGGGCGCTGATGGTGACCATGGCAGGTATTGCTGCCGGTTTACGTAACACTGGCTAGTGCCTTAAGGGGTGTTCATCTGCTATCCTTGGGCGCTGATATTTCGCAAGAGTAATCCTGTATGAGCGCCCAAAACGCCGCAATCCTTTTGGCTGTTGCCATTGCCTTTCTGATACCCCTCGCGGGTTATGCACTGCACCTGCATCTGGAGGCCAAACGCCAGTTGCAGCGAGCGCAGGAAAAACACGCGGATGAAGCACAACAAGCTCGTAAAAACGTCATGGAAAACCTGCTGTTGCTGGCTTGTGCACTGGAAGATCGTCAGGTCAACCTGACCGAAGGCTGTCTGCGCATCCGTGTTTTTCTGGATCTACTGGATGAAGGCATCCATGCCCAGCATGCAAGCCTGAAGGTTTTTGATCAGGTGTATCAAAAGGCTCAGGGTTTTGCGACCCATGAAGAAAGAAATGCCTTGGATGCTACGGAAAAAGAAAAACAGGATCAGCAGCGCCGTGCCCTGGAGGAACGGTTCGAAGGTCGTGTGAAAGAAGGTGCAACAGCCTTGCGTGAATTTTGTGAGCAACAGGGTTACAAGCTGGAAAAGCCTCTTTTTGTGAATGCCGCAGACGGAAAAAACTAACCCATGCTGCCCATTAATACCATGTTAAAAAACCTGCGTTCGGATCGCCAGAAAGCCCGCACAAGCCAGGCAGCAGGTAAAATCACCAGTGACACTCCCAGTTTTAATGACCAGCTATTGCAACAAATTTCAGCGGGTGGCCGTTCGGATCTAAAAAAAGAGCTGCACCAACTGCAGGATCTGCTGGGCAAGGCTGGAGACGAACTGGAACGTAATCCCACGCTGGGTAACCTGGAAGTGTTCCGTGCTCTGCTGGCCAATATACTGGGTAAGGTGATCAAGGGGGGGTTTCAGGTGGAAAGTGTTGGCCCCGGCTGGCATCCGGCAGATCGTCATCAGGTGGTGCGTCGCATTAATGAAGAAGCGGAAGAACTACTGCAACTGGTTATGACCGAGCAGAAGGATCGAGTGTCGATTGCCCGCAGGCTGGTGAATATCAAAGGTTTGGTGGTGGATCTCTTGTCCTGAGATGATTTCAGGACGCAGTGAGTGTCAGAACAACCCCTAGTGGAGTGAACAAAACGATGTCCAGCACATCTTCCTTCTGGCCGAGTGTGGCCGATCTGGTTGGTAATACCCCCTTAGTACGCTTGCAGCGCATGACGGCAGGTAAAAACAACACCCTCCTTGCCAAGCTGGAAGGAGACAACCCCGCAGGTTCAGTCAAGGATCGTCCGGCTTTTTCGATGATCCGTGAGGCCGAGGCACGGGGCGACATTAAACCCGGTGACACCATTATTGAAGCCACTTCCGGCAATACCGGCATAGCCCTTGCAATGGCCGCTGCGGTCATGGGTTACAAAATGATCCTGATCATGCCGGAAAACTCCTCTGATGAACGCAAGTGGTCAATGCAGGCTTATGGTGCTGAACTGATTCTGGTCAGTAAAGAGGCCAGCATGGAAGGTGCGCGGGATCTGGCATTACAGTTGGAACAGGAAGGACGTGGTCGGGTGCTGAATCAGTTTGGCAACAGTGATAACCCGCTGGCGCATTACCAGACCACCGGGCCGGAAATCTGGCAGCAAACTGACGGCAAGGTCACTCACTTCATTAGCTCGATGGGCACCACTGGCACCATTATGGGGACAGGGCGCTACTTAAAAGAGCAGAATCCTGCAGTACAGATTGTTGGTTTGCAGCCGTCAGAAGGAGCCAGTATTCCCGGTATCCGTCGCTGGCCAAAAGAATACCTGCCCAGTATTTTTGATCCATCGGGAGTGGATCGAGTGCTGGATATGAGCCAGCAGGAAGCAGAAATCACCATGCGAAGACTGGCGCGGGAAGAAGGTATTTTTGCCGGTGTTTCCTCTGGCGGAGCGGTGGCAGGTGCCTTGCGTCTGGCGGCCGAATTGGAAAATGCCGTGATCGTTGCCATCATCTGTGACCGGGGCGACCGTTATCTGTCCACCGGTGTATTTGCTGAACCCGGCAAAAAATAATAATCAGCGGGAAATAACATGGTAAAGGTAAGAGATGATCAGCCACTCAAGCCGGATGGCAGTGTCGATCTGGACTTGTGGTTGTCTCACCTGCAGCTGGATGTGGCTCTTGCTCACCCAGAACGGGTGCAACAAGCGAGTGAACTGGCAGCAGAGCTGGAACGTCAGGCAGAAGCAGAAAACCGCCAGTGGTATGAAGGTGCCAGCAACCTGCGCACCGGTCTGGAGATGGCGGATATTCTTGGTGAACTGCGCATGGATGATGACACCCTGATCGCCGGTATTCTTTACCGAGCAGTGCGTGAAGAATTGTTGTCATTGGACACGGTGGAAAAACGTTTTGGTAAAACCGTCGCCAAGCTGATTGCTGGTGTGCAGCAGATGGCAGCCGTCAGCCAGATCCAGACCAGTGATGCCCCCGCTTTTGGTCAGAAGCAGAACCAGTTGGAACAACTGCGCAAGATGCTGGTAGCGGTGGTGGATGATGTCCGTGTGGCACTGATCAAACTGACGGAGCGAACCTGTGCCCTGCGTCAGGTGAAAACGGCCCCGCGTGACAAGCGCCTGCGAGTGGCGCGTGAAGTTTTTGAGATTTATGCCCCGTTGGCTCATCGGCTGGGCATCGGCCATGTTAAATGGGAGCTGGAAGACCTCTCTTTCCGGTATCTCGAAGAAGACAGCTACAAGTACATTGCTCGCCTGCTGGCCGAAAAACGTATGGATCGGGATGGATACATCCAGCAGGTGATCCAGTCGCTGGAACTGGCAATTAAAGCGCAAGGCATTGATGGTGCAGACTTGGAAGGTCGAGCCAAACATATCTATTCGATCTGGCGCAAAATGAAGCGCAAGAAAATCGACTTTTCTCAGGTTTATGACGTGCGTGCCGTGCGGGTGCTGGTGCCGGAAGTACGCGACTGTTATGCCGTGCTGGGCATCGTTCACTCGATGTTTAAACACATTCCCAACGAGTTTGATGATTACATTGCCACTCCTAAAGAGAACGGCTACCGCTCTTTGCACACGGCGGTAGTGGGGCCAGGTGGCAAGGTGCTGGAAGTCCAAATCCGCACCTTTGCCATGCATGATGAAGCTGAACTGGGTGTATGTGCTCACTGGCGTTACAAGGGCACCGATGCCAGTGGTAAAAGTAATGCTTATGAAGAAAAAATTGCCTGGCTGCGTCAGGTATTGGAATGGCACGAAGAAGTGGGTGATGCCACCGGTATCCGTGAAGAGCTGCAAAATGATGTAGCACCGGATCGGATTTATGTTTTCACCCCGGATGGCCATGTGGTGGACTTACCCCAGGATGCCACCCCCATTGATTTTGCTTACCGGGTGCACACCGAAATCGGCCACCGCTGCCGTGGCGCCAAGGTCAATGGTCGGATTGTGCCGCTCAACTACGCCTTAAAAACCGGGGAGCAGATCGAGATACTCACCACTGCCGGAGAAGGTGGCCCCAGTCGTGACTGGCTTAACCCCTCCCTGGGTTATGTGCGTACCTCGCGTTGCCGTGCCAAAATCCAGCACTGGTTTAAATTGCAGGATCGTGACAAGAATATGGATGAAGGCCGTCAGCTGATTGAGAAGGAGTTTAAACGTCTGGGTCTGGAAGGGCTGGATATGACCGCACTGGCTCATGCCCTGAACCTGCACGAGGCCGATGACCTGTATGCCGCACTGGGTGCTGGTGATCTGCGTGCCGGTCAGGTGTTGTCGATGGCACAGCATCTGTTTGGTGAAACCGAGGATGTGGATCAGCTGGATCGGCTGCTGACCCGTCCCGGCAGCCGTAAGGATCATGGCAAGGATGACATCACCATTCTGGGTGTCGGTAACCTGATGACCCAGATGGCAAAATGTTGTCAGCCGTTGCCCGGTGAAGAGATTGTGGGTTACATCACTATTGGTCGGGGTGTCACCATTCACCGCCACGATTGTACCAACCTGAACCCGTTGCGGGCAGAAGACCCCAACCGGCTGGTGAATGTGGAATGGGGCACCAAAAAAGCGCAGATGTATCCGGTGGAAATCCGCATCAAAGCCTGGGATCGCACCGGTCTGCTGCGGGACATCACCATGATTCTGGCCAATGAGCGGGTTAATGTACTCTCGGTGAATACCCTGACGGATAAAAAAGAAAACCAAGCCAACATCCTGCTGACGCTGGAAGTATCCGGACTGGAAGCCTTGGGTCAGGTGCTGAACAAAATCAGCCAATTGCCGAATGTGGTGGATGTACATCGGTTTCGCCAGAAACCCAAGGTTTGAGGTAATTAGTGGCAAACAACTATCAACGGGATGGTCTGCACGAAGGTGCCCAACAAGGAAAGCCGGATGCGTCTGTCACTTAAAAGCTGGATCATCTTTGGTTGTTTTCTGCCCGTCTGGTTGCTGGTTATCGGGCTGGGTGGCTGGCTACTGAACAACCACTTTAAAGCCCTGGATCAACAGCTGGTGGATCGTGGACAGCTGACGTTAAAAAACCTCAGTCCGGCATTGGCTGGTGGTTTTATGCAGGCTGAGCGTTTACCTCAGTTGCGGCAAATTGCTGAACAGCTGCTGGAAGCCTCGGATGTCCGTGCTTTTTCTCTTTACGATCAACGGCAGGTCAGTCTGTTTCATGCGGGTCCCAGTATGCGGCCACTGGAGCGGAATCCAACCCTGCGCTGGTCACTGCAACCCGGTGTAGCCAAAGAAAAAGAAACCCTGCGATTTATTGAGCCGATTTATGAGTTGGCAATTCTGCGTGAATCCCCCCGTGGACGCGTTGGCGACAGCTTAGCTCTGGTGGGCTGGGCGGAGTTGGAGCTCTCTCGCACGCCCACACTCTTGTACAAATATCGCCTGCTACTGATCAGTGGTGGGCTGACAACCGGCCTGTTGTTGTTCAGTCTATTGCTAACCCACCTGCTGGTGCGTTACCTGCAACATCGGCTGGATTTTTCCCTGGAGGCCATCACCCAGGTGGCAGAAGGAGTTACACCAGAAACTCTGCCAGTTGTTCACATCAATGAACTTCACCAGCTACAACAAACCATTGCAATGTTATCCAGTCATGTAGCGGAACGGGAACAAAACTACCGTCAGTCGCTGGAAGAAGTGCGAGATGATTCATTGCGCAGTCTGGAAACCATCGAAATCAAGAATATTGAGCTGGATCGGGCGCGTAAGGATGCATTACAGGCCAGTCGCATTAAGTCGGAATTTCTGGCCAATATGAGCCATGAAATACGCACCCCATTAAACGGCATTATTGGATTCTCCAACGTGCTGTCCCGTACTCGATTGGAGCAGCGGCAAAAGGAATACCTGAGCCTGATTCTGGGTGCCTCGGAAACCATGCTGGGTATCATTAATGACATTCTGGATTTCTCCAAAATCGAAGCAGGCATGATGATTCTGGACAATACCCCGGTTAACCTGCGCAAAGCCCTGCATGAAAGTCTGGCGATGCTGGCACCCCAGGCACACCGTCAGCGCTTGGATTTGCTGGGGCTGGTTTACGATGATGTACCGCTGGAGGTTAAAACCGATCCCCTGCGTTTTAAACAACTCCTCTCCAACTTGATCAGTAATGCCATCAAATTCACTGAACAGGGTGAAGTGGTGGTTCGAATTATGCTGGATGATGTCGCTGAAGATCTGGAAGCCGGTATTCCCCCGAGTGATTTGGAGGCAGGAAGCTTTTGTCGCCTGCGTTTTGCAGTCACGGATACAGGCATTGGATTGAATGAAGCTCAGCGCCATAAACTTTTTCGTGCTTTTAGTCAGGCAGATACCAGCCAAACCCACCAGTTTGGTGGCACTGGATTGGGGCTGGCCATTTGCAAACAGCTGGTTAAACAAATGGGTGGGCAGATCGATCTGGAAAGTGTGGAGGGTGTGGGTTCAACCTTCTGGTTTAGCCTGCCACTGCAAGTTCAGGAAACCGCACCGGAACCCGAACCCTGGCTGCTGGGTAAAACCTTAGGGGTGCTGGAAAGTCATCGCCTCACCAGCCAAGCTTGGTGTCACCAGTTGCGCAGCTGGCGTGCACAGGTGGTTGCCTGGGATACACCGGAAAAAATGCTAGACCACCTGAATGGTCGTCAGCAGATTGCTGCAGTGCTGGTGGGGCTGAATGCCCTTCAGGCTAGCTCACCGATATGGCTGGAATCTCTGGCTTATCTGAAAACCGCTGAACTGCCTTGTCTGATGCTGGTGAACAGCTCAGAACCCGAAGTTCACGCCCGTTTAAAACGTCAGACCAAGGGTCAGCTGTTGACCAAACCCCTGGCCGCTCCACGATTGAAACTGGCACTGGAAACCCTGCTGGGACAACAACCTGAGCCGGTAGAAAGTTTTTATGGTGAAGGGGTTTATGCCACAACAGCCGAGTTGCCCCTAATTCTGGCGGTTGATGACACACCATCCAACCTGTTGTTATTAATCACCCTGTTGCAACAAATGGGTTTTCGCACCCTGCAGGCAACCAATGGTGAAGAAGCGGTGCAACGAGTGATCGAAAATTCGGTGGATCTGGTGCTGATGGATATCCAGATGCCGGTGATGGATGGAGTGCAGGCCACTCGCCGTATCCGTTCGATGGGACACGCTTACCGAACCCTGCCGATTCTGGCATTAACAGCTCATGCCATAGGTGATGAAAAAGAAGCCTGGATGCAAGCGGGCATTAATGATGTATTGATCAAACCCCTGCACGAAAAACAGTTGATGGATCTGTTACATCGCTGGCTGGGGGATCGTTTTGTTGCCACTCACATGCCACTGGCGGCACCGGAATTAAACCACTCGGAAGAATCCTGGCAAAGCTGCCCAGTGGATCGTGAGCTGGGGATTCGATTGGCAGCGGGGCGGGCAGAACTGGCCGATGAACTACTGGGGTTACTGCTTTCATCACTGGATCAGAGTCGTGAAGCCATTGAGCTGGCGCTGAAACGGCAGGATGATGATGCCTTGATCGAAGCAGTACACCGATTACACGGTGCCAGTCGTTATTGTGGAGTGCCGGATTTAGCACAAATCACTGAAGTGCTGGAAACTCAGCTTAAATCCGGCCAGCAGCAACTGGTGGCCGGTAGTTTGGAGCAGTTGTTGTATGAAATTGACCGACTGCAGGATTGGCGAGAGCGAGAGTATGCTAGCACCTGGCACCGTCAGTCGGGTTAAAATCCGGCTGCAGGCAACAAATCAGCCGAGCGACTTTGTACAGGGTTTCGGCATATTCTTCCTGCCCATCAGAATCCGCCACCAATCCACCACCGCCCCAGACATGCAGCTGATTATTGGCCGCCACAAAAGTGCGGATGGCAATATTAAAATCCATCCGTCCACGCCGGTCGATGTAACCAATCGAGCCACAATATACACTGCGACGGCAGGGCTCCAGTGCCTCAATAATTTCCATCGCCCGCAGTTTGGGTGCTCCGGTAATAGAGCCACCCGGAAAGCTGGCCTGTAACAGATTCAGTGGTTGTTGATTGGCAGCCAGCTGGCCGGTCACACGACTGACCAGATGATGTACATTGGTAAAACTTTCCAGTTGGAATAACTCCGGCACCCGAATACTGCCCGGTTCACAAACCCGCCCCAGATCATTACGCAGCAGATCCACAATCATCAGATTTTCAGCACGATCCTTGGCACTGGACAACAACTCTTGACTGAAAAAAACATCCTGCTCTGGGGTGCTGCCGCGTGGGCGTGTCCCTTTAATGGGTTTACTTTCCACCCGCCCGTCTGCCTCGGCCAGCAGAAAACGCTCCGGTGATAAAGACAACAGGGTGGCATCACCAAAATCCAGAAAGGCAGCAAAGGGTGCTGCAATATCTGCACGCAATAATTGCCAGGCTTGATACAGGCTGCCTTGATAACTTGCCGTAAAACGCTGCGCCAGATTGACCTGATAAGCATCCCCGCTGCGCAGCCACTCCTGCACTTGGTTAAAGCGTTGTAGGTAGTCTGCTTGCTGCAGATTGCTGACAAAGGGGCTAGTCAGCTCAAATGTTTCGGGTGGTGTAGTGCTTGTGCACAGGCGTTTACTCAACCGTGTCACCAGTGCCGAATCAAAATCACCGACCAGCCAGGTTTGTTGCAACAGGTGGTCAGTAATCAGTGCCCAGGGGTAATAGCCCATACGTACCCAGGGCAGAGGCAAATCATCAGTGGCCTGTTGTGGCAGGAATTCAAACAAACGACCGGCATCATAACTCCAGTAACCCATCCAGCCGCCGCAAAAAGGCAGGTGTTGTATGGCCGGTGGTAACTCGCTGGTTAAGGGCGATAAACGCAGTGCTTCAAGTGCTTCCGGGGCATCTCCGGAATGAACTTCCAGGGTTCTGGTAGGTGCACTGGCTGCAATAGAAAAACGCCCGCTGTTATCTGCGGGGTGGCTGCTATCCAGCAGAACCGGCCAAGGGGCATCACGCACCGCCCACAATAACTGTGCCGCTGTGGCAAACGGAAGAGGGTGGCATTGCAAAGGTGCAGAATCCGGGAATGACATCAAAAAAACTCAGGTTGTTGACACATTGTGGAGCTGCAGATTATCTGTAGCTCACGGGTTCAGTAAAAAAACAATAAAAACAAATGGTTGTTATTTATATAATTATTTTTAGACTAAGGTTTGAGTTGACCTGTGGGGTGCAGGTGTCTACAGTGCAGACACATTCACAAATTGTCGACAATGTTGAATCATGAATCAAATCCGTCTGGCCAAGATAATAAACGATTCTGAAGTGTATGAGCAGGGTGATGCGACTGAAGCGGTTGACAGTCGTACCCTGGCTGACCGGGTTTTTGAAGAGATTCAGGATGCGATTGTCACCGGCAGTATTGCACCGGGCACCAAAATCACCGAGCCGGGACTGGCCAAAGAGTATGGCATTTCCCGTGGGCCTTTAAGAGAAGCCATGCGTCGGTTAGAGGGACGGCATCTGGTGACTCGCATTCCCCATGTGGGAGCACGCGTGGTTTCCCTGTCGCTGGAAGAGTTGCTGGAATTGTACGAAGTACGTGAAGCAATGGAAGGCATGGCTTGTCGTCTGGCTGCCCGCCAGATGGCACAAGTTGAAATCGACAGCCTCAAGGCACTGCTGGAAAAACACGAACAGCAGGCCGAGCTGCAGGAAAATATCGCCTACTACCAAAAAGAAGGTGATCTGGATTTCCACTACCGTATTGTGCTGGGCAGTGGTAATAAAAAGCTGATGGCGCTGCTGTGTGGTGATCTTTATTACCTGGTGCGCATGTACCGCTACCGTTTTAGTGCTGCCAGTGGCCGCCCACAACGTGCTTTTGAAGAGCATCATCGTATTGTGGATGCCATTGAACAGCGCGATGAAGAGCTGGCCGAAATGCTGATGCGTCGGCACATCCGTGCCTCACGCAATAATGTTGAACAGCGCCTGCGGGAAGCCGCCGGACACCCCCCCCTGAAAACCAAATTTTGAACAAGAGGAAGCAGACATGACCCAAAAACTGACCGCTGGTGGCCGTTTTCGCAAGGCCCTGAAAGAAAACAACCCGCTGCAGATTGTTGGCACCATCAATGCCTACCACGCCATGATGGCGACCCGCGTGGGTCACCAGGCCATTTACCTGTCCGGTGGCGGTGTCGCCAATGCCTCTTATGGTCTGCCGGATCTGGGCATGACCAGCATGAATGACGTGCTGGAAGACGTGCGCCGCATCACCAGCGCGGTTGAAACCCCGCTGCTGGTGGATATTGATACCGGCTGGGGTGGCGCATTCAACATGTCTCGCGCTGTTAAAGAAATGATCAAGGCCGGTGCTGCTGCCGTGCATCTGGAAGACCAGGTGCAGCAGAAGCGTTGTGGTCACCGCCCTAACAAGGAAATTGTTTCCTTGCAGGAGATGGTTGATCGCGTTAAGGCGGCTGTGGATGCCCGTACCGATGACGACTTTTTTATTATTGCACGTACCGATGCTTTCCAGATGGAAGGACTGAATGCTGCCGTTGAGCGTGCTCAGGCCTGTCTGGAAGCCGGTGCTGACGGTATTTTTGCTGAAGCCGTGCACACGCTGGAAGACTACAAGGCCTTTGCTGATGGCATCAAGGGTAACCACCTGCTGGCGAACATCACCGAATTTGGTGCCACGCCGCTGTTCAACAAAAAAGAACTGGCAGAAAACGGTGCCAGCATGGTGCTTTACCCCCTGTCCGCCTTCCGTGCCGCCAACAAGGCAGCCCTGAACGTATTCCAGCATCTGCTGGATGACGGCGACCAGAAGGCCGTGATCGATACCATGCAGACCCGGATGGAACTCTATGATTTCCTGAACTACCACGACTTTGAACAAAAGCTGGATCAGCTGTTTGCCCAGGGCAAAAATAAATAAAGTGGTTAGAGAACAGGTTTTATAAAAAGTTACTGGAGAATAAAGAGGAGCCTCTGATGTCCGAGAACAACACCAACCTGCCGAAGCCGAAAAAGTCCGTTGCCCTGTCCGGTACGGCTGCCGGCAATACCGAACTCTGTACTGTGGGCCGTAACGGTAATGAGCTGCACTACCGGGGTTACAACATTCTGGATCTGGCAGAAAAATGTGAGTTTGAAGAAGTCGCCTACCTGCTGGTACACGGCAAGCTGCCGACTCAGGCGGAATTAAACGCTTACAAAACCAAATTAAAAGCCCTGCGTGGCCTGCCTGCTGCGGTTAAAACCGCACTGGAACAACTGCCTCCTTCTGCGCATCCGATGGACGTGATGCGTACCGGTGTGTCGGTGCTGGGTTGTGTTAAGCCTGAAAAAGACGACCATAACCATCCAGATGCCCGTGACATCGCTGACAAGTTGATGGCTTGTCAGGGTTCCATGCTGCTCTACTGGTACCACTATGCTTACAACGGCAAGCGTATTGATCTGGAAACCGATGATGACTCCATTGGTGGTCACTTCCTGCACCTGCTGCACGGTGAAAAACCGCGTGAGTCCTGGGTTCGTGCCATGCACACCTCACTGATTCTTTATGCAGAGCACGAGTTTAATGCCTCCACCTTCACCAGCCGTGTGATCTCCGGTACTGGCTCTGATTTCTACAGCTGTATCGCTGGTGCGATTGGTGCCCTGCGTGGCCCGAAACACGGTGGGGCCAACGAAGTGGCGTTTGAAATTCAGAAGCGTTATGACAATCCGGATCAGGCTGAGGCCGATATCCGTGAGCGTGTGGGTCGCAAGGAAGTGGTGATCGGTTTTGGTCACCCGGTTTACACCGTTTCTGATCCCCGCAACGTGGTGATCAAAAAGGTGGCTAAAGAACTGTCGGAAGAACAACAGAACACCAAGATGTACGACATTGCCGAGCGTCTGGAGTCGACCATGTGGGAAATCAAAAAGATGTTCCCCAACCTCGACTGGTTCTCGGCAGTGAGTTATCACATGATGGGTGTGCCGACCGATATGTTCACGCCCCTGTTCGTGATCTCTCGTACCTCCGGCTGGAGTGCCCACGTTATTGAACAGCGCATTGATGGCAAAATCATTCGCCCCAGCGCCAACTATGTGGGTGAAGACTGCCGTTCGGTGCCAGCCATCACTGAGCGCAGTTAAACGGTTTCAGTGGGTAGGGGTCACGCTTGCCAGCTATGTCACCTGTCCACTGTTTTTTTTCAGAAGCCATCCCCCGGTCGGGGGGGTGGTTTCAGTCCGGACTTCCAACACCTTTCGAGTGATACCCAGACTATGAATACTGAATTCCGCAAACCCCTTCCCGGCACTTCACTGGACTACTTCGACACCCGTGCGGCGGTTGAAGCCATCCAGCCCGGTGCTTATGAAACCCTGCCTTACACCTCTCGTGTACTGGCTGAACAGCTGGTGCGTCGCTGCGAGCCAGAGGATCTGACCGATTCTCTGAAACAGCTGATCGAGCGTAAACAGGAACTGGATTTTCCCTGGTATCCCGCTCGTGTAGTGTGCCACGACATTCTGGGTCAGACCGCTCTGGTGGATCTGGCCGGTCTGCGTGATGCCATTGCAGACATGGGTGGTGATCCGGCCAAGGTTAACCCGGTAGTGCCCACCCAGCTGATTGTGGATCACTCTCTGGCGGTGGAAGCCCCAGGTTTTGATCCGGATGCTTTTGAAAAAAACCGTGCCATTGAAGATCGTCGTAACGAAGACCGTTTTCACTTCATCGAGTGGACTAAAACCGCTTTTGAAAACGTTGATGTGATCCCGGCCGGTAACGGCATCATGCACCAGATCAACCTGGAAAAAATGTCTCCAGTGATTCAGGCACGTGATGGTGTGGCCTTCCCTGATACCTGTGTCGGCACTGATTCCCACACCCCGCACGTGGATGCGTTGGGCGTGATTGCCATCGGTGTGGGTGGTCTGGAAGCCGAAACCGTGATGCTGGGTCTGCCTTCCATGATGCGCCTGCCCGATATTGTTGGTGTAGAGCTGGTCGGCAAGCGTCAACCCGGCATTACTGCCACTGATATTGTACTGGCACTGACCGAGTTCCTGCGTAAGGAGCGAGTGGTAGGTGCTTACTTGGAGTTCTTTGGTGAAGGTGCTTCCAGCCTGACCATTGGTGACCGTGCCACCATCTCTAACATGACACCGGAATACGGTGCCACGGCGGGCATGTTCTACATTGATGAACAGACCATTGATTATCTGAAACTGACGGGTCGTGAGCCTGAACAGGTCGCGTTGGTAGAAAACTACGCCAAAACCACTGGCCTGTGGGCGGATAGTCTGGTGAAAGCCCAGTACCCACGTGTACTGAAGTTCGATCTGTCCAGCGTGGTTCGTACCATGGCTGGTCCATCCAACCCACACGCTCGTGTTTCCACCAGTGATCTGGCGGCCAAGGGTATTGCCGGTCAGTGGGAAGAAAAAGCAGGTGAAATGCCTGATGGTGCAGTGATTATTGCTGCCATCACCTCCTGCACCAACACCTCCAACCCACGCAACGTGGTTGCGGCTGGCCTGCTGGCGAAAAAAGCCAACGAGCTGGGTCTGATCCGTAAGCCCTGGGTGAAATCATCCTTTGCACCGGGTTCCAAGGTTGCCAAGCTGTATCTGGAAGAAGCCGGTCTGCTGACCGAGCTGGAAAAACTCGGTTTTGGTATTGTGGCTTATGCCTGCACCACCTGTAACGGGATGTCGGGTGCACTGGATCCCAAAATCCAGCAGGAAATCATCGACCGTGACCTGTATGCCACGGCGGTGTTGTCGGGTAACCGTAACTTTGATGGCCGTATCCATCCTTATGCCAAGCAGGCATTCCTGGCTTCACCGCCATTAGTCGTGGCCTACGCCATTGCCGGTACCATCCGTTTTGATATCGAAAAAGACGTGCTTGGCAACGACAAAAATGGCAACCCGATTACCCTGAAAGACATCTGGCCATCGGATGAAGAAATTGATGCACTGGTAAAAACCAGCGTTAAGCCGGAGCAGTTCCAGCAGATCTACATCCCGATGTTTAATCTGGATCGTGGTGAAGCGGCCAAGAGCCCGCTGTATGACTGGCGTCCGATGTCCACCTACATTCGCCGTCCGCCTTACTGGGAAGGTGCACTGGCTGGTGAACGCACCATGAAAGGCATGCGTCCGCTGGCCGTGTTGCCGGACAACATCACCACCGACCACCTGTCACCATCCAACGCCATCATGATGGACAGTGCTGCCGGTGAATACCTGCACAAGATGGGTGTACCGGAAGAAGATTTTAACTCCTACGCCACTCACCGTGGTGACCACCTGACTGCACAACGCGCCACCTTTGCCAACCCAAAACTGATCAACGAAATGGCTGTGGTGGATGGCAAGGTCAAACAGGGTTCACTGGCACGTGTGGAGCCGGAAGGTAAGGTTTTGCGCATGTGGGAAGCGATTGAAACCTACATGGAACGCAAACAGCCGCTGATTATTGTGGCCGGTGCGGATTATGGTCAGGGCTCTTCCCGTGACTGGGCAGCCAAGGGTGTACGTCTGGCGGGTGTGGAAGTGATTGCTGCCGAAGGTTTTGAGCGCATTCACCGCACCAACCTGATTGGTATGGGTGTGCTGCCGCTGCAGTTTGAAGAAGGCACCACACGCAAGACCCTGAACATCGACGGTACAGAAACCTACGACGTGGAAGGCGACCTGACACCACGCGGCACCATGACCCTGGTCATCAACCGCAAAAACGGTGAACAGGTCAAAGTCCCCATGCTCTGCCGTCTGGATACCGCTGCTGAAGTCCGCGTTTACAAAGCCGGTGGTGTACTGCAACGCTTCGCCCAGGATTTCCTGGAAGGTAGTGTCTGATCTTTCTTATTACCGGGATGTGTAGTCTACCCGGATGGAAGCAATCAGGGCAGGTGTGACAGACCGTCTGTTGCCATGGATGGCAACAGCGAGCCCCCAAGGAAGGGTTTACGGCGTGTCTGGAATGCCTGCCCTGTGTTGCTTATAAAAACTCTTTGTGCGGAGTGATTTATGTCCAGTGTTCCCCAGATTAAAATCCCCGCCACCTATATGCGTGGCGGTACTTCCAAGGGT
>NZ_JACUUA010000061.1 GCF_014859565.1 Marinospirillum sp. | reverse complement strand
CCCGTTAGTCAGGTCGTCGTACCATGCAGACAAACAGGCGCATGGCGAAAAAATTGTGGGTTACAAAAATAAATAGTACTCTACATCAATAAATGAGACTTACATTGATGTTTTGTACTATAGGAGCCATGAGTTATGGCGCAAAAAATTCCAGGGATCATGGAGTTTCCCAAGGATGGACGCTTCTGGCGAGTTGATTGGCTTGGAGCGGTGCTGCCCAACCCGAATATAAGCACCGAACCTGGTTTTCAGGTGGTGCTTTCTCCTTTTAAAGAAAATCCCCTCGCTTCAGACAGTAAAGCTTTAGCGGCAATCAATGCGACCTATGTAGATCAGCAAAAAGCCATCCAGTTAGGGGTTGGCCAGCTTCCACTGATTGATATTGGCTCTATCTGGTTTAATGGTTACAAGCAAAACAAGTTTGCCGGAAAAGTTGAGTTCTTCACTGACCTTTTGATAAATCCCTCAACCACTCAGGTGGTACCCGCTCTCCACAAGGTCAATGACTTCAGCCTGATACCTTTCAGCTCATACCGTTTTGGGAAAGCAGGTGCTGGTAGCCAGTTGATTGCAGTATCTTCTGATGGTTACCCCTACAAAATTCTGATTCCGGCAATGGAGCTGATCAGGTTTTACTATGCGGTTTCTACCCACCTGTCACACGCACTTTTTACCGGCGTATTTCAGCACAATCTCAATGCAATCATTAACGTTGATCGATCTCAATACCTACCTGATGATGATCGTGTCATTCTTGGTCTACGACAGGAAATCACCGACGAGGAGGCGTGGGTTATTGCCAGAATACGTCGTTCAAAGGAAGCTGCTGGGGGCTGTAAAAGGATTTACGATGAGGTGCTGAGAGATGGGATTAATCGTGGCTATGTACATCCATCTTCCTGTTTTCCTTTCGAAGGCAAGACCAGTATACGAGCGCGAGTTAAATGGCTCCGTGATAGCATCAACTCCCCATGGCATTGTCTGGTACTCAGTTTAGAACAGTGTTCTGCACCTATGCCATATAGTGAGTTGACTGTCATCAGGGACAATGACGGGAGTCAGGCTGAAGACTGGACGGATATTCCTGAATCTGATAAACAGCTCTACAGCAGACCTAAAGCTAAGATAAACAAAGATGGCAGTCTGGATCTGCAAAGTCAGCATGATACCAATGCAGGCATTCAGCCAGCCGAACTGAGCTTACCAACGTCTCGATTTACTGCACTGATAGGTAGAAAGCCAGACAAGCCAACTAAAGAGCAGTGCCTGTATAGACGTGCGTGTGATAAAACCTCGGTGAGTCTGGTTGTTGATGAGTTGGGTACCGGCCAGGGTGGTTATGGTGAAGAAGAGCGAACAACTCAGCGGCTGAATATTGTTCCTGAACACGAGGAGCCAAAGAAAACCGCACTACCAGCAAGCTTTGAGACGTTTGTTGAAGCCGTAGAACTCTTGAATCAAACCGAGGGCTTCACGGCAGAAATACGGACTGCTGAGCTTCTGGAGTTCATGCCATTGATAAAGCCAGCATCCAAATGGCAATGGAGTTACCTGGATTCCAGTAGACGAGTACGAAGAAAAGTCATCGTTGCTGATATCAGCTTTGGTGGATACTGTTTTAATCTGATAGAGTTTGAGCAGCGCAAAAGTGAGCATTTCACTGTATGTATGCTGTCGGCTGGTAGAAGAATGCTAAAAGATAATGAATTGCACTCACTTCTGCAGTCCTGTGCAATAAAAAAAGGTGTCTGGAAAAATACCCGTTTTGATATTGCTCATGTTGCAGTTTTTAAGCATACATGGTTGGATACAATTTCATTCTGTAATTCAGTGACTGATAGAATTAAAAACAAGGAGTCAGGCAGTGACAATAGTTGAAGCTATCAAAGAAGTATTAAAAAACTATCCAGAAGGACTAACTGCTGGAAAAATATATGATGAAATTGTAAAGAGAAAGTTATACACATTTGGTGCTGTTGATCCAAAACAAGTTGTACGGAGTAAGCTTAGAAAGCATTGCGTAGGATTGGATTTTCCTTCTGCAAGCCCAACAAAACATTTTATGTTTGATGGTGGTAAGGGTAAAACCATAAAATACTCTATCTGGGATGGTGAACTTGAATCGAAAGATAAAATTGAACCTGCGCGTCCAGACAGGCTTCCAGAAGAAGTGGTTGATATAAATCACAAAGAACATGTGTCTCAAGTTAAAAACTAAATGATGGAATTTATATATAAGGCTGATTATGGTTTTTTTGAAAAACTTGTCATTAAGCTATTGCAAAAAATAGGTTATGGTTGGGATGAAAATGAGTCTGGTGTCCATACAGGTGGGCCGAAAGATGAAGGTGTTGATGGAATAATTCATCTTGATCAGCTTGGCTTGGATAAGGTTTATATACAGGCAAAAAGATACAAGGTAGGCTCTCCTATAGGTTCTGGCGATATACAAAGGTTTATTGGATCAATGAATACTAAAGGTGCAAGTAAGGGGGTTTTCATTACTTCATCAACATTTAGTGATCAAGCGGTTAAAGAAGCAGGGAAGGCTCAGCTAATGAAGGTTGAGTTGATAGATGGTGAGAAGTTGAGTGATGTGCTTATAAAGAATAATTTAGGTGTAAGTATATCGAAAAGCTATGAAGTTTACACGATTGATACTGATGCATTTTTAGATAACTAATATCTGAGGTTTATATGAGTATTGAAGATGTTTTGATAAAGTTCGATATGGAAGAGCCAAAGTTTGACTTTAATTTGATGGGGAGCTTTGGATCCTTTCACACAAAAAATAGCTATGAAGTAAATTATATGCTATGCAGTATGAACTATAAAGAAATGAAAACTCTTCAAGTAGCAGCAGATGCATTTCAGTTCAGTCAAGTCAGTTTCGATGAGATGGTTCAGCGTGAGATAGATGAAAAAAGAGTTAATAATGAAATTGTAGGTCAGTATTTAGAAGACGATATTGGAAGGGCACTTTTCTTCCCACCTCTAATTGTTTCTCTAGTTTCATTTGATGATAATGACAAGCCAGTACACAAATATACTAGCTCATATGAGTCTATGAATGTTTTAGAAAGCCATAAAGTGTTTAAGAAGCGTTGGGACAGGTATTTCGAAATAGAGTTGCCGGTAGTTGATCACGGTATAGATTACTATAAGTCAGATGAATATGGTAAAATTGTTATTTATAAAAATGCTATGAAGTTGCGGGGCGATTCTAGAAATGTAAAAATGGTAGTTATAGATGGGCAGCATAGATTGAAAGCTGTTGAAGAATATATAAGACGACATGGTGAGCAAAAAGACTATATTACTCTTCCAGTTTGTATATGCTTTTCACCAAAAGCGATGGAGCAAAATGGCCCAGAGGATATACTTGATACACTAAGAAACATGTTTGTAACTATAAATAATAAAGGGAAGCAGGTTAGTGGTCATTATTTAGACCTGCTAAATGACAATAGCTTGGCTTCACAAGCAGTGAGGTTATTGGCTAATAAATGGAAAAGAGAAACTGAAGACCCTCTGTATAGTAAGTTGCAGTTTATGGAATGGAATCAGAGGTCTGATTCTCAAGCTCGAAGAGTTAACCGCCCCCATTCAATTACTACGGTTTCAATGCTAACAGATTCTTTGAAGATGTCAGTTTTTGAAGCACAAAAAACATCTAATTTAACTACTATTCTTAATATTATTAAAGATAAAGATAAGTTTTATGATCCTGATCTTAGTGTATATGAGATTAAAGAAGATTGTTTTACTCATAGTCAAAAGCCTGCTTTATATAGGGCTATCGATGAAAGGTTGGTGCCTAGTTTAGATATGCTTTTCACAAAGCCTTCTGTTTACGGTAAAATTATTTCTAGTTATAATAGTGCAATTGCAGACTCATATCAAAAATCACAAGTGTCAACACCTGGTTATACTAGTTTCATCAGTATTATGCGGCGTTTTGGTGATGTTGATAAGAAGCTGAACGCTGATGAAACGATAAGTGCTAGCACGGATTTTTACAAGAAGATATTTTCTAATGAGCATTCAGACAACTACACAAGACTTGTTTTTAATCAAGCATATTTGCGTGCATGGGCAGATATTCTTTGTTTAAGTGATAGCTTTTCCTCTGATATTGAAGGATTTACTGAAATTTATATACTCGCTTTAGAAGAGATTTGTTTTGATGAAAGGAGGCAGGTTTTTTCTAAGTCAAGGCTTTATAATCAGAATACACTTTATAAGGGTTCAAAGCCAAATGTTACCCGATTAGGGAAAGATTGCTGGTACTATCTTGTATTAACTACTTTATTGTCTAAAAGGTCATTGAGTATATTTTCTGATTACCTTAAGGCTAAGCATGATGCAAAGTCTGAGCTAGATAGAGTGGTCTTGTTTTTGACTGATGCATCAAAAGAATTTGTTAGAATAGTAAATGATGAGGTGCATAAAGATAACATCAAAAATTGGAAGATAAAGGATTATTCGGGTGCATTCAAAAGGGAGCTAGAAGAGCTTGAGTCTACTGGAGAAATTGGTAAGCTCGAAAGTCTTCTGAATGAACGTTCATGTGAGCAGTTTAATGAAAGGATAGATTTGCTATCTAATGTTATAGACTTGGATTTATTAATGCTATGACTAGAGTAGAGCTGTGGGGCGGTTTTTCAAATGTAGGTGCTGATGTGATGCTTGTGCCTAAACAATTTGAAGATGATTTTCTTGAGTTTTATGATCAAGGCTGTTTTGAACAGCACCCGAATCATGTCTATATGATAAATAATTTTGATTTGGTGGAGGATGATCTAGATCTTTTGTTTTTCATTTTATCTCATAAGTATGGAGGCTGCTTCACGAAGCAGCCTAGATTAATTGAGTTTATTATGAGGTATAATGGTGCTGTAATCTATCCGGGATTTTCATTTGGTGTTGGTGGTTATAGAGCTGAAAGCAGGCTGGCATCGGTAATTTTTAAATCTTTTAAAGAGGTTATTGAAAAGCTAGATGATTTCTCAAAAGATTTTTTCTTGAGGTTTCCTCATTCTGGTGAAGATAACTGGATTGTTGCACCACTCTCAATGTTAACTAATAATAGTTTTCCGGAGTTGAATTTCTATTATGATGCCAATCATATAAGTGGAGTTTACTATAAAAAGGTTGCTGGGCTTAGGTCTGTTTTTGAAGAGTATGCTGACCTAAATCTTCATGAGAAGATTTGTTTTATATCGTCATATTTTCTTGTTAAATCTGAGTATTTGTTTTCTTTTGGTGATATAACACAGGCTATTGTTTTTTTACATCGGGCTGTTGAAACTTTATTTATTTCTTGGCTTGTCGAAGATAGGCAGTTGTATATTAATAGTGCTGGTGAGATTGGTTGTGATAAGTATAAATATCTTATGGACTATATGGGTATGGTAAAATCTAGTAGGTCTATCTCTGATAATGAATCCAGGGCTATCAAATGCCTTAATTTGTTAAGAAATAAGTGTAAGTATGCCCATGGTTATTCCTATGTTGATTATAGTGACGCATGCGCCTTGTTGAGAGATCTTTCCGGTCTTTTTTACCAAGATGCCACTGTGTCTAGCTATTCGAAATCTTTTAAAGATGCTCTAAATCTCGATGATGATTTTTTTAATATAATTTATATTTATTTGCTTGAGTCGTTTTGCGTTCGGAAGCTTTGATTTTATCTTGTTGTGTTGTGCTTTATATTTATACCTCTGTTGATATGTAGTTTTAAAAAGTCTGTGATCTGAATATGGCCAAGATGTGCACTTTGCTTTTTGTAGGCTTCTCTCAGTATGGCCAGGTAGACATCAGCGTACTCACCTGCAAAGACTTTCCAGCTCATTTCCACATTACTGTTGGAAGGGATTTCTTCGTAAGGTGGCACTGTTTTATCGGCCAATGATTGGCAAAGTGCCCACCTGCAGAGCACATTCCAGTTCTCTATACCTGTTTTCGATTTCAGGCGAATGAGTTGCTGCTTTTGTTTTTCAGATAGTCTGATGGTATCAATTGTGGGTAGCATTAGAAGTAACCTTCCAGAATTGTAGATGACTGAGCTTCTTCATCAAATTTAATGTGATATTCACGGCTGATATGGGGTCTCAGCTTGTTGTGGTATTCACCTGTGATTTCTTCATCGGTTGATAACAGGATCACCTGCTTCCCGGCCAGTGGGAAATAGTTTTCTACGAGCAAATTACGGTGTTGTCCGTCTAGACGACCAAGTGGTGTATCGATAACAGTGGGTAGCTCTTTGCCCGAGGTTTCGGCCAGGCCCCACATAATGGCCACGGCCAGTAGCTGTCGTTCACCTGCTGATAGCCTGTCTGGGCTTAGCTCATCACCTTCCGGAGTGAACAGGGTGATACTGAATTGATCAGGATGGATGTTGATTGATCGAATCAGCTGATTTTTTCTTGTGAGCGTCAGAAACTTGTCGGTAATGGTTCGCTCTAGCTGTTCGATATTGTCTCTGATCAGGCCTTTGGCAAAGCTTTTCAATGTGCTCTGCAGGTGGTCAATGTGTTCAACAACCTGTGCCGAACGTTTTTGCTCAAAGGTATCCTTGTTTTGTTGAGTTAGCAGCCGGGTATAGCGTTGGTTGAGTAATTCTTGCTGTTCTTCCTTGGTTTGGAGCTCATCAGTGGTTTTTTTGAGCAGGTTTTCCAGACGAGTGTATTCGTGTTCCAGGCCTGAAAGCTCAGCAATGATGTCTTTAACCTTGTCGTAGTCTGGTATCGTTTGCTCTTTTTTCTCCAAAAGAGAAAGCTGTTCCAATAGCCGTTCACGCTCAGCTTGCAAACGCTGGCGTTCAACTCGATCATTTTTCAGCTTTTCTTCTAGCCCCACAAAAACTGAAGGAGAAATGCCCAGGTAGCACTCTTCGATTGCTAAGCTTTGACGCTTCCTGGCAATAGACTGGATGGCATCACTGACCGCCTGCTGAGCAAACATATCGACATTTGAAGCATTCAGTGTTTCTACCAGCTCTTTCTCATAGTGGTGAATTGCATCATTCAAGAGCCTTGATTGCTGAATCGTTTCTTCTTTTTGTGCTTGTAAGTGAGCATCCTGGATTAGATCAGGAATCAACGATAGTGGACCACAGCCAGCATCCAGACGCGCACGTTGCTGTTTGTTGTCTTCAAGCCGTTGTCGCAGGCTGCCCAGCTCAAACTTTATAAAGTCGCGCTCTTCAATCAGGTGGGCACCCGCATTACGAGCCTGGTGTCTGACTTTGTTGATGTTGACGCTAAGATCTCGAATGGCTTTATCGTAGTTAGCCACTTGCCCTTTAAGCTGGTGAGTTTCGTCGTTCAGCTGGCCGATTTCTGCTTCACATTGCTCAACTTTTTGAATGACATCTTCATCCAGGTTTTCACTGGAGCGAGCTTTCTGAATCATGCCTAAATCAAGATCCAATTGTGTAAGCAGATCCAGCCCCAGTAAGTTTTCTAATCCTGTTTTGACCAATTCAGAGCTGCGCTCGGGTTGAGCAAAGGTTTCAATTTTCTCGCCGTCGAAAAAGAACAGATCGGAGAGTGAAAGGGGCATGAATTCATTGATGAACTCATCCCAGAAATCACTGAGGTGCCCATCATAGTGGCCATCACAATATACAAGGGTTTTATCTCTGGTGTTTTCAGGCTGTCTGGCTGGCGACCAGCTGCGAAAAACTGCATAGGTTTTTTCTTCGGTACCCAGGGTTTGTGTGAACTCTATGCCTACTTCTGTGTGCTCTTCAGGGCTGATATAGCGATTGCGTGCGTTTACCAAAAAGGCACCGTAAGCCATGCTGCCTCGATTGGAGCATTTGGCGTGTTTACCGTACAAAGCAAGTTGCAGGGCATCGAGGAAGGTGGTTTTGCCACCGCCATTCAGTGCTCCCAACAGAATGATGGGCTTTCCATCTTGTGGGCTCAGGTCAATATCGTGCTGGCCTTTGTAGATACCAAAGTTTTTGATCGTGATTTTTTTAAATCGCATTAGCTGGCTTCCATGATGTCGATCACACGGCCACTGTTCTCATCATCGATTTCAATAGCTTCGATTAAAAGTGAGCTGTACCCCACTTCGTTAATAGAGCGTGTGATGACAGCAATTTTTTTCTGTATCTCTTCTTTTTCGGAGTCGCTTAACGAGTGGACGTTACTTAAATGAATTTGTAAGTTGTGGCGCTCTCTTTCAAGAGCAAACTTCTTGGCTTCTTGCATCGACTTGAATGCACCGGTATCCAGCACTTCGTTTAATTCATTTTTAAGGTTGGCGCGTCTAAGCTGGCTCTTGTGCTTGTTGGCAACGCTGAGCACAGCTCTGATTTGCTGGTAGAGCAGCCCATCCTTGTCCCCTTGTTGCTCACAGTGAGTTTTCAGGCGTGTCAGTACGTCTCTGTTCAGCACTGGATGGTGGGCTCTGGGTTTACCAGGGTAGGGCTTTTTAACGACTTGCTCGTAGATATATGGCAGGTTGTCTTCTGCTTCGTGCTTTTCTTCCAGCCAGATTTTCCGGATGGCTTCCAGTTCTTCCAGTGGCAGTAGTTCCAGTGTCTTGACTTCCGGCGGCCCCATTCGTTGTACGGCAATCTGGGCTTCAAGTACCTTTCGTAACAGGTGTTCTCTAAAGGATTGAAGGTAAGGACCGGGTACTAAATCCGCCCCTCTGCTGGTGATATGAACAGTGAGCTTGCCATTCATACGGCGAAAGTCTCGGTTCGCTTTGTCTTTGCGAAGTTTTTCGAGCTTTTTTTCATGGCTTGGATCATTGACTTCAATTTCATTTCGCAACGAGACCAGTGGCATCATCCACTCTTTTTCTTCATCGTTGGCGATCATGGCATTCATGGATTTATCTTCTGAAACCATGGTGCATACGTAACAACCGAAGCGACTGTCGCCACAGCTTTGGGTCGACTTATCAACGACTAAAGGACATTCACCACCATCAGTAGCACCCTGATACATGCCCATCAGCTCCTGGTTGGTAAATCCCCAGGGGTTTTTGACACTGTTCAGATAGATCCAGACATCATCATTGCTCCAGTCCGCAATCGGTGCATAAACCCAGACTCGTTCCAATGAGCCGTTTTCAGTTAACCCCATGGCCTTGCGTGTGTTACTGGTGGATTCTTCAAAGCGTTCCATGGATGCGGCTCTGGCAGTACTTTCAGCTTTTCGTGTACCTAAGACTAAAATGGCCTCTCCGTTTTTTTCTGCAAGCCCTTTAATGAAACTGTTGGAAGGGGAGATTTTCAGTCGGTCAGTGCACCACCTGAATTTGGCTCTGGGCGCTGGGTAGCCCTTACCAATCAAATTCACCCAGAACCGGTCTTTGACCTGGGGCGTGAGCCTGTGGGGAGTGATGGGTAACTTTTGTTCAGCAGCGGCCTCTTTCATATGGGATAGAGACTTTTCTACCCACATGGCCACGATAGGGTTTTCAACCAGGGTATCGGTGCTGATCACATGCACAGGTTTGTTCGTTTTTCCTTCCTCAGCGAGTTCACTCAGTGCATTCCAAATCAGCTGAAGTGTTGCTGTTGAGTCTTTGCCGCCACTGTATCCAATAACCCAGGGAACTGAGTCAGACAGATAAAGCTGCTTTATGTGAGCGGTAGCGGAACTTAAGACGGATTTCAGCCCTTTGTCACCGAATGCTGAGTACAATCCCGTATTAGTTGCCATAGTGTGCCTCTGTAAAGCTTTGCTCTGTTTTGGTTTCTCTCTCATTGAGAGGTAGACTCAAATATTTCTTAATCTGAATTCTTGTCAACTCAATAGCACCGCCACTATTCCTCATGCTCTTGTTGATGATGCATCGACCTTGCCAATCTTTGTTCTTCCGGCTCCAGTTGATACTGCGGAGCCCTTCGAGTGTTTTTTCCCAGTTTTCTTGCTTGAGAAGTTGAGCACCGAGTTGGCCAATGGCTCGAATGGTCACCGCGTGCGCGTGGATTGTTTCATCACGAAACTCTCTTCCTGAAGCTTTATCTTCACAGATCATCACCCAGGCTGGCATATTGCTCAGAACGGTATGCCAAAATTTTGAGGCAACAGGGATAAGCTCTTGATAGTTATCTTTTGTGATCTTACCCAGCAATTCTTTGGTGGCTTTATGTAAGGCGCTATGGCTGACCAGTTTTCTTGAGCGAGTCCCCAGGTTACTTTTTTCCATATGGATCAGTTTAGAAAACTGATCACTCTGCAGAACAACAGACTTGGAAAGCATGGCGTCAGGGCTGTCATCGTAAGTGATGCTCAAGGAGGAATCTGATTTTACTGGGTAGAGATTCAGATCCTTAAAAATCCGCTGACGATCCTCAAGGGATTTATTGGAAAAAATCACAACCGAAATTGACTCTTCACCCAGGCTTGGGTCTTCTTTCAAAGCTCTTTGGATGGCGGCATTCCGATGTTGGCCGTCCGTGATGAAAATATCTGCTTCTTCATCAATAGTCAGAGAGCCAATTTTTTGTTCATGTTTGCTATCACCAATAGGGGTAAAGCTTGATTCTCCGGTGATGCACGCAGTGAGTGCAGAGAAGACATACTTGTCTCTGCTGTCTAAAATGTAGTGAGCAATATCCGGGATCCGATCTTCATTGATGATACGTTGCGCTCGCTGCTCCACTGGCAGTTGGCTCTCATCAAAAGTAAATATTTTGCTGAGACGTTTCAGAGGGCACATGGCGATGTAGTATTCTTGACCAGCCTGGATGCCTTTGATCGCAGGAAACGAAATGCCTGAAACCAGCTCACTCATTTTTCGATCTCCCCGATGCCTGTTCGTAAACAAAAACAGCCGTTCGTACGAACGGCTGCAGCCTCTGAATTCTATAGGATTTGCCCGTGCGTGTCCTCCTTAAAACGAAAAAATGAATGAACTTTTATGACTGAATACCTTGATATGAGTGCTTCCACTCCTGTCTTACCTGAGGTTGCTGAAGCCGTCGCCCACCATTTTCTGGTCGAGTTCGGCAATGCTGGCAGTAGGACGCACAGCTACGGTGCGCAGGCAAAAAAAGCCGTTGAGTATGCGCGACAACAGGTAGCAAATATTGTGTGTGCAGAAAAGTCTGGCGTTATTTTTACCAGTGGTGCGACTGAAAGTAACAACCTGGCCATTCTGGGATTGCGCAGCTATGCCAGTGAACAAAAAAAACGACATGTTATTACAACCTCGATTGAGCATAAGGCTGTTCTGGAGCCCATGTCAGTTTTGGAAAAGGAAGGGTTTGAGGTGACCTATTTGCCTGTTGATGAATCGGGGGTTGTGTCCGCAGTAGAGCTTTCAAAGGCTTTGCGAGAGGATACTGTTCTGGTTTCTGTGATGCATGTGAATAACGAAACAGGGTCAATGCAGCCAATAGAAGCCTTGTGTGATGTTCTTCACGGGCATGATGCTTATTTTCATGTTGATGCCGCTCAGAGCTTTGGAAAAATTTCTGGCTCACTGGTTAATGAACGCATTGATATGATGAGTGTGAGTGGGCACAAGATGTATGCCCCTATGGGTATTGGCGCTTTAATCCTGAGAAAACGAGGATTCATGCGGGTTCCTCTAACTCCATTAATGTATGGCGGCGGCCAAGAACGAGGTTTGCGCCCCGGCACTTTGCCTGTACCTCTGATTGTTGGGTTGGGTGTGGCTTGCGAACATTGCCTGTCTAAGGCAAGTCAGTGGCAGGATCATGCGAATAGTCTGAAACAGGCATTGGTAGCAGCTTTGGATGGTTTAGGTGCGGAATATAACGGAGAGCAGACATCCCCTTACATATTGAATTTTTCTGTACCTGGGGTGAACTCTGAAGCAGCCATGGTAGCGCTTAAAGATATTGTAGCTGTGTCCAATGGCTCTGCTTGTACTTCGTCCAGCTATACACCTTCCCATGTGCTTCTTGCTATGGGGTTATCAGAAGAGCGAACTGCAGGTGCAATCAGAGTATCTTGGGGGCCAATGACAAAGACTCTTCCGGTAGAGGCAATAGTAAATAAACTCAGTACGTTAAAGATATAAATTGTGATTGAGAAAGGCAGTTTGTTTTGGAGCAAGAAAGAAAGCCCCGTTTGATGATCAAATCCTCGTAAGGGTCTTCCCGTTGAGATCTAGAATATCATTGTTTTTCTAGTTGTGCGGTGCGACACTTCCATGAAAATAAAAGCTCTTTGAGTTCAACAATGATATTTTCATTGAAGCCTTGCATCGGTTCTGATGTATTTGCAAGATATTGGTGGACAGCTTCACTTAACGTGCCCAGCTGCTTCCAAATCAATTCAAGTTCCCTCAAGTGAGGGATGATGCCTAGGTTTTGAAACTCTATTTCTGCTTCACGAATATATCTATTCATGCGTGACTGCCAGGCTGTACACACCACGTAGGCCTCATTAGGCTTCGTTGCTCTTGAAGCGCATTCAACAGCATACTTAACACTATTGATAAAGAACTCACAGTGTGCATCAGCAGACACTTGGCATCTGATCATTCCTTGCAAAGTATTGATGTGATTTGCCGCCTGTTGTAAAGCTTCACGCATGTCAGCAAGGTCTTGCCTATTGATGGATCGGTTATTCATATTAACCATCCGAATAGCGGTGCGCAGAAAGCCTGGAATGTATGGAAAATGCTCACGGCAAGATGCAAACATAGTGCTTTCAGTATCAGAAATGGTAATTTCTTCGAGCTGTCCTGGCGCTAATGTGATCTGATTTTTATAAGTTGTATAAAACTCTTCTGCAGCAGCAACAGCATCTATAGGCTGTTCTAATAGCTCGAGTGGCGTCATTTCCCCTTCTACCAAAACCTGTTCGTAAAGGTGATTTATAGCAAGGTAAGCATGGCGATATTTTTCGATTGCTTGCTGAAACAATTCCTCAGGCTCGATTGCAACAGGTTTGAACATAACTACTACCGGTAAGGTTCTCTCCATAGCAATATATTTGATTATTGTCCCAAGGTACTCTCTTAAGCTGAATCCAGCGGCCTGTGCTGCTCTCTCTGCAATTTCTTTTT
Organism: Marinospirillum sp.; assembly: GCF_014859565.1. Next base: position 4,811 of record NZ_JACUUA010000061.1, on the reverse strand, counting down.
CTGCATCTGAAATACGGATATTCAGTTGTGCCATGACATGATTCTCGTATGTTGAGCCTGTTATTTTTCTTCACTTGGACAGTATGTAGCAAAATCGTATCATGATAATCAAATGATACGCAAGGGCTGGGTGTCTGTTGTATGCCTTCTCTGCTCGGGTTCGAAGCTCAGCGGCTGATCCTTCAATAGTTTATGGTAATTCTGTAATGGGTTCTGCTTCTTGATTCAATCCACTTAAGGACATGAGCCTTAGTTTCAGGCTCAAGATCTCTGTAGAGCAAGTTGATCCTAATAGTTTTTTGCTGAATGGCTGTTCTGAGTTTGCGCTTGTGGGTCATCAGCCACCAGGCCAGTTGCAGGATAGCATGGCGTTCCTGAATATCCCTGAGCTCAAAGTGAGTTCGCTGATCAGATAAATTCGGTTGTAGGTAGCCGCCTTTCCCGCAAACGTGCTGTATCAGCTTCTTGCCGGATTGATGGCTGCTCATGAGTCGGCAGAGCTGGTGCAGTAAGGTCAGGTTTTGGTAACGGATGTGTCCGCTTGGGTAGAACTGCTGGTCAATCACCTTGAGCAGGGCACTCCAGAGCTTGTTGACTCGCTTCGGGTAAAGATTGATCTCAGTGGTGGCCGCATTGCTGAGCTTGGCATCACACTGCCAGCAATGATCCAGTTGACCTGCCAGAATGTTTGGTTTACCTAGTTCTGCGCGGTGAAATGCAACCGGTGCTCCACATTTATGACATCGGTCGGCCATCAGAATGCGATGTTTGGGACAGAAAGTGTAAAGAGACAGCCGCCAGGCGAGTCTGAAATAGGGTGTTTCATCTGCTGCGAGGCATGCCGGGCAATATTGAATGCCGTAACCAGTGTTGATTCTGTGATGGTGTTTTGCAGGAAGAAACCAGCGAAGCTGGCTGGCAGGGTGAAGAATGGGAAACAGACGTTTTTCGTACAATCTGGCAGTGGTATGGTGCACCAGCTTGATCGGTGTGCCAGTCTTCTGGCTCATGATGTTTAAAAGCCAGTCTGGAGCATTGCGGTCGATGTCCCGGTACCAGACTTGATACTCCTTACCAAAAACTTGATCACAAAAAGTCTGAACCTTCATGCCATTGGCATGAGCACAGCGCACTAGCCAGGATGACAAACATTCATCTTGTAGTGGGTGAGGATGCGCTGGCCAGAGCGTTCCTGACAGCATCAGCGAACGCCTTCCAGTTGCCGTTTGCGTTTGGATGGTGGTGTCCAGTCAACTTGCTGAAGCAGTTTTACTGAAATTTGCTCGCTACCTGAGAGAATCGCTTGGCTGCAGGCTTCAGATAACAAGCGCGAGAGCTCCCCGATATAACCCTCTGACATGGCGTAGAGAACAGAGGCCAGCTCTTGTTGAGCAAGGCTTGATGCTTGCTTCAGTGGAAGCATACGTTCAAAGCTGGCCAGCAGTCGTTGAAAATCATGATCCATCTCCCAGCGAGGCAAGGTGACGGGTTCAAAGCGGTTGGCCAGCTGAGGGTCTGTCTGCAGTGCCCGGAAGGCATCCTTGGTGCCAACGCCAACGATGCTGATTTGTAGCTCGTTACCCAGATACTTGATGACGTTCAAAAAAGCTTTCTGGCGGTTCAAGTTACCAGCAAGAATATGGTGGATTTCGTCAATGACCAGCACCTTCAAGCCCACATAACGAAGCAGCTTGATGGCCTGAAATTGTTTCTTGTCCACGCGCTCACTGGGTCGGTAGGGCGCGAATAAAAGCTCAAGGATGGCATTATAAAAGCGGCCTTCATCCGGCACTGGTGGTGCCTGAATCAGTAGAACCGGAGCCTGAATACCATCACCGGATGGGTTGTCGATTGCTGGATGCAGGTTTTTGAAGCGCTGAGCCAGCATGGTTTTGCCATTATTGGTGTCACCAACAATCAGTAGATTTGGCATCCGGTGGGTTCTGGGGTAAATCAGCAGGTCTTCCAGTTTGGCAAGTATCTGTTTTGCTTTTGGATAACCAATCCAACGCTCAGATCGTATTTTGAGAATCCTCTCAGCATCAGACAGACCCAATGCTTTAATGGCTGAGTCGTTTAAGTGGCTATAGGTGCTCATGACAAGTCGTCCATTTCATCAAATGGCTGAATGTCCAGTGGCGGTGGAGCCGGTTCATTGGTCATTGAGCGATTGGATTCCGTGCTTTCAATGGGAGCCGGTCTGGTCAAAGGTTTTTCCACCTGCTGATGATGGATTCGTCTTTGATTCACACGGCGAGCTGCCTTGCTCTTGGCTATTGCTTCAGCTTCGATCTCGCGCATACGGTCATAGGCATCAAAAATACTGCGTTCACTCAAGTGGCGACGCTTATCTGATTTGACTTTGCTCCTGGCTTCTCGCAGTTCCCAGATACTGATTGCAGGGTGAGAGGTATCTCGGTAGGGAATGGGATAATAGGTCTGAATTTCGGGATCAAAAAACCAGATCACACTCAAGTCCCGAGGGTCGCGCCGAAAAGTGAATTTGCGTTTTCGCTGGCTGTCTCTGGGATCCGGGGCATTGATCCAGCGCCTGAGTACATCGTGGTAGTAATGGATTTCATCAATCACCACGCCATAATCCTGCACGGTTCGGAGCTCAAAGGGCATAAAGTCCAGACGCAGCCGATCTTCATCCGTAATTTTGGTGGGCAGGCCGCAACCGGGGTGCTGGTCGTCCCCCAGAATGCCTTGCTTATAAGCATCTATGGGAGCTTTGCCCAAAGAGGAATGGATTTTCTGGTGATAGACATCGGCAATATAGATGGACAGCCAGCTTTCAAACTCCGATAAGGTCAAGGCAGCGTTTTTTTCTGGTTTGTAGTCGCCTTTAGCTTGAATGTTGGAAAAAGTGGTGCCAGGCAGGGTGTGTATCTCTTTGGAAAAAGTCCCCAGTGCTCTTTCAACGTGTGCACCAAAGTTCGGGCGGGCAACAGGACGCCACTCAATATTGATGTTGTACTCATCACAGGCTTTCTGGAGCATTTCACCCCGAAACTCTTTGGCATTATCCACATGGACGGTGGTGGGCAGTCCCCATACCGGCCATTCGCTTTTAATGCCGTTTTGAGCCAGCCATTTGTCTTTGGGCAGTATTGAATGAGCCAGGCACAGACCCGTAGATAAGGCACTGGGCGGATCGAAAGATACATAGAAGCCCGTCACCATGCGGCTGCATACATCAAAGGCTAGAGTGATCCAGGGTCGTCCTATTGGCTGCCGGTAATGGTCATCGACCAGAATGATGTCGAGTTTGGTGTGGTCAATCTGTACAACCGACAGTGGCCAGTCTGCGCCTGGGAAAGAGCCTTTGTGCGGTTTGAATGACAGATCAGCTTTTTTACGACCCTCTCGCTGACTGGCAACCATCTCGGGTGAGAGTAGTTTTACGCGGTTGCGTATGGTGTTGTCGTGGGGCGGCTCCAGGTCAGCCTGCATACAACGCTTGACGATTTCATCACAGAGCTTCTGAACAGACTTCTTCTGCAAAGTCAGAAAATCAGTGGCCATGGCTTCATGGATAATCTCTTCAACTTCGGGTGTCAGCCGGGTTGCTCCTTTGTCTTTACGCACCTTGGGGAGTAGCGAGGATAAAACACCGGAACTCTCGAAAGCTCGGATCCAGGTGTACAGGGTGTTGGTTGAAACCGAGTGTTCCTGTGCATGGGCTGCTACCTGTGCCCGAGTTCTGGAAGGCAAATGGAGAAGGGGTTTAATTATCTGCAGGCGGTTGCGAGCGATTTCCCAGGCATGGTCATCAATCAGTGTCAGATCTGGCCGCTTTACAAGCTCAGTGTCTGTGTCCGGAGCCTGCAAATCAGTAATGTTGGCGTTGATGACTTCGTGGTTATCTTCCGCAATCAGTTCAGCCAGCTGCAGAGAAAGAAACTGAACGATCCGGTACGAGCGCCCTTGGTAACTGACGCGCTTTCCACGTTTAAGAAGCAGTTGTTGGCTCATGCATTTAGCCTCCAGATTCTGCTCGACATGGTCAGAGGCTGATCCAGATCAGTGGCGATTTGTCGTGTTCCTATCAGATACCAGAGTGTAGGTAGTAAACGAGCTTGATTCCATTGATCCTGATAGATGTAGGCCAGAAGATCTTTGGGGGTTGAATGGATCAAACTTTCGATGGCTGTATCCAGAATATCCATATCGGTTTCTGATGTAGGTCCTTTTTTAACAAAAGGAAGCAGGAATTTTGCGTTTTTCAGGCTGGTTTCACGTATTTCCATCTCAGTAATGAGTTTAAACCGCCACCCCTTGCTCCTGGCGAACTGCAAGGCAGCTTTAAACTTGGGTTTCAGATCCAGCCAGTGCTCTTTAAGCTCGTTGCGATACTTCACTTCGTAAAGGGTGGTGGGGTGACGGGGATTGTGAAAATAGACCAAAACATCGGGTGTGTAGGTGCGATTCTTATTCGATTCATCAAGCCAGTGAATAGTGACTGGCTGCACTTCAAAGCTTTCGACGGCCGGGTTGAACTCAAGCAGTGTAAGGAAGTCACGTTCGAGAGTGGATTCAAACTGAGCACGTCCGGTAGCCTTGTGGTGAGAAGCCACGCCGGTGACGTTGCGGTAGTTTTTAGGGATTTTGCGCACTGGCATTTGTGTCAATCCAATACAGAATAACTTTGTAGGATTCTGCCATTAGACGCCATATTTGTTGGCGAGTACAGAAGAGCCTTGGCTTATCGGCTGCAATTAGTCGATTGAGTATAGTGGACTGTTGGAAATGACAAAAATCAGTTAAGCCGTCTGGGTGTTCAGTCCAGAAAACCGCACCACCAGTTG
>NZ_JACUUA010000333.1 GCF_014859565.1 Marinospirillum sp. | reverse complement strand
ATATTATGGCTAATCAGTTGTGTCATCAGCAGTCTCCGGCAGATGCATGTAAAAAAGTTATGGAAGTTTTTGGTGCTGTTATTATTTGATGTAAATCAAGGATGGCAAGTGACAAGCAAGATGTAGGCCACAAATAAAGTCCTTTTTATTTCAGTAGGATGCAAGGTAATCTGCATAAAAAATGCATGGAAGCGCACCGATACAGTGCGCATCTTGAGGTGGTCGAGGGGGTGTTTTGCATTCTTTTGGTGCACAAAAAATATTCGTTCTATTTTTGTGCTTGCTTAGTTACCAAGTGTAATTGGCTGCCAGGTTTGCCAGCAGTCACCGGGGCCGGGGTTGTCCGGGTGGGTGTGACCGCCCAGGTGGTGCAGCACGCCCCACACGGCATTTAACGCCGTTTGCACCGCACCCTCGGCCCAGGCGGGAGTCCAGCTGATGTCGTCACCGGCCAGAAACAGCCCGCGTTGCCCGGCGGGCAATTGATCCTGCATAAAGTGGCTGTACATCCGCTGGTTGTAGCGGTAATGCCCCGGCAGTGCACCCTTGAAGGCACCAAGGAAGTTAGGATCGCTTTCCCAGCTGACGGTGATGGGATTGCCGCGGATATGGCTGGCCAGATCTACATCCGGATAGATTTTTTTTAGTGCCGCCAGTGCCAGTTCTACACGCTTTTCTGCATCCAGTGGCAGCACTTTTAATGCATCCGACATCCAGGCATAACTCAGGCAAATCACGCCTGGGCGATTGTCTCCCTGATCAAACAGATAAGTGCCACGGGTCAAACGGTCGGTCAGGGTCATCGACATGCAGTCTTCCCCAGTTTGCGGGTTTTTGTCTTTCCAGAAGGGGCGATCCGTCATTACAAAGGTTTTGGCTGACTGCATGTAACGGGTGCGATCCAGTGCCATCCACAGGGGTTGGCTGAACAGGTTTTCTTCAGTATCGATGGCGGTAGTCAGCAGCCAGCTCTGGCAGGTGGTGATGACGGCAGCAAAACTTTCCTGATGGCCGCGGCTATCCGTGAGGGTGAGCTGACCTTCGGCATTGCGGTGGATGCGCCGAACGGCTGGTCGTGGTGCGCCCTGATTCAGTTGTTGCAGGCTGGTGCCGGCTGGCCAGTGAACAGCCTGCTGCAGCGGTTGTTGCCATAAGCGCTGTGGCAACTGTTCAGCACCACCAATGATCAGGTGTTGATCTTCATCACAGCGAGTGGCGTTGACACGTAGGATTTCCAGCATGGAATTGGGAAAGTCAGAATCCCAGCCACCAGTACCAAATCCCATCTGACCAAAAACTTCCCGATGCCGGAAGCTCAGTTGCTGAAAGGCACGAGAGGATGCAATGAAGTCATAAAAGGTGCGTTCATCCCAGTCTTTCACCAGTGGATTCCAGATGGCCTTTACGGCAGCGGCATCCCGTCGCTGGATGGCTTCCTGCAGGGCGCTGAAACTGGCCTGTTCTTCCAGTGCCTGGTCATAGGCCTTAGCTACTTGCTGGAACAGCGGTGGCAGGTCACTGAGTCGGCGGGCATAAAAGCGCTCGCCTTCCAGTTCGATCACGGTGGAACCGGCGGCTTCCGTCAGTGGGTTGGGGAAGGGAGCCGTGCGCAGTCCGGTTTGTTCCACATAGTGGTAAAAACCACGAGAAGAGCGGGGAAAACGCATGCCGCCCAGCTCGGCAATCACGCCATCACTGCCATCAAACACGGCTGAGCGTAAACGACCACCAAGGCGTCCGGCTTCATACACCACTGGCTGCAAGCCCAGTTTCATCAGCTCGTGACCACACACCATCCCAGCCAGCCCAGCACCAATGATGGCGACACGGGTGCCGTGTTGTGTGGCTGGCAACTGGCCGAGCCCGGCCGGATGTTGCAGCCAGTCATCATAAGCAAAGGTGAAATCCGGCCCGAACAAGGCAAAGGGTTTCTGATGGGGTGAGCTGGTATCACTCATACAGGTTGGGTCTCCGGTCTTTCAGGTAGGTGAGTTGCTGGCGTGCATGAAGTAACTGGCGGTGTGGCAAATCAACCAGTAACAGCCCTGGGGCATCATCCGCACATGCCAGGTTTTCACCCAAGGGGTCACAGATGCAGGAGTAGCCACAGTAGTGGAGTTCGGCTTCTTGTCCGCAATAATTGGCATAGGCCACAAACAGGGTGTTTTCTTCCGCACGGGCTGGCACCAGGCGTTGAGCAACACTGGTGTAAGGGTGCATGTTGGCGGTGGGTACCAGCAGCAGCTCAGTACCCTTCAAGGCCAGGCTGCGGGCCACTTCTGGAAATTCCACGTCATAACAGATTGCCAGGTTGATTAGCCAGCCCTGCCATTCCACCGGTTTCATCAGCCGCTCACCGGGCGTGAAACGGCGCCGATCCAGTTCTCCGAACAGGTGGGTCTTGCGGTAGTTGAGCAGTGGCTCACCTTCGTTGGAAATCAGCAGTGCGGCATTGTAAGGCAGCGAACCGGTGGCTACTTCTGGGTAACCGACCACCAGTGCCAGATTGTATTGGCGCGCCAGTTCGCTGGCACGGCTGGTCAGTGGCCCCAGCAGAGGTATTTCTGCCAGTTTCATCAGCTCCAGCGTTTTTAAACCATAACCGGTCAGGCTTAATTCCGGAGTGATTAATAAATCAGCCCCAGTATGAGCAGCGGTGTTGCAGTGTTCTTCCAGTTGAAGCAGTGCAGCATCCGGGGAGGAGGGTGACAAGTTTTGAGCCAAAGCAATACGCATGAAAAAATCCTCTATGGATTATCTCAAGCCTAGTCGGGTGTGGCGGGAGTGCAAGGTGTTGCGTTATGAATAACCAAAGCTTTGTAGATGTAAGCCCTGTTCATCCAGTTCAATTTTCCAGCCCTGCTGGTCGCTCCAGTCGCCCAGCACATAACGCTTGGCTGGTGTGGTTTGTCCCTGCAGCTGGATATTCAGATCATGCACCGCCGGTCGATGGGTGTGACCGTGAA
>NZ_JACUUA010000332.1 GCF_014859565.1 Marinospirillum sp. | reverse complement strand
GGGTCAAACAGCGGTTCGGAGAGGCTGATTCACAGCCTCATGAATAATGCGGGATTAAAAGTGTATCCGTTTTGTTTTGGATAAATCTGGTTAGAGTATTCAGTGCTGGCGATTGTTGCTTGCAGCAGTGTAACCTGTCAGTGATCCTATGGAGGGCAGTATCTATGTCGTTATATCCGCAGCAATCCCTTGATCTTACTGCTCTCGAAGCCGAGTTTGTTGAGTTGCAGGCCGGTTTTATCCAGCGCCTGCCTGAACGTGAGCACAAAATTGCTCAGATGTTGAACAGTCTGCTGGCAAACAGCGGTCAGCTGGATACGGCAGAGTTGAAACTATTGCACCGGGAAGTTCATAATCTGGTTGGAGCGACGGGTAGTTATCAGATGAACACAATCAGCCAATCTGCCCGTGTATTTGAGCGACTCCTGTGGCAATTAATCAGTGATGCGCCAGGCATTATTTCTGTTGCAGCGCAGCAGCAACTGCAACTGCAGAGCGAAGTGTTGTTTAAGCTGATACAGAGTGAAATTTCTGTAAGTGTGGCTAAAAGGTAGGCCTGTTTTGAAAAAAAATCTGCCGTTACACTGGAATCTGCAAACCCGTATGCAGTTGTTGCTGCTGGGTTTTTGTGTGGTGCTTTTGCTGGTTTCCGGTTATCTGGCGCGGTTTTACCTGCAGGCAGAGTTTCAGGGGATTTTTATTGAGCAGCAGCGTGGGCTGGTGAGCCAGCAGGTGCTGAGAATCCGCAATGATTTGCTGGAGCGTCAGACAGTGCTGGAAGCGCATGCACCCTTTCTGCATGACGGCAAGGCACTGCTGTCTTTGGATCAACTGCAAAAACACCTGCATACCGCCTGGTTGTCCGGTCGTTTTAATGATTTTGGTTTGCTGGATGCTGAAGCAACAATGCTGGTTGATTACCCGAATGTACCTGCACGATTAGGAGCTAATTACAGTGATCGTGCTTTTATTCAGCAGGCCATAGCGGAAAAAAAGACGGTGATCAGCCCGGCTATGATCGGTCGCACCACTGGGATTCCCTATTATTTTATAGCGACTCCACTGCTGGATGAAAATCAGCAGTTGCTGGGTATTCTGGTGGGAAACAGTTCACTGGCAGCAGCTCCACTGTTCAAGCAGTTGCGCAAAGAGATTGCCGCAACTCAGGGGCAGTTGTTGATTATTGATCGTCCCAACCGGGTTTATATCGCCGCCACGGATGCCAATAAAATTTTGCAGCCTTTGCCCCGGAAGGGTGAAGATCCGGTTCTGGATGCCATTCTGACTGGGCATGACTCCGGGCGAGTGGTAGATCAGCAGCAGCGTGCCTGGTTGTATGTCAGCAGTGATTACCCGGAGATGCAGTGGAGTGTGATCAAGCTGGCGCCTGAGTCCGAGGTGTTTGCACCAGTAGATGGACTGCTGGGGCGTTACACCCTGATTCTGCTGGTTATTTTTGCATCCATCACCTTGCTGGGAGCCATGTTGCTACACCGAGTGCTGCGTCCTGTACGCCAGGCTATAGCGCAGATCCAGCAGGCAGTGAGTCGTCGTGAAGTGCTGGCGCCGCTGGAAATCACTGGAGACAACGAGATCTCTCAGTTGTTTGAAGCCTTCAACCGCCTGCAGTTATGGCGGGATGAACAGGCTCGTGTCAAGGATGAGCTGGTTGCGGTGGTCAGCCATGAGTTACGAACACCCTTAACTTCAATTGTTGGTGCTTTAAGTCTGGTGAGCAGTGGCAGTATGCAGCAATACCCTGATCAGCAGGCCAGTTTGTTGCAGATCGCAGAACGTAATGCCAAACGACTGAGTTTGCTGGTGAATGATTTGCTGGATCTTGCCAGTCTCAACAAAGGCCAGTTACGGCTGGATATGAAATGTCAGGCGCTGCAACCTTTATTAGAGCAGTTGGTGGCCGATTTTTCTCCTTTTGCCAGGGATCAAAAGGGTATAAAGATCCGTTTGGAGCAGCCTGCCAAGCCTTTACTGCTGATGGTCGATGCAGCACGTCTTAATCAGGTGATGACTAACCTGCTGTCCAATGCTGTGAAGTTTTCGCCGCGTAATACGCAGGTACAAGTACTGGTGACACGGGCTAAAGACAAGGTACGCATCACGGTGACAGATCAGGGTGAGGGTATTCCTCTGGCATTTCAGTCGCGTATTTTTGAGCGCTTTGCCCAGGCTGACTCCAGTGAGGGTCTGCGTGCGGGTGGCACCGGGCTGGGTCTTGCCATCACCAGGGAGCTGTTAACTGCCATGAATGGGCGAATCGGTTTCAGCTCATTACCCGGCAGTGGCAGTTGTTTTTTCCTTGAGCTGCCACGGATGGATACCTCCTGTAATGAAATGGATGAGGTGAGCCATGAACAAGCTTCATAAAATCCTCTGTGTGGAAGATGACCCTGACATTCGTATGATTCTTGATCTGGCGTTAAGCAAGCTGGGTGGATTTCAGATCTGCCTGGCAGAGGATGCCAGCGAAGCATTAAAGCAGTTGGATGGTTTTAAACCGGATCTATTGTTGCTGGACTTGATGCTGCCGGGCATGACCGGACTGGAGTTGTTCAGCCAGATCAGATCCAGGCAGGAATATATCGATTTGCCAGCCATACTGCTGACGGCAAAACTCTGCCAGGAAACACCCGCTGAATATACTCAGCCGGGAATGCTGGGGGTGATTGCCAAACCCTTTGATCCGGTGGCACTGGTCGATCAGATACAAGGCTTGTATTCCAGCAACGCAGGTTAATCCTGATCTGGTTTGCCTTTCTGTCAAAAAACAAATTACATTTCATTTCAAATGTATCAGGAATGTTTCAAGGTGCGGGGTTTTCTGCGCTTTTCATGACTTGATGCATTCTTATCTTGTGACTGATGGGGCTAGTATGTGCTTATAAAATAGCAGCTTCAACAGGAGCACAGAATATGCGTAACAACCAACCCGTTACCCAGAAAGAATTCACCGTCCGATCTG